>JABWBQ010000011.1 GCA_013360395.1 Flavobacteriales bacterium
CACGGCGTTCACGATGGCCTGCACGTCCACGTCGGGACGCAGCTCGATCTTGTTCTTGCTGATGAAATAGTCCGGGTAGCTGCGCCGTAGTTCCAGGCAGGAGCCGCCGCGCCGGGCCAGCAGGGTGAGGAAGAGGGCGATGCCCACCAGCGCATCACGGCCGTGGTGCAGTTCGCTGAGGATCACACCGCCGTTCCCTTCGCCGCCGATGGGTGCGTTGACCTCGCGCATCCGTTCCACCACGTTCACCTCGCCCACGGCGCTGGCGTGGCGGGTGCGGCCATGGCGGGCGGCCACGTCGTGGAGGGCGCGTGTGCTGCTGAGGTTGCTCACCGTGTCGCCCGGGCGGTGGGCCAGCACGTGGTCCGCGCAGGCCACCAGGGTGTACTCCTCACCGAAGAGGCTGCCGTCCTCGCACACCAGCGCCAGGCGGTCCACGTCGGGGTCCACGCTGATGCCCAGATGGGCCTTCTGCTCCACCACTTTCGCGCAGAGGTCGGTGAGGTGCTCGGGCAGGGGTTCGGGGTTGTGAGGGAAATGGCCGTTGGGTTCGCAGTGGAGCTTCACCACCGCCACGCCCAGGGCTTCCAGCAGCAGAGGCACGGCCACCCCGCCCACGCTGTTCACGGCGTCCACCACCACCGTGTACCGGCGGGCGGCGATGGCCGCGGCGTCCACCAGGTCCAGTCGCAGGATGGCGTCGATGTGCCTGCGGGTCCAGCCGTCGTCGGTGCGCACGCGGCCCAGGCGATCCACGTCGGCGAAGCTGTAGTCGTCCTGCCCGGCGATCCGGAGCACCTCGGCGCCGTCCGCCGCACTGATGAACTCGCCGCGGCCGTTCAGCAGTTTGAGGGCGTTCCACTGCTTGGGGTTGTGGCTGGCCGTGAGGATGATGCCGGCGTCGGCAGCTTCGCCGGGCACGGCCATTTCCACGGTGGGCGTGGTGGCCAGGCCCAGGTCGATCACCTCGAAGCCCAGGCCCACGAGGGTGCCGCGCACCAGGTCGGCCACCATGGGTCCGCTGAGGCGGGCGTCGCGTCCAAGCACCAGCCGGGGTGCGGTCTTGCCGCTGCGCTGGCGGATGAGCGTGCCGAAGGCGGCGGTGTAGCGCACGATGTCGAGGGGCGAAAGACCTTCGCCGGGGCGGCCCCCGATGGTGCCGCGGATGCCGGAGATGGAGCGGATGAGCGTCATGGTGATGCGTGAGCTTGGCGGAAGGGGCCGCGGGGCCGTTCCCGTTCCGTCCGCTGCAAAGGTGGCCCGACCGGTGGTCCGCATGGCGCCCGCACCGTGGCGGATCCCCCGGCGGGCTGTGCATAACCCGTGCGCCGCACCCGACGGCCGCCCGTCGGTTCCCTAATTTTGAGGGAACTTTGCCGCGCATGAACGAAGGCCCTTCCCCCCTGCCGGACCGTGAGGACGACCGCACGGACCATGTGCAGCGCTTCGAGGCGATGCTGAGCCGGAACGATCACTACTTCTTCGACGTCGAGGAGTTCGAGCTGATCATCGAGCACTACCTGGACAACAACGAACCGAAGAAGGCCCGGCAGGTGCTGGACTATGCCCACAAGCAGCATCCGGGGTCGGTGGACCTGCTGTTCTGCGAGGCGCAGGTGCTGATGGGCATGGGCCGCCTGAACCGGGCCCTGGAGGTGCTGGACAGCATCGCCAAGCTGGAGCCGTACAACGAGGACGTGCACCTGCACAAGGCCGGCATCCACAGCCAGCTGCGCAACTACCGCAAGGCCATCGAGCACTACCGCAAGGCGCTGGAGCTGGCCGAGGAAGGGCTGGACGACATTTACCTGGACCTGGCCTTCGAGCACGAGAACTGCGAGCAGTTCGACGAGGCCATCGTGTGCCTGAAGAAGGCGCTGGAGGTGAACCCCGAGAACGAGGCCGTACTGTACGAGCTGGCCTATTGCTACGACCTCGCCGAGGCGCACGAAGCCAGCGTGGTGTTCTTCCGGAACTTCACCAACGAGCACCCGTACAGCTTCGTGGCGTGGTACGACCTGGGGAACGCCCTGGCCAAGCTGGGCCGTTTCGAGGAGAGCAACCAGGCGCTGGACCTGTGCCTGGCCATCGAGGAGGAGTTCAGCTCGGCCTACTTCAGCAAGGCCCGCAACCTGCTGCACCAGGGTGCTTACGAGGAGGCCATCGCCTGCTACCAGGAAACGCTGAACATCGACGGGCCGCAGGCCGTCACCTTCAGCTACATCGGTGAGTGTTACGAGAAGATGGAACGGCATGAGCAGGCGCTGATCCACTACGACCAGGCCCTGGCGCTGGATCCCGAGTGGGTGGATGCCTGGATCGGCCGCGGGGTGGTGAAGGACTACCAAGGCCGGTCGGCCGAATCCATCAAGGACCTGGAGCAGGCCGTGCGCATCGCACCCGACTCGGGGGACGGCTGGTATTACCTGGCCAACGCCCTGGCCCGGGCCGAGCGTTGGGCCGACAGTATCCGTGCCTACGAACGGCTCAACAGCATGGAGCCCGAGAGCCTGGACGGCTGGCTGGACCATGCCGACCTGATGCTGCACCTCAAAGGTCCCGAGGCCGCGCTGGCCAAGCTGCGCGAAGGGGAGCTGGTGCACAAGCTGACGCCGCGCTACAAGTACCGGCTGGCCAGCTACCTGCTGCGCTGCGGACGGCAGCAACAGGCGCTGTTGGAGCTGGAAGAGGCGCTCATGGCCGACCACGCGGGCCACACCCAGCTGCTGGAGCACCATCCCGAGGCGGCGTCCATGCCCCAGGTGATGCACCTGATCGAGCTGTACAAACGATGAACTTCAGTCTCTCGCACATCCCCGCGCGCACGGCCAAACCGCGCGAGGAGGGCCTCACCATGGTGATGGACAAGGGCCTGGCCCTGCGGCAGGTGGACGACCTGATCGAGGTCGCAGGGCACCTGGTGGACCTGGTGAAGCTGGGATTCGGCACCAGTTACGTGATGCCCGGACTGAAGGACAAGGTGAAGCGCTACAAGGCGGCCGGGATCAAGGTCTACCTCGGCGGCACCCTCTTCGAGGCCTTCATCGCCCGCGGGCAGTTCGACGCCTATCGCCGGTTGTTGGAGGACCTGGGGCTGGAGTGCGCCGAGGTGAGCGACGGCAGCATCGACCTGCCGCACGACGAGAAGTGCCGCTACATCAGCATCCTGGCGCAGGACCACACGGTGCTCAGCGAGGTGGGCAGCAAGGAGAGCGGCATCCTGATCAGCCCGGCCAAGTGGGTGCGCATGATGAACACCGAGCTGGAGGCCGGCAGCTGGAAGGTGATCGCCGAGGCACGCGAGAGCGGCAACGTGGGCATCTACAGGCCCAGCGGCCACGCGCACACCACGCTGGTGAACCGCATCCTGGCCAAGGTGCCGGGGCACGACATCCTCTGGGAGGCGCCCCAGAAAAGCCAGCAAGTGTGGTTCATCCGGCAGCTCGGCGCCAATGTGAACCTGGGCAACGTGCCCGCCGAGGAGGTGATCCCCCTGGAGACGCTGCGGCTGGGATTGCGTGGCGACACCTTCTTCCAGTACCTGCCCGAGGAGGTGGCCGCGAAACTGCGGCAGGTGAAGCCACCGCAGCAGGACCCCAAGGGCAAGGCCTAAGAACGTCGCAGCCGGTCGCCGCGGTCGTTGCATCTTCGCGCCCCGTGCATGTCCACACCTTCCCGCCCATGACCACGATAAGCCCGGAGGAACTGCAACGCATGCGCCGGTCGGGCGTGGCCTTCCAGCTCATCGATGTGCGTGAGCCGTACGAGGCGGAGCGCTGTTCACTGGGCGGTACCCTGATCCCGCTGGGGGAGATCCTGGAGCGGCTGGATGAGATCCGGCGCGACGTGCCCGTGGTGGTGCACTGCCGCACGGGCAACCGGGCGCTGGCCGCGATCACGGCCCTGGAAAGGCGCCACGGGTTCAAGGGCCTCATCCAGCTCGAGGGCGGCATCCAGGCCTATGCGGACCGCGTGGACCCGGCACTGCGCTGCGAGTAGGCCGGGCCGGTGGGGAAGGGATCGGACCACGGCAAGCCTCACCCGGACCGGAAGACCCCGTGCGCACCGCTGACGACCGGTGAAGAGCGCCGTACCTTTGCACCCTTCCCGCACGGGCCGATGCCAAGCACCAGCAGCAATACGCACGTCACGTTGAGCCCCGGCCAGAAGGCCCGGAAGATCAACCTGGACACGGACCTGTACGGCACCTTCGCCGAGATCGGTGCGGGCCAGGAGACGGTGCGGCACTTCTTCCGGGCGGGCGGCGCCAGCCAGACCATCGCCAAGGCGATGAGCGCCTACGACAAGGACTTCAGCAACGCCATCTATGGCAAGGAGGCCGACAACCGGTTCGTGTGCGAGAGCCGGCTGCGCAACATGCTGCGGCACGAATACGGCCTGATGGTGGAGCGCCTCTCGCGCAAGGACCACCCCACCAAGAAGTTCTTCACCTTCGCCAACACGGTGGCCACCAGCACGCTGGACCGGCCGCACATCGGCCACGGCTGGATCGGGGTGCGCTTCCAGACCGGCCCCGACAGGCCCACCAGCGACGTCATCATCCACGTGCGGTTGCACGACCCCGACATCAGTCTCCAGCAGGAGACCATCGGTGTGATGGGGGTGAACCTCCTGTACGGGTGCCTGTTCCAGCACCACGACCCGCAGGAGATCATGACCTGCCTGTACGACAACGTGAGCCGCCACGTGATCGAGGTGGACATGGTGCAGATGAACGGGCCCGACTTCGCCCAGGTGGACAACCGCCTGATGAGCCTGCAGCTGGTGAAGCGCGGCTACACCGACGCGGTGATCTTCGGCCCCGACGGCCAGAACCTGCAGGCCAGCGAGGTGCTGTACAAGAAGAACATCCTCACCATCCGCGGAAGCTTCCGCCCGGTGACGAAGGTGAACATCGATATGATCATGAACGGTTATAACATGTTCATCAAGGAGAACCGGGTGGACCGGAGCAACCTGCAGGTGCTCTTCGAGATCACCCTCAACAACCTGCAGGCGGACACCGGCAGCGTGGACGAGAAGGACTTCATCGACCGGGCCGACATTCTGTGCTCCCTGGGGCAGACCGTACTGATCAGCAACTACCAGGAGTACTACAAGCTGGTGGAGTACTTCAGCCGGTACACCAAGGCGCGCATGGGCCTGATCATGGGCGTGAACAACCTGATCGAGGTCTTCAACGAGAAGTATTACCGGCACCTGAACGGCGGGATGCTGGAGGCCTTCGGGATCCTGTTCACGCGCGACCTGAAGATCTACGTGTACCCCAGCAGGCCCACGGCCGACGTGGAGTTGATGACCACGGCCAACATGCCGGTGCATCCGCGGCTGCAGCCCCTGTACGACTACCTGCTGTACAACCGGCGGATCGTGGACATCGAGACCTACGACCCCACGGTGCTGCACATCTTCAGCCAGCAGGTGCTGGCGATGATCCGTGAAGGGCGCGAGAACTGGGAGGGGATGGTGCCGCCCTACGTGGACAACATGATCAAGGACAACCGCCTGTTCGGCTACCGTCCGAAAGGCGAGGTCAAGGCTCCGGTGAACGCCAAGGCCTGAGGGGCGGCGATCCGACGAGCCGGGGCAGGCGATCGACGGGACGGTGGGGTGCCGGGCCCACGCGGACTATCTTGGCCGCGCCGCAATGCATGAAGAGAAGGCATCGTTGACCACCTCCGGGATCGGCCGCACCGTGCGGACCCACCACCCCGCCGTGCGCCCCCTGCCCCACCCGTGGCATGCCTGGCTCACGCTGAGCAACGACCCGGACAACACCACCCCGGCAGGGTGGGATGAGCTGCATCGCACCATCTGGCAGGAACTCGGACTGCCCTTCGCCGACGCCCTGTTCTTGCGGTCGTACAACACGCTGCTGCCCGACCAGGTGGACCTGCACGGTCGGCCGGAGCTGCTGGCCGCCCACCCGCACGACAGCATCCACACCTGGGGCGACTACATGTTCGCCCGCACGCGCGGTTTCGACCGCAGTGATGCCGAGGCGGCCCTGGCCTGGATGGAGCGCATCGGGTTCAGGCCCCGCGTCTGGGTGGACCACAGCCAGTTCACGGGCAACATGCTGCACCTGCACCGCACCGGTTCCATCCCCGAGTTCCGCGATGCCTCCGGCCATGTGTACCCCAACCCCCTGTACACGCTCGACCTGGTGCATGCAGCCGGCGTGCGTTACCTGTGGGACGGCACGGTGACCCCGGTGCTGGGCCAGGACCTGCCCCTGAGCGACCTGACCTATACCCTGGAGCACGCCGGCGACCGACGGACAGGGCTCGCCCGCTACGCGCGGAGCCGGGTGCGAGCGGGCCTGCGGCCGGGCACCGTGCCCTCCGCACGCGATGCCAACCGGGCCTACCGGCGCCACCGGTTCCCGGACGGGCGGACCCTGTACATCTTCCAACGGCACGGCCAATGGCCACTGGCCGACATCGACGGTCTGGGCACGCTGCTGGCCCCCGAACGCATGAACGCCTTGGTGCGACGTGGCGGCGTGTGCATCGCCTACACGCATCTGGGCAAACGTCCCGCCGCGCGCATGGCCGACCCCGTGCACGTGCCGCCGCACACGCGCCGGGCCCTGGAACATGTCGCCACCCTCCACCGGCAGGGCCGTCTCATGGTCAGCGGGACCGCACGGCTGCTGGACCACCTGGTGATCCGCGACCACATCCAGGTGGACACACCGGAACGAACGATCCGGTTCACCGCGGACGGGATCGCCTTCGACCGTCTCGGCGCCGCGGAACTGGCAGGCCATGCGTTCACCTTCAACCTGCCCGCCAGGCCACCCTGGAAGGTCGTGGGCACCGAGGGCGTGCTCGCACCCCGGCTGGAGGAGCACGGGCGCAAAACGTTCACCCTTCACTTCGACGGCGCATGAGCCATCCGGTGATCCTGCTCACCAACCGTTCGCGCGGGGCGAAAGCCCTGGCGCGCGCCCTGGTGGCCCAGGGGCTCGACCTGCGGCTGATCGTGGTCGGCAGGGAACCCGCGCCGGAACCGTCCAAACGCTGGGTCTTCCGCGTGCTGCGCAGCGTGCTCGGCAACACGCTGGTGAACCATGTGGGCACGCTGTTCCGCGATCCTACGATGAAGCATGTACTGCGCGTGGAAAGCAGGCTTTTCGAGCAGGCGGACATCGTGCTGGATGGAGGGATCGCCGCCATGGACCTGCTGCCCGGATGGCCCGCCGGCCCGCCCCTGATCGAAGTGGACGACATGAACACGGCCGCCACGGTCGACAGGCTGCGCAGCGAAAGTCCGGTCGCCCTGGTGGTCTTCGGCACCGGCATCCTCCGGCGGGCCGTGCTCGACATCGCCCCGGCCATCAATGCCCATACCAGCCTCCTGCCCCACTACCGCGGCACACGCAGCGAGTTCTGGCAATGCCGGCACAACGACCGCGCGTCGGTGGGCATCACCTTCCACCTGGTGGACGAAGGCGTGGACACCGGCGACATTCTCTTTCAGCGGCCCACGGACACCCCCTGGCCCACCACGCCCTTCCACCTGCGCAGCCTCAACACCCTGGAGGTGGTGCGCCACATGCCCGGCGTGGTGCGGGCGTTCCTGGAAAAACGGCTGACCCCCTTCCCCCAGCCGAAAGGTGGCGGTAGCACTTACCGCAACCGGGACATCACCTTCGCCGACCGCCAGGCGCTCTTCGGATCCCTGGAGGAATGACGGCCATGGTACCGAACGGGGTTCGGCATCTGGAGGGGCATCGCGGGCCTGTGTACGCGCTGGGCAGCTGGCAGGGCGGCGTGCTGAGCGGCAGCGGCGACGGCACGGTGGCGTTGTGGGACCTGGACACCGGTGCCGCTGTTGCCCTCGCCCGGGTGGACCAGGCGGTGTTCGCCCTTGCCGTGACCACGCCCGGCGACGCCCTGCTGATCGGTACCGAGGGCGGTGGCCTGCATGTGATCGACCTGGTCCGGCGCTGCGAAACGCAACACCTCTCCAGCCACCGGCGGGGCATCTTCCGGATCGTCGCCCTCGCCGACGACCGCGTGGCCTGCGCCGGAGGTGATGGAACGCTGAGCGTGTGGCGTTCGCGCAGTGATCCCCAAGGGCCCAAGCTGGACCTGCTGCGGCAACTGCCCCTGGCCGAAGGAAAGTTGCGCGACGTCGCCGCGAGCACCGATGGCCGGTTCGTGGCCGTGGCCAGCGGCGATGGTCCGGTGCATGTACTGGATGGCCGGGACCTCAACGAGCACCTGACACTGGCCGGGCATGAAGGCGGCAGCACCAGCCTGGCCTGGCACCCCACCAAGCCCGTGCTGCTTTCGGGCGGCAAGGACGGCCACCTCCGGGCCTGGCACGCGGCGGACGGCAGGCCACTGCTGGCCCAGGCCGCGCATCGCGGCGGTATTTACGCCCTGGCGTTCCACCCCGGTGGGCGGACCCTGGCCAGCGCGAGCCGCGACAAGACCGCCAAACTGTGGACCGCGGACGGCCTGGAACCCATGGCCCGCCTGGACCGTACGGCAGGTGGCCACACCCACAGCGTGAACGCCCTGTGCTGGATGGATGGGCGACTGATCACCGCCGGCGACGACCGTCGGGTGATCGCCTGGGCCGTGCCACCCACGACGGTGGGCCACGGATAACTTGCCGGCATGGCACGGGCAGCGCGCATCTCCGCCGAACGCCTGGTACTGTTCGCGCTGGGCACGCTGCTCCTGGCGGTGACCAACAACATCAACGGGGGCCGCGACCACTGGCGCACCGTGCTGCAGGCCGATGCCAAAGGCTACCACGCCTACCTACCGGCGCTGGTGGTGCATCACGACCTGCACTTCGGCTTCATGGACCTGGCCGACAGCCTGGGCAGCAACCCGGCCCTGCACTACGAGTACCGCACGGCCCCCACGGGCGACACGATCAACAAGTACTGGTGCGGCACGGCGCTGATGCAGGCTCCGTTCTACCTGGCCGCGCACGGCATGCTGAAGGCCGCCGGCCGCGAAGCGCCAGGGCACGGCAAGCCCTACGTGATGGCCGTGTGCGTGGCCGCGATCGCCTACGCGCTGCTGGGTCTATGGGCTGTGGGCCGACTGCTGGCCGCCTGGGAGGTGGAGCAGCGCAGGCGGGCGTGGACGCTGGTGGCGTTGATGCTGGGCACGCATCTCTTCTACTATACGATCGTCGCCCCGGGCATGAGCCATGTGTACAGCTTCGCCCTGTTGGCGTTGCTCCTGCTGGCCGCGCAGCGCTGGGCCGCCGGCGGCGGAAGCCGTTGGATCCTCGCCCTCGGCGTGCTCCTTGGACTGCTGGTGCTCGTGCGACCGGTGAACGGGCTGGCGGTGCTGGCGCTGCCTGTGGTGGGCGGCGGATGGCGCTCCTGGTCCGGCCGACTGCGCACCCTGGGCACCCGGCTCCCGGCCCTGCTGGCCGCCACCGCGCTCGGTGCCGGCATCGCCGGCCTGCAACCGCTGGTGTACAAGGTCAGCACCGGGCATTGGTGGGTGGACAGCTACCCGGGCGAGCACTTCCAATGGACCTATCCGCATCCGGTCGACATGCTTTTCAGTTACCGCAAGGGCCTGTTCGTGTACACCCCGCTGTGCGCCCTGGCCCTGGTGGGCCTGCCGCCCCTGTGGCGTCGGTGCCGGCCCCAAGCCGTGGCGTGGGTCTGCTTCATGCTGCTGCTCACCTACGTCCTTTCCAGCTGGTGGAACTGGTGGTACGGTGGCGGGTTCAGCGCCCGGCCCTTCGTGGAATACCTGCCCCTCTTCGCCCTGCCGCTGGGGCTGGCGTTGCAGACGGTGCGCAGGCCGTGGCGCCGCGTCCTGGTCACCGCCATGGTGCTGCTGATCGCGCTGTGCCAGGTGCAGACCTACCAGGCACGGTATTTCCGGATCCACTACGAGGAGATGGACCGCGAACGGTATTGGGACGAGTTCCTCCGGATCGACCGGCTGGCGGTGGCGGGCGCCGGTGCGGCCATCGGGCCACGTTGTCCCGGACCGCCCTACAACGGATAGAACACCGGCAACAGCAAGGTGGCGAGCACCCAGAAGATCAGGTGGATCGGTGCGCCCACCTTCAGGAAGTCCACATAGCGGTAGCGGCCCGCGCTGTACACCATGGCGTTGGTCTGGTAGCCGATGGGTGTCATGAAACTGGCGCTGGCCGCGAAGGCCACGGCCATCAGGAAAGGCGTGGGGCTGGTGTCCAGGCGTTCGGCGACCTGCAGGGCGATCGGGGTGAGGAGGGCGGCGGTGGCCGTGTTGCTCATCAGTTCGGTGAGCAGGCTGGTGAACAGGTAGAGCCCGCTGAGCACGGCCACGGGGCCCAGGTCGCGCAGCAGGTCCACCACTCCGCCGGCGAGCCTTGCGTCCAGGCCGCTGGCGTGCATGGCCACACCTAGGCTGAAGGAGCCCGCCATGAGGAAGACGATCTTCCATTCGATGGCCTCGTACACGTCCTTCATGGACAGGCAGCCGGTGAGGACCACGAACACCACGGCGGCCAGGGCGGCCACCATCACCGGCAGCACGTCCAAGCTGGCCAGCACCACCACGGCGGCCACGGCGGTGGCCACCAGCGCGAAGCGTCGGCGGTCGAAGGCGGCGATGCCGTCCTGCCGGGCGAGGATGGCGAAAGGGGCGTCAGGACCGCGCTGAAGGCGTTGCAGGGTGCCCACATAGTGGCTGCGCACCTCGGCAAGCACCACGTCGCCGCTGCGCAGCACCACGTCATGCAGCCGGTCGTGCAGCACTTCCTCGCGGTGGCGCACGGCGAGCGGCACGGCGCGGTAGGTACGGATCAGGTCGGCCGAACGCAGCGTCTTGCCCTCCAACGGGCTGCTGGCGGTGATGACCAGTTCCACCAGGGTGGTGCCGCGGGCGCGCAGGTCGTCGTCGGCCAGCCGCAGCCCTGGGCGCACGCTCACCTGGGCCCGGTCCTTCATGGCGCGGATGCGGGCCACGTCGCAACGCACCTTCAACAGGTCGCCCGCTTCCAGCACCGTGTCGCCGCTGGGCAGGTTGAAGCGTTGGTCGCCGCGCTGGATGGCGATGATGTCCATCTCGTGGTCGCGCACGAGCGGGCTGTCCATGATCCGCAGGCCCACACTGCTCCCCCCCGGCAGCAGCTCGATCTCGGTGAGGTAGCCCCCCATGCCGAACAGGTCGCCCAGGTCGTCCGCCGCAGGGCCGTCGCCGGGCAGTAGGTGCCGGCCCACGAACACCATGTAGGCCACGCCGGCCAGCAGGAAGACCAGCCCCATGGGGGCCATCTGGAACATGCCGATGGCCGGTGCGCCGAGCTTCTGGGCCAGGCCGCTCACCACGATGTTGGTGCTGGTGCCGATCAGGGTGCAGGTGCCGCCCAGGATGGTGCCGAAGCTCAGGGGGATCAGCAGCTTGCCCGGATGGATGCGGGCCGAACGCGCCATCTGCACGGCCACCGGGATGAAGACGGCCACGATGGGCGTGTTGTTGATGAAGGCGGAGATGGCCCCGATGGCGAGCATGAACACGGCCAGGCCGCGGGCCTCGCCCGTCTTGAACAGCGGCCCCAGCCGCGGGCCGATGGTGCTCAACGCCCCGGTGCGCAGCAGGGCGGCGCTGAGCACGAACATGAACGCCACCGTGAGGGTGGCCGCATCACTGAAGCCGGCCACGGCCTCCTGCGGGGTGATCACCCCGGTGAGCGTGAGCACCAGCGCGATGAGCAGCGCCACCAGGTCGATGCTCAGCTTTTCGGAGATGAACAGCGCCAGCGCACCGATCACGGTGGCGAGGACGATCCATTCGGCGGGTGTCATCAGGTGCGGCGCGCCGCGAAGTAAGCGCATCGGCGGTGGTGGCACGGTGCGGCCCAGGGTCCGGGCATCCCGGCAAGCCGCATCAGCCCGCCGCGCTCCTCAGCGCAGATGCTGCACATACCACGGCACGGCCCGGTCCAGGCCCTGTTCCACGGCATACTGCGGGTCGTACCCGAGCACCATCCGTGCCCGCTCGATGTCGGCCAGGGAGGCGCGCACATCACCCGGCCTTTCGGGACCGTGCTCCACCGCGATGCCGGCCACGGCGGGGTCGTGCTCCACCAGGGCCTTCCGCAGCAGGTCCACCAGGGTCAGCAGATCGGTGCTGCGGCCGCAGGCGACATTGAACACCCCGCCGAAGGCTTCGGTGCGGGCCGTGGCCAGCGCGGCCAGCACGGCCTGCACGGCGTTGCCCACGTAGGTGAAGTCGCGGGTCTGGCGGCCATCGCCGTTAAGCACCGGCGGGCGGTGGTCGAGCAGGCGGGCGATGAACCGAGGGATGGCCGCGGCGTACGGCCCTTCGGGGTCCTGGTGCTCGCCGAACACGTTGAAGAACCGCAGGCCGATGGTCTCCAGCCCGAACAGGCGATGGTAGAGCCCGGCATACGCCTCGTTCATGACCTTGGTGACGGCATACGGGGAGAGCGGGGTCCCCTCGGTGCCTTCCTGTTTGGGCGACGCCGCACTATCGCCGTAAACGCTGGAGCTGCTGGCGTACACCACCCGGCGCACCCCCTTCCGGCGGCACGCTTCCAGCACCTGGAGGCATCCGGTGAGGTTCGCCGCTTCGCTGGCCAGGGGGTCGTCGATGCTCCGGGGCACGGAACCCAGCGCGGCCAGGTGCACCACCGCACCCACGCCATCAACCGCCTCCATGCAGGCGTCCAGGTCCCGGATGTCGGCTTCCAGCAGCCGGAAGTCGGAGCCATCCACCAGGTCGGCGATGTTGTCGCGGCGGCCGGTGACGAAGCTGTCCAGGCAGCGCACCCGCACCCCTTGGCCCACCAAGGCCCGGCAGACATGACCGCCGATGAACCCGGCGCCGCCGGTGACGAGGATGGTGCGCTGTGGCATATGGCGGTGGGCTGTTCTTCCTTGTCCTTTTGCTCGATCAGGCCTTGCGCTTCTTCGCCACGCCGAAGAGGACCGTGCGCCAGGTCGAGGGCACCAGGGGAAGCACGAGGGCATCGAACCGCGCGATCACATCACGTTGCGCCTCGCTGCGGCCCAGGTTGGCCAGGAAACCGGTGGTCCGCATGCGCATGCCCTCGAACTGATGGAACAGGTCCATGTCCCCGGCCGCGTGCAGATAGCGCCAGTAATGGTCCCAGGCGACGAACCGCTTGCGCAACCAGCGGTGCAGTGCCGTGCCGGAGAGGTTCTCCGCGAAAAGCAGGATCCCGCCGGGTTTGAGGACCCGGTGCATCTCATCGAGGGCCTTGGCCTGGCGCTCCTTGCTGCCCAAGGCGCCGATCATGCTCTTGAACGCCACCACGTCGAATTGTCCATCGGGCTTCGGGATGGCCAGCGTATCGATCCCCTCGTATGCGATCATTCCTTGCAAGCCGTGCCTGGCGTGCATGGACCGGGCATGCTCCGTGGGCCCCCGGAGGTCGCTGCACACGGTGGCGAAGCCATGTTGGGCGAGCATGAGGCTCAAGCCGCCATCGCGCTCACCCAGGGCGAGGGCCTTGCGGTCGGTGCCATGGACCGCCTCCAGGGCTTCGTGCCACAACGGATAGGCACGTGACCAGGTGCGCACTTCCCATTGGAAGATCTGCTCCATGGGTATCGGCGCTCTCATTCGCGGGGGCGGGCGGCGGTCCTGGGATGGGATCGGATCACTTCGCCACCGCCACGCTCCGCTTCTCGCGGATCACGGTGATCTTGACCTGGCCGGGGTAGGTGAGCTCGTTCTGGATGCGCTCGGCGATCAGCAGGCTGAGCTCGTCGGACTGGGCGTCGGTGATGCGTTCGCTCTCCACCATGACGCGCAGTTCGCGGCCGGCCTGGATGGCGAAGGCCTTGGTGACGCCTTGGTAGCTCATGGCCAGGCTTTCCAGGTCCTTGAGGCGCTGGATGTACGCCTCCACGGCCTCGCGCCGGGCGCCGGGGCGGGCGCCGCTGATGGCGTCGCAGGCCTGGACGATGGGCGAGAGCAGGGTGGTCATTTCGATCTCGTCGTGGTGGGCGCCGATGGCGTTGCACACGTCGGGCTTCTCGCCGTACTTCTCGGCCAGCTTCATGCCCAGCAGGGCGTGCGGCAGTTCGGGTTCCTCGTCGGGCACCTTGCCGATGTCGTGCAGCAGGCCGGCGCGCTTGGCGGTCTTGGGGTTGAGGCCGAGCTCGGCGGCCATGATGGCGCTGAGGTTGGCCACTTCGCGGCTGTGCTGCAGCAGGTTCTGGCCGTAGCTGCTGCGGAAGCGCATGCGGCCCACCATGCGCATCAGTTCGTTGTGCAACCCGTGGATGCCCAGGTCGATGCAGGTGCGCTTGCCCGTCTCGATGATCTCCTCCTCGAGGTGTTTCCTGGTCTTGGCCACGATCTCCTCGATGCGGGCCGGATGGATGCGGCCATCCTTCACCAGTTGGTGCAGGGCCAGCCGCGCCGTTTCGCGCCGCACGGGGTCGAAGCAGCTCAGGATGATGGCGCCCGGCGTGTCGTCCACGATCACCTCCACGCCGGTGGCCTCCTCCAGGGTGCGGATGTTGCGGCCCTCGCGACCGATGATGCGGCCCTTCACATCGTCGTTCTCGATGTTGAACACGCTGACGCTGTTCTCGATGGCATGCTCGGTGGCCACCCGCTGGATGGTCTGGATGACGATGCGCTTGGCCTCCTTGTTGGCGTTGAGGCGGGCCTCCTCCTGGACCTCTTTGATGTGGGCCATGGCCGCAGTACGGGCCTCATCCTTCAGGCTGTCCATCAGCTGTTTGCGCGCCTCGTCGGCATTCATGTTGGCCACTTTCTCCAGCAGGTCCACCTGTTTGTGGTGCAGCTTGTCCACCTCCTCGCGGCGGCGGTTCAGGCCGTCCATCTTCTGGGTCAGCTCCTGTTTCTGCTGGTCCAGCTGTTTCTCCTTGTTGGCGAGGTCCTGCTGCTGCCGGCTGAGCTGTTGTTCGCGCTGCTTGATACGCTCCTGACCTTGCTGAGCCTTCTTGTCGCGTTCGCGCAGGTCGCGCTCGTGCTCCTCCTTGAGCTGGAGGAACTTCTCCTTGGCCTGGACCAGCTTCTCCTTCTTGATGGCCTCGCCCTCGGCCTCGGCCTCGCGCAGCAGGGCTTCGCGCCGTTTGCGCAACAGGCTGTTGAGGAGGATGGCGACGACCGCGCCGCCGGCCACCACGCCGGCCAGCAGGCCGATGATCAATGACAGTATGTCCATGTCCATGTTCTTTTATGGTTCACATGGACCACGTCCTCCGCAGTTGGGGGCCGAAGCGCGGGATCAGCCGGTGGCCGGGCGCAGCAGTTCCTCGAGGCGGTCAAGTTCGCCCAAGGCCTGGGCATGCTCCCTGACCATGGACCCGTTCAACGCCCGCACGCTCACCTCCAAAGCCGCCATGGCCAGCAGGTCCTGCTTGTCGGTGAGGGGGTAGTGCTTGCGCAACCGGTCCATGCTCTCGTTGATCTCCTGTGCGGCCTGACGGATATGCTGCTCCTCGTCCGGGTGGATGTTGAGCGGGTATGCCCGTCCGGCGATCTCGATCCTGATCGATAGGTCTTCCATGGTCATCCCTGCCTGGTCCGGGTCAATCGTTCAACAAGGCCAGGCAATGGTCGATCTCATTCACCAGTTCATCGATCCGTTGCTTCGTACCCTGACCCTCCCCGGCCCCTTGGCGGGCTTGGAAGGTCCGGAGGACCTCGTTCTCCTTCTCGAGCTCTGCGATCCGGGCCTCCAGCACGGCGACGCGCTGCACCAACTCCCGTTCGGCACTGCCGACACGGTCCACTTGGGCACGCAGTTCGCGGTACTGCCGCAGGAGCTGGGCCACCCGGTCATGCACCGTACGCAGCCGCTCCACCAGATCGCTCATGCACCAAAAAGGACTTTCCGTGGTCCGAGGTCAAAGATAGCCGCCCACCTTGTTCGCCCCCCAGGAAACTTTGAACCCCGGTCTGTTGATGTCGGCACCCCACCCGTTCGCCCACAGTAGCCACCCTTCCGGTAGGTTTGAACCAGGCCTTCACGACACTTTCAAATAACTTTAACAGATGAGGAATATTATTCTGATTATAAGCATATTAAACTCATTTATTTGCCTTGCTCAACAACCAGTTTGGAACGGCACTCCACGGGCTCCGCTGGACATCCCGTTGCTGGTTTCGGGCAACTTCATGGAGCTGCGGTCGGACCATTTCCATTCGGGGGTGGACCTGAAGACCAACGGCGTGGAAGGGTTGCCCGTGCGTGTGGTGGCCGATGGGCGCGTGAGCCGGGTGAAGATGAGCCCCTGGGGGTACGGCATCGCCGTGTACGTGGACCACGCGGGCGGACTGACCACGGTGTACGGCCACCTGCGGTCCCTGGCCCCGGCTCTGGCCCAACAAGTGCTTGAGGCCCAATACAAAGCACAGGACTATAGCGTGGACCTCACCCCGCCTGCCGTGGACCTGCAGGTGGCGGCCGGGGACCAGATCGGCCTGAGCGGCAACACCGGTGGCAGCTCCGCACCCCACCTGCACTACGAGGTACGCCGAACGGCCGACCAGCACGCCTTGGACCCCGAGGCCTTCGGCCTGGAGCTTACGGACACCCGCGCACCCGTGGTGCATGGCCTGCGGATCTACGCCTTGGACAGCACCGCGCGGTACAGCCCCTATCCCGGCAAGGCCAAGGGGTTCGCCGCCGAGGTCGGTCCCGGTGGCTACCGGTTGCGGCCCGGTGCCGAGCCCGCTGCCATCGGTCCCATCGGGTTGGCCGTGCATGCCGTGGACCATTACGACGGTTCATCCAACGTGTGCGGGGTGCGCAGCATCACCCTCGACGTGGACGGCCAGCGCCACTTCAGCGCCCACCTGGACGAAGTGGACTTCGCCCTGCAGCGCTACGTGAACGCCCACATGGACCATGCCTTGTTCCGGGCGGACGACATGCACTACCACCGGTGCTACCGGCAGCCCAACGACCGCTCCATCCTGTACGAGGGCCAGGGGGTCTTCGTCCCCACCCCGGGCCGGGTGCACCACTGCGTCATCACCGTGACGGATGCCAACGGGAACCGGTCGGAACTGCGTTTCGACCTGCGGGGAGCCACGGCCGAGGAGGCCCGCACCTGGCCGGGGCGGCCCGCCGGCGTCAACATGTTCCATTGGGACCGGGAGAACGTGCTGGTGCAGCCGGGCCTTCGTTTCACCCTGCCTGCCAACGCCTTGTACGACGATGAACCCATCGTTTACAGCCGCGCGGACACGCCGGTCAAAAGCCTTTCACCCCTCCACCAGGTGCTCAGTGAGCTGGTGCCGTTGCATGTGCAGGCCGAGGTGTCCGTGCAGGCCGATGTACCGCCCGCGCTGGAAGCCAAGGCGGTGGTGGTCCGGCACGACCGCAAGGGCAGGGTCGCCAGCTTGGGCGGCCGGTGGAACGGCGGTTGGGTATCGGCCCGCACCAAGTCGTTCGGCGGCTTCCACGTCCAGGTGGACACCGTGCCCCCCACCCTGCAACCGCTCGACCTGCGGGCGGACATGCGGGGGCGCGACGGCTTCCGCTTCAAGGTCCAGGACGACCTGAGCGGTGTGGACAAGTGGAACGCCACCCTGGATGGCCGATGGATCCTGCTCGTGTACGACCCCAAGGCCAAAACGCTGACGCACCACTTCGACCGGTACAGCGAAGGCACGGGCACCCGCACGTTGGTGGTGGAGGTGACCGATGAACGGGGCAACCGCCGACGCAGCACCCACCAATTCCAGCGCTAAGGCGCGGGGGACGACGGCTTGCGACGGGGTTCAGCGGTCCACGACCAGGCGGCCGCTCCACCCCCGGTCGTCCCCGATCACCCGCAGGGTATAGACCCCGACCGGCAGCCCCGCCAGGTCAACCGCCATCACGGCCGAGGGTCCCACGCGTCCCACCTCGCGCACCACACGACCACCACCGTCCTGCAGCACAAGCATGCCGGTGGCGCCCTGCGGAAGGCGGACGTGCATGACATCCTCGCCCTCGACGTGGTGGGCTCCGGCAACGCTGAGGAAGGAAAGGGCGAAGGCCAGGAACAACGGTCGCATGGCCTCAAGGTAAGGCGGTCGGCGTCCGTATGGCAAGGTCCTTGGGAAGCCGGCCCCGGTGGAAACTACCTTTGGCGCGATGCGGACATGCTTGTTGCTCGGGGCCCTGCTGGGCCTCTTGGAGGTCAGGGCCCAGGTGGCCTCCCCGGAACGTGACCTGGTCCAGTTCAGCGGTGTGGTGGTGAGCGGTGACAGCCTGCTGCCGGTGCCCTTCACCAACATCCTGATCAAGCACAGCTACCGGGGCACCATCAGCGACGTGTACGGCTACTTCTCGTTCGTGGCGGCCGAGGGCGACACGGTGATCTTCTCGGCCGTGGGCTTCAAGCGGTCGCAGTTCGTGATCCCGACGGACCTGGAGGAGAGCAAGTACAGCATGATCCACCAGCTGACGGCCGACACCATCCTGCTGGGGCAGGCCAACGTGTACCCGTGGCCGAGCCGCGAGCAGTTCCGTGATGCCTTCCTGAACCTGCGGCTGGCCGATGACGACTACCAGCTGGCCATGCGCAACCTGAGCGCGGCCGAGATGCTGCAGCGTATGGAGAACCTGCCGCCTGACGCGTACGAGAGCTTCGGCTACCAGATGGCCATGGACCGCACGCGGCTGTACCAGCAGGGCGGCATGCCCACGGTGAACCTCTTCAACCCCATCGCCTGGGCGCAGTTCCTGCAAGCCTGGAAGTCGGGGGCCTTCAGGAAGAAGCAGTGAGCGCCCCCACGACCGTTGTCGGCCCGTTGTGGTCCTATTTCGAGCGTTCCTGGCGCCGGGCACCCGGGGCGGTGGCGCTGCATGTGGACGGCCGGGCCTGGACCTACGACGAGCTGGCCCTGCGGGCCCTGGCCGTGAGCCGGGCCGTGCGCGACAAGGGCGTGCAGGGACCTTTCGTGGGCCTGTACGCCCAGCGCAGCCTCGGGGCCTATGCGGGGGTGCTGGGCATCCTCCACGCCGGCAAGGCCTACGTGCCGCTGAACCCGCAACTGCCGGTGGAGCGCCTGGCCACCATCGCCGGGCTGGCCGACCTGGACCTGATCGTGGCCGACCCGGCACGCGCCCCAGGAGCGCACGAACTGGCCGCACGGTGCCCCGCGGGTTGCACGGTGGCCCTGGCGGATGCGGGCACCGGCACCAGCACCGGACCGGTGGCCGGGGACGTGGCCTACATGCTGTTCACCTCCGGCAGCACCGGCGTGCCCAAAGGGGTGCCCATCCGGCAGGCCAACGTGGTGGCCTACGTGGAGCACCTGCTGGAACGCTTTGCACCGGGACCCGACGACCGCTTCTCCCAGACCTTCGAGCTCACCTTCGACCTCAGCGTGCACGACCTGTTCCTGTGCTGGGCCGCCGGGGCCGCGTTGTACGTGCTGCCGCAGGACCAGCTGATGGCGCCGGCGCGGTTCATCCGCGAGCACGGCATCACCCAGTGGTTCAGCGTGCCCAGCGCGGCGGTGCTGATGGACCGCATGCGCTTGCTGAAGCCCGGCGCCTTCCCCGGCCTGCGGGTGAGCGCCTTCTGCGGCGAGCCGCTGCCGGCCGACCTGGCCGTGAAGTGGGCCGCGGCCACCCCCAACGGCCGGGTGGAGAACCTCTACGGCCCCACCGAGGCCACCATCGCCATCACGGGCCACGTGCTGAACGCCGCAGCGCCCAAGCAGCGGCTGGGCATCCTCAGCATCGGCCGCCCCTTCCCCACGGCGCGCATCCGGGTGGTGGGCGCCGAGGGTCGCGATGCCGACGAGGGCGAGCTGTGGCTGGGCGGTCCGCAACTGGCCGCCGGCTATTGGAAGGACGACGCGCGGACCGAGGCAGCGTTCGTGACGCACGATGGTGCGCGGTACTACCGCACCGGCGACCTGGTGCAGCGCGATGCCGACGGCGACCTCTTCTTCATCAGCAGGCTGGACGACCAGGTGAAGGTGCGCGGGCATCGCATCGAGCTGCAGGAGGTGAATCAGGTGCTCAAGGCGGTGAGCGGTGCGGCGTTCGCCTACGCCCTGGCCCACCCGGTGCGCGACGGCATCGCCCAAGGCATCGAGGCCTTCCTTCCCGCGGCCATGCAGGCCCAGGGCGGGACCATCCTGGAGGCCTGCGCCGCACGGCTGCCGGACTACATGGTGCCGGCGCGGCTGCACTTCACCGACGACATCCCGTACACCACCAGCGGCAAGGCCGACCTGCGGGCCCTGCGCGCCCGGCTCGAACATCCTGCGAGCCCCGCCGACCGATAACTTCGGCCCCATGTCCCTCAACGAAGTCACCCTGCGCGAGCGGGTCCGTGCCGCACTGGCGCCCCGGCTCGCGGAAATGGGCCTCACCCAGGCGGATGTGGGCGACGGCATGAGCCTCACCCAGAGCGGTGTGCTCGACTCCTTCGCCCTGATGGAACTGATCGGCGGGCTTGAACAGGCCTTGGGCGTGGAGCTCGACTTCGAGGCGATCGAGCCGGAGCGGATCACCACGGTGAAGGGGCTGGCCTCCGCCTTCGCCCAAGCCCTTGCCGCGTGACCGAGGTCCGCGCCCTGGATCGTGATGCGGCGCCGGAGGACCTGCGGGCCGTGGAAGCGTTGTTCACCGCCATGTACGGCCACATGGACGGCCTGGGGCTCATGGTGCCGTTGGCGCCCGACGGTGCCGGCCTGTGGTTGAAGGCGCTGCTGCCCATGCTGGGCAAGCTCCACACCATCCAGGTGGCCTGGGCGACGCCCCAGCCGGCGGACGGTCCGGACGCCAGGCCCCGACCCGTGGGCTTCGCCGCCGGCAGCATCCGGGTGGGTCCCGCGCACCTGGGGGGCATCCGTTCGGGCGCGGTGACCCACCTGTACGTGGACCCGGCCGCGCGCGGGGCCGGCCTCGGCCACCGGCTTTACGAGGCTCTCGCCGCCTGGTTCGCCGAGCGGGACCTGCGGCACCAGGAGCTGGAGGTGCTGGTGAACAACGAGGCCGCCCGCCGCTTCTGGACCTCCCTGGGCTTCGTGCCGGACCACCTCGTGATGCGGCGGATGCCGGGCTGACCCATGGCGATCGCGGAGGACCAGGTGCTCTTCGCCAACGGTGCCCAACGCACCACGGCGGGCGACCTGCTGCACGCCCTGCACGACCTGGGGGTGCGGCCGGGCGACCTGCTGTTCCTGCACACCGACCTGCTGCGCTTCGGCCGGCCCGCGCCGGAGCTGATGCGTGTGCGCGGGGCGCTCTTCGACGCGCTGATCGCCGTGCTGCGCGAAGCCATCGGCCCGCAGGGCACCCTGATGATGCTCACCCTGTCCACCCGCACCCTGGACACCGGGCGGTTCGACGTGGAGCGCACTCCGGGGGAGGCGGGCGCCCTCACCGAACACTTCCGGCAGCTGCCCGGCGTGCGGCGCATCCCCCACCCCACGCACAGTGCGGCCGTGCAGGGACCCAAGGCGGACCTGTTCATGCATCCGCCGGTGCATCCCTTCGGCGCCGGTTCGATGTTCGACCTCCTCAAACGTGAAGGCGGCAAGCTGGTCTTCCTGGGGGCCGACTTCCATTGGTGCACCTTCAACCACCACATCGAGACCCTGCTGCCCGTGCGCTACCGGCGGGAGCTGCGGGTGCCCATGACCATCGTGGCGCAGGGGGTCGAGCGCAGCACCGAGGCCATCCGCTTCCGCAAGCCCGCCCGCTACTGGACCAGCTTCGCGCGTTTCCGCACGGTGCTGCTGGAGCGTGGCATCCTGCGGGAGCGCGCGGTGGGTCGCGGCGTGGTCGCCGTCTCCGAGGCGATGGCGCAGTTCACCCTGGGCACCGAGCTGCTGGGCCGTGACGAGCGCTACTTCATGAACGTGCAGCCGTGGGGGCGCTTCCTGCTCTTCAAGGCCAGGGAAAGGGCCGGCAGGCTGCTGCGGGCGCTCGGGCTGCGCCGGTGAACCGGACCCGGCGCGGTGTGTTCCGCGGCCGAAGCCACACCGCACGCCTGATCGCCACTGCGCATCCCGGCCTTCTTTCCTGGCCGGTCCGTTCCCTGGTCCTGGTGCTGCCCGGAACACGGCCGAACGGTCTTTGGGGCAGCACATAGCTTTGGGCCGTGCGTGCCACATACCTCCTCCCATGTCTTGTGCTCCTGGCCATGGGCTGCGGCCGCGGGCAGGAGACCACCCGGCCTGTCGTGGGCCCGATCACCGAGAGCATCTACGCGAGCGGCGTGGTGAAGGCCGCCGGCCAATACCAGGTGTACCCCACGGTGACCGGCACGGTGCTGGCGCTGCTGGTCAAGGAAGGCGATACGGTGGCCGCGGGCACACCGCTGCTGCGGATCGACGACCGTACGGCCGGTGCCGGTGCGCGCATCAGCGCGGCACAGGTGCAGCTGTTGGAGCGGAACGCCTCGGACAGCGGTCCGGTGATCGTCCAATTGCGCGAGGCCGAGGCGCAGGTGCGGGACCGCTACCGGGTGGACAGCACCAACCACGCGCGCCAGCAGGCCTTGTGGGCGCAGGGTATCGGCAGTCGCAACGAGCTGGACCAGCGCGAGCTGGCGTACAGCACGAGCAAGGCCGGGCTGAACCGCGCCGTGAAGGCCCTGCAGGAAGCGCGCGACCGCCTGCGCACCGAGTTGGAGGTGGCGCGGAACAACGCCGCGATCAGCACCGCCGGCAACGACGACCGCACGCCGCGCAGCCTGATCGACGGAGTGGTGTACGACCTGCTGGTGGAGCCGGGCGAACTGGCCACGCCGCAGCGTCCCATCGCCGTGGTGGGCAGCGCCACGGAACTGTACCTGGAGCTGGACGTGGACGAACGCGACATCCGCTTGGTGGAGCCCGGCCAGCGCGTGGTGCTCACCCTGGACAGCCACGAGGACACCGTGCTCGAGGCCACCGTCACCCGCGTCATCCCCCTGATGGAACCGCGTTCGCGCACCTTCCGTGTGGAAGCGCACTTCAAGACCCCACCGGCGAAGCTCTTCCCCAACATCACCGCCGAGGCCAACATCGTGCTGCGCACCCGGGAGAACGCCCTCACCATTCCGGCGGCCTATCTGTTGCCCGGCGATTCGGTGCAGACCGGGGATGGCCACCGGGTGCACGTGACCACCGGCGCGCGCGACCTGGAGAAGGTGGAGGTGCTCGACGGCATCACCGCCGGCACGGAGCTGGTGAAGCCGTAGTGCGGCATGAAGCTCCTGCTCTCCATCGCCGTCACCCTGTTGCGTGCCAAGCTCCGCCAGAGCATCGTGGCCGCCGTGGGCGTGATGTTCAGCATCACCATGTTCGTGGCCCTGCTCGGGTTCATGAACGGCCTGAACGACCTGCTGGACGGGCTGATCCTGAACCGCACCGCGCACATCCGGCTGTACAACGAACTTCAGGCCACGCCGCGGCAGCCCATCGCCGTGGAGCAGGACGGTCAACGCGTGGCGGGCACGCCGCCGGCGCACCACTTCGTGCGTTCGGTGAAGCCCAAGGACGACCTGCCCCGGCTGCGCAACGGGGAGGCCATCATGCGGGCCATGGAGCGCGACCCGCGGGTGCTGGCGGTATCGCCCCGGCTCGTGGCGCAGGTGTTCTTCAACGTGGGCACGGTGGACCTCAACGGGCAGGTGAGCGGCATCGATGTGGCGCAGGAGATCCGCCATTACCGGTTCGGGGACCATCTGACGCGGGGCGATCCGCAGGACCTGGCCACCGGCAGCAACACCGTCGTGCTGGGCAAGGGCCTGGCGGACATGATGGCGGCCGACCTCGGGGAGACAGTGCAGGTGACCACCGCCACCGGCGACCGCGCCATGCTGCGCGTGGTGGGCATCTTCCAGAGCGGCATCGCCGAGTACGACAAGGTGCAGTGCTACGCCAACATCCGGACCGTGCAGAAGCTGTTGGCACGGCCGGCGGGCTATTACACCGACATCAACCTGAAGCTGCATGACCTCGCGTCCGCGCCGGCCATGGCCCGTGAGCTCGCCGCCCGCTTCAAAGTGGACGCCGTGGACATCCAGACGGCCAACGCGCAGTTCGAGACCGGCACCACGGTGCGCACCATCATCAGCTACGCCGTGGGCGTGGTGCTGCTCATCGTGGCCGGCTTCGGCATTTACAACATCCTGAACATGATGATCTACGAGAAGCTCGACACCATCGCCATCCTGAAGGCCACGGGCTTCAACGGCGCCGACGTGCGGCGGATCTTCCTGTCGCTGAGCATGATCATCGGCCTGGTGGGCGGGCTCGCGGGCTTGGTGGCGGGGCTCGTCCTGCAGGTGCTGATCGACCATCTGCCGTTCAACACGGCGGCGTTGCCCACCATCACCACCTTCCCGGTGGACCACTCGCCCCGGTACTTCATCATCGCCGTGAGCTTCGCGCTGCTCACCACCTGGGTGGCCGGCTGGTTCCCCGCGCGCAAGGCCTCGCGGGTGGACCCGGTGGAGATCATCCGTGGGAAATGAGCACGGCCAGGGACATCCTCGCGGTGGAGAAGGTGAACAAGTCCTTCCACGACCCCGTGACCGTGCAGGTGCTGAAGGACGTCGCGTTCAGCGTGGCACGCGGCGAATTCGTGAGCATCACCGGCAAGAGCGGTTGCGGCAAGAGCACGCTGCTGTACATCCTCAGCACCATGGACACCGATTACCAGGGCGACGTGGTGATCGACGACGAGCGCACGCACGGGCTGGACGGGGAAAGGCTCGCCGCGATCCGCAACGAAAAGATCGGTTTCGTGTTCCAGTTCCATTACCTGCTGCCGGAGTTCAGCGTGCTGCGCAACGTGATGCTGCCCGGGTTGAAGCTGGGGCGCAAGGACGCGGCCGAAGTGGAGGCCGATGCCATGGAGCGGCTGCGCGAGCTGGACATGGCCGACCAGGCGTTGAAGATGGCCAACCAATTGAGCGGTGGCCAGAAGCAGCGGGTGGCCATCGCCCGCGCCCTGATCAACGATCCGCTGATCATCATGGGCGACGAGCCCACGGGCAACCTGGACAAGCGGAACGCGGACACCGTGTTCGGCATCTTCCAGCGCATCGCCGCGGAGCACCGGCGCAGCCTGCTGATCGTGACGCACGACCCCGACTTCGCGGCGCGCACGGACCGCAACATCGTGATGGACGACGGGCGGATCGTGGGTTGAGGTTCAGCGGGAGCGTGCGGCCACCGCCTCGTGCACCACCTCCTGGATGCGGGTGCGGATGTTGAGACCCGTGAGCGCCTTGTTGGCGGCCGTGGGGTACACGCGGTTGCTGAGGAAGATGTACACCACACGCTGCTCGGGGTCGGCCCAGGCCATGGTGCCCGTGAAGCCCGTGTGGCCGAAGCTGGCGTAGCTCACGCAACTGCATGTGGGGCCGCCCTGGCCGCGCACCGGCTTGTCGAAACCCAGACCGCGGCGGTTCTCGCCGGTGTGTGGGTCGGGTTCGCAGAACTGGCAACGGGTGAACTCGGCCACCACCGCCTCGCTGAGGTAGCGGCGACCGTTGTACACGCCCTTGTCAAGGAGCATCTGGAACACCGCGAACAGGTCCTCGGCATTGCCGAACAACCCGGCGTGGCCGGCCACCCCGCCCAGCAGCGCGGCCGTGGGGTCGTGCACATCGCCCCACACCTGCTGGCGGCGCAGTTCGGCATCGTACTCCGTGGGCGCGATGCGGCGGCGTGGCACGCGCTGCAAGGGTATGTAGCCCAAGCGGTCGAGCCCCATGGGGCGGTAGAACACCGAGTCCACGTACCGGTCCAGGGGCGTGCCGGACACGCGCTCCACCACCCGTTGCATCAGCAGCAGTCCCAGGTCGCTGTACTTGTACTCCTTCGCCGTGTTCACGGGGGTGTTCAGCAGCCATTGGGCGAGGCTGTCCCGGTAGGTGGCGCTGATGTACGTGCGTTCGGCCACACGCAGGGTGTGGAGGCTGTCGGCCTTCTCGGCCACCACGCCGGGGCGCGGCGCCTTGCCATCGAGCAGCCGGTGGTGGAAGGGCACCCAGTCGCGCAGTCCCGCCTGGTGGGTGAGCACATCGCGCAGGCCGATGCGGGCATGGGCCTCGTGGGTACCGTTCAGCTCGGGCAGGTAGGTGCCCAGATCGCGGTCCAGGTCGACGCGGCCCTCGTCCACGAGCCGCATCACGGCCAGGGTGGTGGCGGCCACCTTGGTGATGCTGGCCAGGTCGTAGAGGTCATCGGTCCGGACGTTCCTTTTCGCGTCGTAGGTGGGTTTGCCGTAGGCCTTGTCCCACACCACACGGCCGTTCACGGCCACCAACACCTGGGCGCCGGGGTAGGCCTTGGCGGCGATGCCCTCCTGCACGATGGCGTCGATGCGGGCCAGGTCGGCGGTGCGCAGGCCCGCCTCCTCGGGCAGCAGGTAGGCGGTGCGGCCGGGCAGGGCCTCCCACCGCAAACCGTCACCCGCCTCGAACTGGGCCGAGGCGGTCACGGGCAGGATGCCGGCGACGGGCCGCGCACCGAACAGGGCCTGGGCGCAGAGGTCGTGCACGTCGGGGTCGTCCTCGTAGCCCACCAGCAGTCCATCGAGGTCGCTGCCCCCGTAGGCCCGGGTGAGCCGGTAGGGATTGCCGAACCAGGTGAGCACGGTGCGGTGGTGGCGCTGCACCTGCTGAAGGACCTCGAACACGCGGTCGGGGGCACCGAAGTCCTTGTCCACCCGGAAGCTGGTGCGATGCACTGAGGCGATCACCAGGTCGTGGCCTTCCAGGCGGCGCAGCAACGGGGCGAGGCTGTCGCGGTGCAGGTCCTTGGGCACGCCGATGCTGGTGATGCGGGCATGGCGTGCGAGCAGGCGGTGGAAGCCGTTGCCGGCGGTATCGCCGAAGGCCAGGGCCGCGATGCGCAGCGATCCCGGGTCGGCGATGGGCAGCAGGCTGTTGCGGGAGCGCAGGGCGGTGATGGCCTGGGCGTAGAGCGCACGCCGCAGCATGCGGGCCTCGGCCGTGTTGAGGTCGTCGGCCAGGCCTTCGGTGCGCACCACGGGCCGGGTGTCCAGGCCGGCCCAGTGTTTGGCGCGCAGCACCTTGCGGCATTTGTGGTCGATGAGCTCACGCGGCACCAGGCCGCTGTCCACGGCCTGCTGGATGCGGTCGATGGCCTTCACCGGGTCCTGGGGGAAGAGCAGCACATCGTTGCCGGCCAGCAGCGCGCGCAGTTCGATCTCGCCCGGCCGGTCGGCGTTGGCCACGCCCTTCATGTTGAGGGCATCGGTGAACACCAGGCCCTGGAAGCCGAGCTCACGCTCCAGCAGCTGGTTCACCACCGGCCGGCTGAGGGTGCTGGGCAGGCCGGGGGTGCTGTCCAGAGCGGGCACTTCCAGGTGGGCGACCATGATGGCGCTGAGGCCTTCGTCCATGAGCCGTTGGAAGGGGTAGAGCTCCAGGGAATCCAGCCGTCCGCGCGAATGGGCGATCAAGGGCAGGGCGTGGTGGCTGTCGGTGTCGGTGTCGCCGTGGCCGGGGAAGTGCTTGGCGGTGGCGATGACGCCGGCGTCCTGCAGGCCACGCATGTAGGCCACGGCCTTGCGGGCCACCAGCTCGCGGTCCTCCCCGAAACTGCGGTCGTTGATCACCGGGTTGGCGGGGTTGTTGTTCACATCGGCCACGGGGCTGAAGCTCACCTGCACGCCGAGGCGCTTCATCTGGCGTGCGATCTCGCGGCCCATGGCGGTGATGGCCGCGTCTTCGCGCATCGCCCCGAGGGTCATCTGCTTGGGGAAGCGCATGGTGCTGTCCAGGCGCATGGCCAGGCCCCACTCCAGGTCCATGCCCACCAGCAGGGGCACGCGGGCGGCGGCCTGCCAGCGGTTGGTGAGGCGGGCCTGGCGCACCGGTCCGCCCTGGAAGAAGATGAGCCCCCCCACCCCATGGTCGTGCACCAGGGCATCCACCTCGGCCACGTGGCGGGCGTCCCTGTTGCTGTACGCCGCCACCATCATCAGCTGGGCGATGCGTTCGCGCGGGCCGAGGGTGGCCAGCACGCTGTCGGCCCATTCCACGCCCTCCTCCAGGAAGGCCGGGGCCCGGCGTTCGGGCGGTGGTCCGCCGCCCAGGGCCAGCACGGCGGCGGTGGCCAGGAGCACGCGTTGCAGGAGCTTCGCCATGAGCGGTCAAAGCTACCCGCGCGGGGTGCGGGCCACAGGCGGGCGGGCGGCGCGGTTATCAACACCGGCGCGGGGATGGCGGCTGCCTGCGGCGGAGGCCGCGCGTCGCCCGGGTCACGGACTACCTTTGGCCGCTTGCCCGCACCGCACCGATGGAGCCCGTGATCCGCCTGCTGCCCGACCATGTGGCCAACCAGATCGCGGCCGGCGAGGTGGTGCAGCGCCCGGCGAGCGTGGTCAAGGAACTGCTGGAGAACAGCGTGGATGCCGGCGCTGGGCACATCACCCTGGTGCTGCGTGATGCGGGGCGCACCCTGGTGCAGGTCACCGACGATGGCCGGGGCATGGGCCCGGACGATGCACGGCTGTGCTTCGAGCGCCACGCCACCAGCAAGATCCGCACGGCCGACGACCTGCAGACGTTGCGCACCAAGGGTTTCCGCGGGGAGGCCCTGGCGAGCATCGCTGCGGTGGCCCAGGTGGAGCTGCGCACGCGTCCGGCCGATGCCGAGCTCGGCACACGGGTGGCGATGGAGGGCGGCCGGGTGCGGGCCCAGGAGCCGGTGGCCATGGCGGCGGGCACCACCGTGCTGGTGCGCAACCTGTTCTACAACATCCCCGCCCGGCGCCAGTTCCTGAAGAGCGATGCCGTGGAGCTCAAGCATGCGCTGGAGGAGTTCCAGCGGGTGGCCCTGGCCCATCCGGGCATCGGCTTCCAGGTGCGGCACAACGAGCAGGACCTGTTCCACATGCCGGCGGGCACACCGGACACCGCGCCGGGCGCCGCGTTGCGTCAGCGGGTGGTGCATCTGCTCGGTCGCCGCTACGACGAGCGGCTGGTGCCCGTGGAGGAGGCCACCGGCCACCTGAGCGTCACCGGCTTCATCGGCAAGCCCGAATTCGCGCGGCGCACGCGGGGTGAGCAGTACTTCTTCGTCAACCGCCGGTTCATCCGCAGCAGCTACCTGGAGCACGCCGTGCGGGCAGCCTACGACGAGCTCGTGCCGCGGGACCATCACCCGGCGTGGTTCCTGTTCCTGGAGCTGGATCCCGGGCAGATCGACATCAACATCCACCCCACCAAGACCGAGATCAAGTTCCGCGACGACCGCAGCGTGTACGCCGTGGTGCATGCGGCGTTGCGGCGGGCGCTGGGGCGGTTCAACATCGCGCCGAGCCTGGACTTCGAGCCCGAGCCGGCCATCATGACGGCCTTTGCGGGCATGCCCAGCGTGCCGACGGTGGCCCCGGTGGTGAAGGCCCCCGACTGGCGGCCGCAGGACCTGGGCCTGCGGCCCGACCCCAGCGGCTGGCAGCAGCTCTTCGACCTGCGGAGCGACCAGCCCGCCGCACCGACCCCGTTGGATGGCGGCACGCAGGCGGTGTTGCCGCAGGTGTTCCCCATGGGCGATGACGATGGCGACCACGGGCCCCGGCCCGTGTTCCTGGTGAAAGGCGGTTACATCGTGTCGCCGCTGCGCAACGGGTTGGTGGTGGTGGACCGGCGCAGGGCCCTGGAGCGCATCGGCTACGAACGGACCCTCAAGCGGCTGGAACAGGGCAGCGGCCCCAGCCAGGCCGAGCTCTTCCCGCGCAACATCGAGCTGGCGCCGCAGGACTTCGCCCTGGTGAGCGGCCTTTTACCCGAGCTGCGGGCCCTGGGCCTCGACCTGGAGGTGTTCGGGGGCCGCACCGTCACCGTGCGCGGACTGCCCACCGAGAGCATGAACGACGACCCGGCGGAACTGCTGGACACGCTGATCGCACAGCTGCACGACGAGCGCGCCACGCTGAAGACGGAACGCCACGCGGCCATCGCACGCAGCATGGCCCGGAGCCTGGCGGCACGCAGCCAGGAGGCACCCTCTCCCGAGCATCTGCGCGACCTCATCGACCGGCTGTTCGCCTGCGAAATGCCCTACTGGACACCCGGCGGCAAACCCACCCTCATCACCTTCGGGCACGACGAGCTCGCCGAACGCTTCGAACGCGGATGAACACGAACCTGCTGCTGCCCCCCGTGGTGAAGAACCTGCTCATCATCAACGGGCTCTTCTTCCTGGCCAAGTTCAGTTTCCCCGAGGATGAACTGGGGCGCAACGCGCTGGACGCCACCCTGGGCATGTACTACGTGGGGTCGCCCCTCTTCCGGCCCTGGCAGGTGATCTCGCACCTGTTCATGCACGGGGATGTGGGGCACCTGTTCACCAACATGTTCGGCCTGTTCATGTTCGGCGGTCCGGTGGAGCGGCTGCTGGGCTCCAAGCGCTTCCTGGTGTACTACCTGGCCTGCGGGCTGGGGGCCGCCGCGCTGCACACGGGGGTGAACGCCTACGAGGTGCGGCGCGATGAGGCGGTGCTGGCCTCGTACGGCGTGGATGTGCGGGAGGTGCGCGATGCGGTGGCGGCACCCACGCTGGCCGAGGCCGACCAGGCCCTGAACAATGTCCTGGCCACCCACGGGGCGCCCCAGCAGGCCGTGGTGCAGGTGTTCCGCGACCACTTGGGCACCATCATCGGCGCCTCGGGTGCGGTGTTCGGCATCCTGCTCGCCTTCGGCATGCTCTTCCCCGAACAGGAGATCTTCCTGCTGCTGCTGCCGATCCCCATCAAGGCCAAGTACTTCGTGGTGATCTACGGCCTGGTGGAGCTGTTCATGGGCCTCAAGCAGAGCCCCGGCGACAACGTGGCGCACTTCGCCCACCTGGGCGGCATGATCTTCGGCTTCCTGTTGTTGCGCCACTGGCGCCGGCACCGGCTGATCTGAACACCATGCGTCGGTGTCCGCGGATGTCCTGCGTGGAATACCTTTCCGTCGGCGACGGAAGGGCCCGAACTTTGCATCCGGACCCCCACATAGCCAAAGGCCGCGATGGGCATCCGTGACGATGTGAGCATGCACTGGCGCACCGGGGGCGCCACCGTTCGGCTCATCCTCATCAACCTCGGGGTGTTCCTGCTCTACCATGCGGTGGGGCTGGTGCTTTTCCTGCTCGGGCTGAAGGAGCCCGACCTGCTGCAATGGTTCATGGCCACCAGCCATCTGCCCACGCTCGCCCTGCGGCCATGGACGGTGATGACCTACATGTTCACGCACGAGGCGGTGTTCCACATCCTCTTCAACCTGCTGATGCTTTGGTTCAGCGGGCGCCTGTTCGAGGACCTGCTGGGTCCACGACGGCTGGTGGGCAACTACCTGCTGGGCGGCCTGTTCGGGCTGGCGCTGTATGTGCTGGCCTACAACCTGTTCCCGCCGTTCCAGCGTTTTGCGGCGGGCAGCACCATCCTGGGTGCCTCGGCCGCGGTGATGGGCGTGTTCATCGGCATCGCGGCCTACCGGCCGGACATGGTGGTGCATCTGCTGCTCTTCGGTGCGGTGCGCCTGAAGTGGATCGCGCTGATCTACGTGGCCATCGACCTGATCAGCATCCGCCAGGGCAGCAACAGCGGCGGGCACATCGCGCACCTGGGCGGGGCGCTGCTGGGCTACCTCACGGCCGTGCAGTTGAAGCGCGGGCGCGACATGTCCGTGGCCTTCATCGGCCTGTTCGAAGGGGCGTGGGACCTGCTGAGCGGGCGCAAGGCACGGCGGCTGAAGGTGGCCCATCGCGGTCGTGTGGCCGTGATGGCCGACGAGGTGCCCACGCACAAGCGCGACAAGCAGGCGCGGGTGGACGCCATCCTCGACAAGATCAGCCGCAGCGGCTACGACAGCCTCAGCAAGGAGGAGAAGGACTTCCTGTTCAAGGCCAGCCATGACTGAGGCACCGCGCCGCCCGCGGCCCGGACCCTGGCACCGCCCCCTGTGGTGGGCCAACCTGCTGGCGGTGCTGCTGCTCCTGCTGGCCTATGTGGCCGTGCGCGTGCCGCCCGACCGGGCATGGCCGCTGGCCTTCCTGGGCATGGCCTACCCCTTCATGCTGCCGGTGCACCTGTTCTTCATGATCTGGTGGCTCCTGTTCCGGCCGAAGCGGGCGTTGGTGAGCCTGGCCGCCGTGGCCCTTGGTGCCGGCCACCTGGGCGACCACGTGCAGCTCTTCGGCCGGTCGCACGCGCCCAAGGAGGCGGGGGAACCGCACCTGAAGGTGATGTCCTACAACGTGCGGCTCTTCGACCTCTACAACTGGAGCGGCAACACCCGCACGCGCAACGAGATCCTCGACCTCATCGCCTTCGAAGGCGCCGACGTGCTCTGCCTACAGGAGTTCTTCCTGGCCGAGGACCAGGGGTTCTTCAACACCAAGGACACGCTGCTGCGGCATCTGGGCTACAAGACCTGCCACGACAGCTACACGGCGCACACGCGTCGCGGCCATCACTTCGGCATCGCCACCTTCAGCACACTGCCCATCGTGGGCAGGGGCACCCTGGAGTTCCCCGACGACCTCAACAACCTGTGCATCTGGACGGACCTCCGGGTGGGGGGCGATACGGTGCGGGTGTACAACGCGCACCTGGCCAGCGTGCGTTTCGGGGACACCGAATACCGGTTCATGGAGGAGTTGGACCGCACGGCGGACACGGACAGCCTGCGTTCCGGCGGTATGCGCATCGCGGGGCTGTTGCGCAACGCCTTCCTGCGCCGCGCCAGGGAGGCGCGCATGATCACGGCGCACATGGACGGCAGCCCGCATCCCGTGCTGTACTGCGGCGACCTGAACGACACACCCATGAGCTACGGCTACGGGTTGCTCACCCGGCGGCTCACCGATGCGTTCGTGGAGAGCGGGCGGGGCACGGGATCGACCTACATCGGCGTGTTCCCCAGATTCCGCATCGACCACATCATGCACGGGCCCGCGTTCGTGGCGTGGAACTTCCGCACCCTGCCCGAGGAGCTCAGCGACCACCGCGCCATCGTGTGCGAAGTGGCCTTGCGCGCACCTTGAGGCGCTGTTCAGGGGCCCTCCACGGCCACCGGGGCCAGCACGAAGCCCTGGGCCCGCAGGCGTTCGAGCACGCCCCCATCGCCCGGCAGGTGGGCCGCGCCCACGGCGAAGAAGCAGCTGCATCCCGCGCGCAGCCGCTCACCCATGCGCACGGCCATGCGCGCGTTGCGTTCGGACAACAGCGCCGCGTCCATGGAACTGGGCATGCCGCCCTCCCGCACCACGGCGAGCAGGGCCTCCATGTCCTGCCGCGCATACGCCTCCATCATGCGCTCCATCTCACCCCGGTACAGGTCCTTGCGCACCATCTCCAGCAGCATGGCGGCCTGGTCCTGCAGCGGTATGGCATCGATGGCCGCCAGTTGCTCGGCGAAGGTCTCCAGGCCGCTCACCGGTTTGCCGGCGGCGCGTGCCCGCAACTGCACGGCCTCATCGAGCACCCGGGCACTGTCCTTCCCCATCAGCGTTTCGGTGAGCAGGGCCATGGACCAGAAGGGCTTCATGCGGTCGCTGGCCAGGGCCATGAGGCCGAGGTGTTCGCGCAGGGCGTTGCGCACCCGGTCCAGGTCCTTGCGGCGGTACAGGTCGGCCAGCGTGCCGCCATCGGGCATCTGCATGGCGCTCAGCATGGCCAGCCCACCCTGCGCCAACGCCTGGTCGTCCAGTTCACCCACCACCTCGGCGCAGGCATCCAGCGCGCTCCACACGCTGTCGTTCCCCTGGTAAGCACGTGCATCGCGGCTGTGCAGGGTGCCCAGCACATAGGCGGGGCCTGCGACACCCGGTCCGGTGATGCGCCACAGCACGCTGCGCGGCCAGGGCTGGCCAAGCGTGGCTGCGGCGACCGCCAGGAAGACGGCCAGGAAGGAAAGGCGCATGGGCGCCAAGGTAGGCGCCGGGATCAGAGGATCGCGAACGCCAGCAGGAAGGACGCTGCGGAAAGGACGGCGCAAAGCACGCCACCGGTGAGGATCAGCTGGCTGCGGTTGCCGGAGGGTGCGCGAAGGGTGCCCATGCGGTTCGGATGCAGGTCATAGACGGCGCCTGCCGGGAAGGGTTGCCACCAGAGGCTATCTCAAAGATGCTTTTGGAAGCGAGCGAAAGGTATCTCGCGTTCCGGCGAGGCGTGAGAACCGAGCATGGCCGATGGCGCTGCAAGGCCTTGGACAACGAAGCATGGGCGCAAGAGACCCGCGCGCAGCCCAAGGGGTGTTCTTGGGATAGCTTCCAGGGTGCCGAACGCGCACGGAAAGCCGGGGCGGCGTGGTTCTCCCGGTGGCCCGCAGCGGGCGCGTACCTTCGCGGCCCGTCGTGGGGGCTTGGGCTCCCAGGCGCACGGGCCCCATGAGCTCCCCCCGTACGGTCGCCTTCCACACCTTGGGCTGCAAGCTCAACTTCGCCGAGACCAGCACGCTGGCGCGCAGTATGGAGGAGGCGGGCTATGCGTTGGTACGGCCCGAGGACCGTCCGGACGTGTTCGTGCTCAACACGTGCAGCGTCACCGAGAACGCCGATCGCGAATGCCGGCAGTGGGTGCGTCGTTTCCAACGGAACGATCCCGACGCCTTCGTGGCCGTGGTGGGCTGCTACGCCCAGTTGAAGCCGGAGGAGATCGCGGCGATCCCCGGGGTGGACCTGGTGCTGGGGGCCAATGAGAAGTTCGACCTCGCCGCGCATATCGCCGCCACGGGCGGCAAGCGTTCCGAAGGCCGGGCCGTGCATGGGCCGGTCAAGGACGTGCGCAGTTTCATCCCCTCGTGGAACGACGCCGACGGCCTGTCCACGGGAGGGCGGACGCGAACGTTCCTGAAGGTGCAGGACGGCTGCGACTATTTCTGCAGCTTCTGCACCATCCCCCTGGCGCGGGGGCGCAGCCGCAGCGGCAACATTGCGGAGACCGTGGCCCTGGCGAAGCGCATTGCGAGCACGGGCGTGCAGGAGATCGTGCTCACCGGGGTCAACACCGGCGACTTCGGGAGGCATCACGGGGAGGACCTGCTGGGGCTTGTCGAGGCGTTGGACCGGGTGGAAGGCATCGCGCGCTTCCGCATCAGCAGCATCGAACCCAACCTGTGCCATGACGGCATCATCGGGCAGGTGGCGCGCAGCCGGCGTTTCGTACCGCACTTCCACATGCCCCTGCAGAGCGGCAGCGACGCCATGCTCCAGCGCATGCGGCGGCGGTACGATACGGCCCTCTATACCGAGCGGGTGCAGCGGATCCGCTCCCTGATGCCGCACGCCTGCATCGGGGCGGACGTGATCACCGGCACGCCGGGCGAGACCGAGGCGGAGTTCCTGCGGACCCACGCGTTCCTGCGCGATCTGGCCGTGGACTACCTGCACGTGTTCACCTACAGCGAGCGGGCCAACACCACCGCCGTGCGTCCGGGTGCCGCCGGTGGCGACGAGCGTGTGCCCATGGAAGTGCGCCGCATCCGCACCCGGCAATTGCGTGCGCTCAGCAACAAGCTTCACCGCGCCTTCCTGGAGCGGCACCTGGGCACGGTGCGTCCCGTGCTGTTCGAGGCCGAGGAAGTGGACGGGCACATGCTGGGCTTCACCGACAACTACATCCGCGTGGCCCTGCCCCACGACCCGGCCCGGGTGAACACCGTGGTGCCTGTGCGCCTCGACCGGATCGATGGAGAAGGGCATGTGACGGGTGCGGCCGTGCACGTGGCGACCCTGGAGGCGGCTCTCACCACCGTGCGCTGATCCATGTATCCCACGCTTTACCACGCCCTGCTGGACCTGACGGGGATCGATCTGCCGTTCCTGAAGTTCCTGAACAGCTTCGGCTTCTTCGTGGCGGTGGCCTTCGTGGTGGCCAACCGGCTGCTGGCCGCCGAGCTGCGGCGCAAGGCCGCCACGGGGCTGTTGCGCCCTTCCACCCGCACCGTCACCATCGGGCTTGCGGCCCGTCCCGGCGAACTGGTGCTGCAGGGGTTGCTCGGCTTCGTGCTGGGCTGGAAGGGCCTGTACCTGTTGCTGCATGCCGCGGAGGCCACGGCGGACACCAAGGCGTTCCTGTTCAGCGGTACGGGCAGCCTGGTGGGCGGGGTGGCCGGTGCGGCCCTTCTGGCCGGTGCGCTGTGGTGGGAGAAGCGCAAGCAGCGGCTCGACAAGCCGCGCACCGAGCAGGTCGTGATCGCCCCGGAGGAGCATGCCGGCGCCATCACCATGACCGCCGCGTTGTGGGGGGTGATCGGCGCCAAGCTGTTCCACTGGCTGGAGAACCCCGACGAACTGGCGGCCCTGCTGCGGGATCCCCGTGGGGCGGACCTGTTCACGGGGCTCACCATGTACGGCGGGCTCATCCTGGCCGGAGCGATGGTGATGCGCTACTTCCGCCGCCACGGCATGCCGGTGCTGGCGGGGGCCGATGCCGCGGCACCGGGCGTGATGCTGGCCTATGCCATCGGCCGCATCGGCTGCCAGGTGAGCGGCGACGGCGACTGGGGCATCGTGAACACCACGCTCCTGGGGCCGGGCCCCCGCTGGCTGTGGCAGTACGACTACCCGAACAACGTCAACGGCGTCGGCATCCCGATCACCGACGGGCGCGCCTGCTTCGAGGGCTATTGCACGGTGCTGCCGGAAACGGTGTTCCCCACCCCGCTCTACGAAACGCTGGCATGCACCCTGTTCTTCGGCGTGCTGTGGGCCCTGCGCGGCCGCCTGCGCCCCATGGGCGCCATCTTCTTCCTCTTCCTGTTGCTGAACGGCCTGGAGCGCTTCTGGATCGAGAAGATCCGGGTGAACGTGCTGCTCTTCGGCGACACCACCCAGGCCGAGCTGATCGCCCTGCTGCTGATGCTCGCCGGTGCCGCCGGGCTGTGGGCGGTGCATCGAGCAAGGAACAACGGACAACATGGACCTCAAGAAGCTCACTGAACAGGTGGCGGCGCTCAGCGCCGAAGTGGCCGCCTTCATCCGCCACGAGGCCGGCAGGCTCACCGAGGCCGGCATCTCCACCAAGAGCGCCAACAACCTGGTGACCCATGTGGACCGCACCGCGGAGGCCCGCCTGGTGGAGGCCCTGGAGAAACTGGTCCCCGGGGCCGGCTTCATCGCCGAGGAGGGAAGCGGCGAACAACGCGAGCGGTACAACTGGATCATCGACCCGCTGGACGGCACCACCAACTTCGTGCACGGCGTACCCTGCTACTGCATCAGCATCGCCCTGGTGGACGGCACCGAACCGCTGCTGGGCGTGGTGCACGAGGTGACACACGACGAACGTTTCACCGCATGGAAAGGCGGTGGTGCATGGCGCAACGGGGAGCGGATCCGCGTGAGCGGTCGCACCCGGCTGGAGGAGAGCCTGCTGGCCACGGGATTCCCGTACGACGACTTCGGGTACGAGGCCGAATACATGGACCTGCTGCGCGAGCTGATGCACCGTACCCGCGGCATCCGCAGGCTGGGCAGCGCCGCGGCGGACCTGGCCTACGTGGCCTGCGGCCGTTTCGAGGCCTTCTACGAGTACGGGCTCAACAGCTGGGACGTGGCCGCCGGCGTGCTGCTGGTGCGCGAGGCGGGCGGCCGGGTGAGCGGTTTCAGGCCCGCCAAGGACCCGGTGTTCGACGAGGAGATCGTGGCCAGCAACAGCGCGATCCACGACGAGCTGATGGAAGTGATCGAGCGCAACTGGCAGCGGCAGGATTAGCGCGCATCCCTGATCGTCCTTCGGGACCCGGGCCGGGGAGTTCCATGGTGCGGAAGGCCCCCCACGACCGGTCGCGACGGCCTGGCGGTAAGGAGGCGGGCGTGGCATGAAGCTCCTCCCGCGGCGGCACGGATGCGGCCGTCCCTGACCATCACCGCAGGTTGTTGATGGAGCGGACTTCAGCCTTGTGCCGGCACCTTTCGGCTCAACAGGGCAAGCCCCACCATCGTCAGCCCCGCCACGACCAGCAGCACCTCGAAGCCCATCTTGTACCCGAAGAGCAGGGTCTCTGAATGCGCCCGGATGAACCAGGTGAGCACCGGGGCCGCCACACAGACCCAAGGCACCCAGCGCTCCTGCGGCCGGCCCTTGAAGAGGATGCCGTAGGCGAAGAGCCCCAGCAGCGGCCCGTAGGTGAAGCCCGCGATGTCGAACAGGGTCTTGATCACCGTGGGCGTGGCCAGCCAGTGGAAGTACAGGATGCACAACAGGAAGAGCACGGCCATGCCCAGGTGCACGCGCTGGCGCACCCGCTTCTGCCGGGCCTCGCTCCACCCCCGGTCGCGGATGCCGATCAGGTCGATGCACGTGCTGGCCGTGAGCGCCGTGAGCGCCCCGTCGGCACTGGGGAACAGCGCGCTGATGAGGCCGATGATGAACAGGATCCCCAGCCACGGCGGGAAGTGCTGCAGGGCCAATGTGGGGAAAACATCATCGGACCGGACGGGCACTTCCAGGCCATGGCGCCCGATGTACAGGTAGAGCAACGAGCCCAGCAGCAGGAAGAGCAGGTTCACGCCCAGCAGGATCACGCTGAACACGCGCATGTTCTTCTTGGAGCCCTCCACGGTGGAGACGCTCAGGTTCTTCTGCATCATCTCCTGGTCGAGGCCCGTCATGGCGATGGTGATGAAAATGCCCGCAAGCACCTGCTTCAGAAGGAAGCTGTCGCTGCGCCAGTCCAGGTCCAGCACGCGCATGCCGTCGTCGGCCCTCAGCTCGGCCAGCCAGCCTGCCATACCCGGCTGCCGGGTGATGTACACCACGGTGCCGACCAGGGCCCCCAGCATGAACAGGGTCTGCAGCGTGTCCGTCCACACGATGGTCTTCACCCCGCCCTTCAACGTGTACAGCACGATCATGAGCATCACGGCGAGGGCCGTCACCTCGAAGCTGATGCCCATGGCCTCGAGCACGAAGAGGTGGATCACGTTGAGCACCACGAAGATCCGGATGGTGGCGCCGGCCAGGCGGCTGAGGATGAAGAACGAAGCCCCGCTGCGGTAGCTGTGCAGCCCGAAGCGCTCGCGCAGGTAGCCGTAGATGCTGGTGAGGCCCATGCGGTAGTACAGGGGCAGCAGCACCCCGGCCACCACCCAGTAACCGATGGCGAAACCGAACACCAGTTGGAGGTAGGTCCACGCCTTGGCCTGCACCCAGCCCGGCACGCTGATGAAGGTGACGCCGCTGAGGCTGGTGCCGATCATGCCGAAGGCCACCACGTACCAAAGGGAGCGGCGCTCGCCCGTGTAGAAAGCATGCTCACCGGCGCCCCGTCCCGTCCACCAGGCAATGCCCAACAACACCAGGAAATAGGCCGTCACCAGGGAGAGAAGCCAGGCCGCGCTCATGCCGCGAAGCAAGGGCCTGCGCACGCGGGGCCACCACCGGGGCGCGCCCAGTTGTCCCCGCCCGCCTGTTGGCAGCGCCACCGGCCGCCGGGACGGACGGTCCGGGGGGAGACGTAATTTCCCGGCATCAACACCCGCACGCATGCAACGGAACACGACCCTTCTGCTGGCGACCTGCCTGAGCCTGGGCGCCGCAGCGCAGTGCCCGGACAGCACCGCCATGCTCTTCAATTCCGATTTCGAGACCGGCAACGGCGGCCTGGTGACGAGCGGCTATCCCGACTGGGAGCACGGCGCCATCGGCACCCAGCTGGTGGACAGCCTCTGCACCTCCACGTTCAACAACACCATCGGTGCGCACAGCGGGACCCAGGGCTGGGGCACGGTGCTGCGGGACTGCTACCACAACAGCGGCGACACCAGTGTGGTGGGGCTGACGGTGGACCTGAGCGACCCGGCCTACACCGGTGCCGAGCTGCGCTTCTGGCACTGGTGGGAAGTGTTCACCAACTTCGATTACATCTTCATCCGCGTCAACGGCCAGCAGGTGTACCTCAACAACAGCCAGCAGTTCAGCCAGGTGTGGGTGCAGCAGACGATCGACCTTTCGCCCTTCCTGGGCCTGAGCGCGGTGAACATCACCTTCCACCTGTACGCCACCACCGTGGTGAACAAGGCGGGCTGGTACCTGGACGACATGCAGGTGACCGCCTGCCTGCCCTCCAGCGGCAGCACCGCCATGGACGAGCGGCCGGCCGTGGGGCTGTGGGCCTGGCCCAACCCGGCGGAGGGTACGCTGCATGTGCGCAGCACCGGGCCCGGGCCGCGGTCGTGGCGGCTGCTGGACCTGGGCGGCCGGGAAGTGCTGCAGGGCAGCAGCGCCGGCGCCGACACGTGGACCATCGACACCGAGGGGTTGGCCGGGGCGCACGTGCTGGAACTGCGCACGCCCCGGCAGGTGCTGCATCGCCGGGTGCTGCTCCGATGACGCCCGGGGTGCGAGGCGCCGCCCGGTTACCTTTGGTGGCGTGAGCACCTCCTCCGCCCTGCTGGAGAACGCCGTGGAACAGCTGGCCACCCTGCCCGGCATCGGGCGGCGCACGGCCATGCGCATGGCGCTCGACCTGCTGCGCAGGGACCTGGCCTCGGTGCAGCGCTTCAGCGAGTCGGTGCGCCGGTTGCGCGAAGAGGTGCGTTACTGCGGCGAATGCTGCAACATCAGCGACCAGGACCTGTGCGGCATCTGCGCATCGCCCGCCCGCGACCACGGCCTGGTATGCGTGGTGGAGGACGTCCGCGACGTGGTGGCCATCGAGAACACGCACCAGTACAAGGGCCTCTACCACGTGCTGGGCGGGGTGATCAGTCCGATGGATGGCGTGGGGCCCGAGGACCTGCGCATCGCACGTTTGCTGGAGCGCGTGGGCAGCGGCATGGTGCGGGAGGTGGTGCTGGCCCTGGGCGCCACCCTGGAGGGCGACACCACCTGCTTCTACCTGCACCGGCGCCTTCGGGAGCATGGCGTCGCCGTCAGCCAGATCGCACGCGGCATCAGCATCGGCGGCGACCTGGAGCATGTGGACGAGCTGACGCTGGGCCGCAGCATCGCCGATCGCAAACCCTACGAACAGAGCGTGAAGCGATGAACCCCGGGCCCGGCCGCACGCCGATGCATTCCCTGCACGTCACGCTCCTGCCACCCGCTAGCCCCGGGGCACCTGCGCATGGCGACGATCCGTGCGGTCTTGGAACCGGTCCCCGATGAAGCTCTCGGTCATCATCGTCAACTACAACGTGCGGGCCTACCTCGAGCAGTGCCTGCGCGCCGTGTTCGCGGCCCTGGAAGGCATGGACGGCGAGGTGTTCGTGGTGGACAACCAGAGCACCGACGGCAGTGTGGAGCTCGTGCGCGAGCGTTTCCCGCAGGTGCGGTTGCTGGCCAATGCGGAGAACGTGGGCTTCAGCCGTGCGAACAACCAGGCCATCCGCGAGGCCAAGGGCGACCACGTGCTGCTGTTGAACCCGGACACGATCGTGGGCGAGGACGTGTTCGCCAGGGTGGTGGCTTACATGGACGCCAACCCCAAGGTGGGCGGCGTGGGGGTGCGGATGATCGACGGCACGGGCCGCTTCCTGCCCGAGAGCAAGCGCGGGCTGCCCACGCCGGCGGTGGCCTTCTACAAGATCATCGGCCTGGCCCGGCTCTTCCCCCGCAGCCGTGTGTTCGGGCGCTATCACCTGGGGCACCTGCCCGAGGACCGCACAGCGCGCATCGAGATCCTTTCGGGCGCCTGCATGTTCCTGCGCAAACGCACCCTGGACGAGGTGGGGTTGCTGGACGAGAGTTTCTTCATGTACGGCGAGGACATCGACCTGAGCTACCGGATCACGCTGGGGGGCTACGAGAACCACTACTTCCCGGAGGCACGGATCCTGCACTACAAGGGCGAGAGCACCAAGAAGAGCAGCGTGAACTACGTCTTCGTGTTCTACAACGCGATGGCCATCTTCGCACGCAAGCACTTCGCACGCAACGGTCCGGACCTGTTCAGCGCATTGATCAGGGGCGCCATCTACCTGAGCGCCGCCGGGGCCCTGCTGAGCCGGTTCCTGCACCGGGCGCTGCTGCCCCTGCTCGATTCGGTGGCCCTGGCGGCCCTGTTGACACTCGCCGGCCCGCACGTGGGCGTGGTGCAATGGGCCGACGGCGCGCCGCGGCACCTCCTCCCCTTCCTTTCGGCCGCCCTGGTGTGCCATGCGCTCTTCGGCGCCTACGACCGGCCGGTGCGCTTGGGCAACGCGGCCAAGGGTGCGGCGGCCGCCACCCTGGTGATGGCCGCCTGGTGGAGCTGGCGCATGCACGCCTGGCCCGGCCTCACCGCCCTGCTCATCTGCCTGGGCCTGATGACCGGCACGGCCTTCGCCGTCCGCGGCCTGTTGCACCTGTTGCGCACCAAGGGCTACGCGCTGCGCCCCGGCCACCGGCTGCGCATCGCCGCCATCGGCTCGGAACGACGGGCGCGCCAGGCCCTCGACCTGCTGTGGCAGACCCACTTCGGGCTGGGCCGGCAGATGATCGGGGCACCGGAGGTGCTGACACAGGCCGGGCGCACCGCCGAAATCCGTCGCCTGCTGCACGACCAGCGGTACGACGAGGTGGTGCTTTGCGCCGGCGACCTGCGGTGGGGCACCATCATCGACGCGCTGGAGCACTTGCGCGGCAGCGGCGCGGCCCTCAAGATCGCCCAGCCCGACGGGCAGACGATCATCGGTCCCAACAGCATCGAAGGGCTGCAGGACCTGCTGGTGCTGGAAGCCCACGCCGTGCACAGCCCGGCTGCACGGCGCACCAAGCGCATCGTGGATGTGGTGGTGGCGGCCCTGCTGGCGGCGACCCTCCCGCTCAACCTCTGGCTCATCGACCGGCCCTGGGGCCTGGTACGGAACATCAGGGACGTGGTGCTGGGCCGGCGCACCTGGGTGGGTTACAACCGCAGCACCGCACGCACCGGGCGGCTGCCGGCGCTGCGGCGGGGGGTGCTGGACCCGGTGGCGGCCCTGGGCCTTGCCCCCGAAGCCCTGGTGGTGGACCGCCTCAACCTGATGTACGCCAAGAACTACCGGGCGTGGGACGATCTGGCGTACATCCGTCGCGGCTTTGCGCGACTGGGGTCCTGAACGCGGTCACCGTCGGTGTCCGGTGGTTACTTTTGGCCCGACCCGATGGCCCAGAAAGAGATCCTCCTGCCCAAGATGGGCGAAAGCGTGGCCGAGGCCACGATCATCAAATGGCTCAAGAACGAAGGCGACCACGTGGCCGCCGATGAGCCCATCGTGGAGATCGCCACCGACAAGGTGGACAGCGAGGTGCCGGCCCCGCACGACGGGGTGCTGGTGAAACGCCTGGTGGGCGAAGGCGATGTGGTGAAGGTGGGTCAGCCCATCGCCGCCATCAGCGCCGGTGCCGACGCCCCCGTGACACCAGCGCCCGCGGCCGTCGCCGCACCCGCCCCTGCTCCCGGGTCCAACGGTCAGCCGGCCACCGCCGTGGCAGCCCCTTCCGCCGGCCAGGCCGTGGCCCGCACGGGTCCGGGTGGTAAGTTCTTCAGCCCGCTGGTGCGCAACATCGCCCAGCAGGAAGGGGTGAGCATGTCCGAGCTGGAGGCCATTGCCGGCAGCGGTGAAGGAGGCCGTGTGACCAAGAAGGACATCCTGGACTACCTGCCCAGGCGAGGGGCTTCCGCAACCGTCCCGGCACCGGCCCCCGTAGTTCCGGCCGCAGGGGGAGCGGCGACAGCCGCCAAGGCCGAGCCGGCCCCGCCGAAGCTGCAGCCCGGCCCCGGCGACGAGCTGATCGAGATGGACCGCATGCGCAAGCTGATCGCCGAGCACATGGTGATGAGCAAGCGCACCAGTCCGCACGTCACCAGCTTCGTAGAGGCCGACGTCACCAACCTGGTGCTCTGGCGCGAAAAAGTGAAGAACACCTTCGAGAAACGCGAAGGCGAGAAGCTCACCTTCACGCCCATCTTCATCATGGCCATCGCACAGGCGATCAAGGAGATGCCCATGATCAACGTGCAGGTGGACGGGCACACCATCATCCGCAAGAAGGACATCAACATCGGCATGGCCGCCGCCCTGCCCACGGGCAACCTCATCGTGCCGGTGATCAAGAACGCCGACCAGCTGAACCTGGTGGGCCTGGCGCGCAAGGTGAACGACCTGGCCCGGCGGGCCCGGGAGAACAAGCTGCAGCCTGACGAGATCTCCGGCGGCACCTACACGATCACCAACGTGGGCACCTTCGGTAACGTGCTGGGCACCCCGGTGATCAACCAGCCCCAGGTGGCCATCATGGCCACGGGGGCCATCCGCAAGAAACCGGCGGTCCTGGAGACGCCCACGGGCGATGTCATCGCCGTGCGGCACATGATGTTCCTGAGCCACAGCTACGACCATCGCGTGGTGGACGGCGCGCTCGGCGGCCGGTTCGTGCGGCGGGTGGCCGACATCCTCGAGGCCTGGTCGTTGGACCATGACGCATGAAGCGGTCCCGGCAAATGAAAATGGCTACATTTCGCGGCCTCGCAAAGGGGTCAGAATCATCTGTACTGCAATGAAGCACGGCTACGCGTTCCTCCTCTCCGCCGCACTGCTGGCCCCCACGCACCGGGTCATCGCCCAGGGTGAGAACACCACCTTCGCCTGGAAGTTCGAGGAAGGCAACAAATTGATGGAGGAGAAACTGTACAACCAGTCCGCCGAGATCTGGGACAAGTTGGTGCAGGAACAGCCGGACAACTCGAACCTCAATTACAAGCTGGGGTACTGCTATTTCCATTCGTACAACCAGAAGCACAAGGCCCTGCCCTACTTGGAGAAGGCTGCGGCCCAGCGCAGTTCGGGCTACGGCGGTTTCAACACCGCGGGCTATGATCCGTTCGACACCAAGGAGCGCAACGCGCCGGCCGAGGTGGACTACTACCTGGGACGGGCCTACCACCTCAACGGCGATTTCGACAAGGCCGATGCGTCCTACCAGAAGTTCATGGACGAGGCCGGAAAGTCGCATGCACTGTACGGTGTGGCTGCCCGCGGCAAGGAGCAGACGGCCAACGCCCGCAAGCTGCTGGCCGACCCCAAGCCCTACCAGATCAGCAACGTGGGCAAGGTGGTGAACCAGGACCACCCCGACTTCAGCCCGGTGCTCAGCGTGGACGGCAACGCGCTGTTCTTCACAAGCCGCCGCATCCGGCCGGACAGCTCCAACAGCGGCGTGATCGATCCCGTGGCCGGCCTGCCCTTCGAGAACATCTATGTGAGCTACAAGGACCGTGAGGGCAACTGGCAGGCACCCGAACTCCTCAACATCAACCCGCCCGAGGGCGGCCACCTGGCCAGCGTCAACGTGGCGGCCGACGGCCAGACCCTCTTCATCTACCGCGATGACGGTGGTGACGGCAACCTGTACGAGAGCCGCCTGGTGGGTGAGCTTTGGAGCGACCCGGTGCTCATCGGCAGCGATGTGAACACCAAGAGCTGGGAGACCCACGCGGCGATCACGGCCGACGGCAACACCCTCTATTTCGTGAGCGATCGCAAGGGCGGCATCGGCGGCCGCGACATCTACCGCGTGGTGAAACTGCCCACCGGGGAATGGAGCAAGGCACAGACCATCGGCAGCCCGATCAACACCCCCTACGATGAAGATGCCGTGTTCATCCACCCCAACGGCCGCACCATGTTCTTCGCCTCCAAGGGCCACAACAGCATGGGCGGCTTCGACATCTTCACCACCGAGATGCAGGAGGACGGCACCTGGAGCGCACCGGTGAACATCGGCGCACCGCTGAACACGGTTGACGACGATGTCTTCTTCGTCACCACTGCCGACGGCCGCCGGGGCTATTTCAGCTCCGACAAGATCGGGGGCTACGGAGAGAAGGACATCTACTTCGTGGACCTGCCCGAGGAGATGGAGGCCGAAGGGCTGACGGTGCTGAAGGGCTTCATCATCCCCCCGCCGGGCACCAGCCTGCCGCCCAGCACCATCCTGTACGTCACCGACAAGTCCACCGGCGAGGTGAAGGCCTACAAGCCGCGTCAGCGCGATGGCGTGTACGTGGTGATCCTGCCGCCGTGCAAGGAATACAACCTGGACTACCGGGTGGACGACAAAACGATCCACACCGAGGACATCTACGTGGAATGCGAGACGGCCTACCAGGAGATCAACAAGGAGATCTACCTGAACCCGGTGAGCATCACCGGCCCGGCCAGCATCGTGGACCTGCCCAAGGGCTCGCCGCCGGGCAGCAAGGAAAAGGGCGAACCCTCCACCACGGGCGAGCCCTCCAAGCCGGGCGGGACCACGAGCGGGGAGTACCTGACCGATGCCCAGCTCAAGGAGAAGGGCAAAACCCACACGATGCCCGACGCGAGCTATGCGGCCGAATATGCCAAGTACTACGAGTACAACAAGAAGGACATCGACCAGGCCGAGACCGACTGGAAGGGCTTCATCGACACCGTGGTGGGCCTGATCGACAAGAACGGCAAGGCCACCATCGTCATCGAGGCCAGCGCCTCCAAGGTGCCCACCAAGACCTTCGGCACCAACGAGAACCTGAGCCGCCAGCGCATGGAGGATGCCCGTACCCGCCTGATCGAGGCCGTGAGGGCCCGCGGCAAGAATCCCGACGTCATCTTCCTGGAGGCCGTCAACTCCCTGGTGCAGGGTCCGGCGTACAAGGGGGATTACATCAACACCGAGAAATACGGCAAGTTCCAGTACGTCAAGCTGAAGACGCGCTGACCGGGGCCGTTGTGGACAACTTTGAAAGCCCCCCGGGTCCCCGGGGGGCTTTTTACTGACCAACTTGCGGACATGCGGCTGCAGCTCCAACGCCCCCTGGCCTTCTTCGACCTGGAGACCACCGGTACCCGCATCGGGCACGACCGCATCGTGCAGGTGGGCATCGTGCGCCTGGCGCCCGACGGCAGCCGGACGCCGTACCAGACCCTGGTGAACCCCGGGATGCCCATACCGCCGGAAGTCTCCGCCATCCACGGCATCACCGACGCCATGGTGGCGGGCGCGCCCGGGTTGGAGGAGGTGGCCGACGCGCTCCTGGCCTTCCTGGACGGCTGCGACCTTGCCGGCTTCAACGTCATACGTTTCGACCTGCCCTTCCTGGCCGAGGAACTGCACCGGGTGGGGCGTGCCTGGGACAGCTCGACCCTGCGGGTGGTGGATGTGCAGCGGATCTTCCACCGCATGGAACCCCGCGACCTCAGCGCGGCCCTGCGCTTCTACTGCGGCCGGGAGCACGGTGGCGCGCACGACGCCCTGGCCGATGTGGAGGCCACCGCCGACGTGCTGCTGGCCCAGCTGGAACGCTACACTGGCCTGCCCCACGACGTGGACCAGCTGGGCGAGTTCAGTGGCGACCGCCAACGCAGCCTCGACGCCGCCGGCAAGCTGGCCTTCGATCAGCACGGGCAGGTCTGCCTCACCTTCGGCAAATACCGGGGCTGGCCCTTGGAAACCATCGGGCGCAACGACCCCGGCTACCTCCAATGGCTGATGACCAAGGCCGAGCTGCCGGGCAGCACACGGGATGTGATGCGCAAGGCGCTCAGCCGGCCGGAGGCCTGAACCTCCCCTTCCATGAAGTGCATCTGCATCGGCCGCAACTACGGTGAACACGCCCGGGAGCTCGGCAACGCGGCCCCCGACGAACCGATCTTCTTCCTGAAGCCCTTCACGGCCATCGCCCATCCCGGCCGCCCCCTGAAGCTGCCCACCCACCTCGGCACCATCCACCACGAACTGGAACTGGTGTGCGTGCTCGACGCCTATGCCAAGGACATTCCGGCGACCATGGCCGCGGGCATGATCAGTGCGTACACCCTGGGCCTCGACCTCACCGCGCGCGACATCCAGAACGACCTCAAGGCCAGGGGCCTCCCGTGGGAGAAGGCCAAGGCGTTCGACGACAGCGCCGTGATCGGCGATGTGCACCTGCCCATGACCAGCGCCACCGATCTGCAGGGCTTCCGCATCGAGCTGCTGCGCAACGGCACCCTGGTGCAGCGCGGCCGCACCCGCGACATGATCTTCCCCGTCCCGGAACTGATCGCCCACGTGTCGCGCTTCATCACCATCGAGCCCGGCGACCTGCTCTTCACCGGCACCCCCGCCGGCGTGGGCCCCATCGCCGCAGGCGACACCCTGGAAGGCCTCCTGGACGGCAAACGCATGCTGCGGCTCTCGGTGGAATGACGCGGGACGGCTCGGGACGCCGGGCTACCTTTGCCACCCCCGGGCCCAATCCACCGGGCAAGTCCATGACCAGGATCGTGAACGTCGGCCCCATCGCGTGCGGCAGCGATGACCTCTTCCTCATCAGCGGCCCGTGCGTGATCGAGACCGAGGATGTGATGCTGCGCACCGCCGAAAAGCTCAAGGAGGTGAGCGAGCGCCTGAAGGTGCCCGTGATCTACAAGAGCAGCTTCACCAAGGACAACCGCAGCAGCGCCGACTTCTACCAAGGCCCCGGCCTGGAGGAAGGGCTGAAGGTGCTGGCCCGCATCAAGAAGGATTTCGGTTTTCCCATCCTCACCGACATCCACTACCCCAGCCAGGCCAAGCCCGCCGCCGAGGTGGTGGACGTGCTGCAGATCCCGGCCTACCTGGTGATGCAGACCACCCTGGTGACCGAAGCCGCGAAGACCGGTGCGGTGATCAACCTGAAGCACGCGCAATTCCTCGCACCGGAGAACATGATCAACCCGGCGAAGAAGTGCGAGAGCGTGGGCAACGGCAAGGTGATCCTCACGGAGCGTGGCTACACCTTCGGCTACAACGACCTGGTGGTGGACCCGCGCGCCTTCTACCACATGCGCCGCACGGGCTACCCGCTGGTGTTCGACATCACCCACAGCATCCGTAAGTACGGCATCCCCAGCGCCGACCCGCGCGGCGGCAACCGCGATGTGATGCCCACCATCGCCCGGGCCGGTGTGGCCGCCGGTGTGGACGGTGTGTTCATCGAAACGCACCCCGACCCGAGCAAGGCCCTGTGCGACGCCGCCAGCCAGCTCTGCGTGTACGACCTGGAGGAATTCCTCAAGCCCCTTCTGGAGATCCACGCCGTGGAAGTGAAGCACCGCAACATGAGCGGGATCGCTTGATGCCCCTCCACAGAGGCACAGTGAACACAGAGAACACAATACCAAGACCAAACAACGACCAGCAGAAGCAGTCCGGCATTTTCCCTGTGCCCTCTGTGCCTCTGTGGTGAACACCTCGATCATGGAACTCTACCTCGACAGCGCCGACATCAAGGAGATCGACGAAGCCTTCAAACTCGGCTTCCTCACCGGCCTCACCACCACGCCTACCTTCATGCACCGCGGCGGCGTCACGGACATCGACAAGATGATCCTGGACCTGGCCAAAAAGGTGCCCATCCTGCAAGTGGAGGCCCTGGGCGAGACCGCCGAGGAAGTGGTGAAGGAGGCCAAGCGCCAGCTGAAGATGGGCTTGAAGAAGGACGCCACCGTCTTCAAGATCCCCGTGAGCCTGGAGGGTCTCCGTGCATGCAGGATGCTGCGCAACGAGGGCATCATGGTGAACGTGCACCTGGTGTACACCATCCAGCAGGCCTACATGGCCATGCAGGCCGGTGCCAACTACGTGTGCCCGCTGGTGGGCCGCCTGCAGGACCAGGGCCACGACGCCCTCGCCCTCGTGGAGCAGTGCGTACGTGCGGTGAACTACTACGGCTACGACACCAAGATCATGTTCAGCAGTGTGCGCACCGTGGAACATGTACGCAACGCGGTGGAGATCGGTGTGCACACCATCACCGTGCCCTGGAAGCTGATGAAGCAGCTCACCGACAACCACTTCACGGCCATCGGCACCAAGCAGTTCTACGTGGACACGCGGCTGATCACCATGAAGGTGAAGGACATCCTGCCCCACAACAACCCCGTGGTGAAGGACAGCAAGACCGTGAGCGAAGCCTTGGTGGAAATGACCAAGCACGGCTTCGGTGCCGTGATGGTGGTGGATGCCAAGGGCAGGAACCTGGGCGTGTTCACCGATGGCGGCCTGCGCCGCGGGCTGGAGAAGGAGGGCAACAAGTTCCTCACCAAGAAGCTGAGCACCTTGAAGTTCAACGCACCCTTCACCATTTCGCCGGAAGCCTTGCTGGACGAGGCCCAGAAGGCGTTCAAGGAGCATAAGGTGGACACGTTGAGCGTGAGCGAGAACGGCAAGCAGCTCGGCATGCTCGACATCCAGGACCTGATCAAGGCGATCTCGGGGTAGGCGGCGCACAACCCGGCGCACGTTGCGTGTTGGCGTGTTACGTGTTGCGGGTTGGATCAAACCGCAACACGTAACGCGTAACCCTCACAACACGCAACGTATTCCATGTCCCACTTGACACCTTTCACCAGCCACGGCCTCCGCACCACGGCCCCGGAACCCGAGCTCCTGCGCCGGCTGGCCCGCATCAAAGCCGTGCTCTTCGATTGGGACGGTGTGTTCAACGATGGCTTCAAGGACGCGGAGGGCGGCAGCCCCTTCAGCGAGGTGGGCAGCATGGGCGTGAACCTGTTGCGGTTCGCACTGTGGCTGCGGAACGGCGCCCTGCCCAAGGCGGCGATCATCACCGGCCAGCACAACCCCTACGCGGAACGCTTCGCCCAGCGGGAGAAGTTGCACGGTGTGTACATGGGATTCACCAACAAGCCCGAGGCCTTCGATGCCTTCCTGAAGCAGCACGATCTAAAGGCCGACGAGGTAGCGTTCTTCTTCGATGATGTGCTGGACCTGCCCGTGGCCGCCCGCTGCGGACTGCGTGTGATGATCGGCGGTCCCGTGACGACGTGGCTCGTGGAGCAGGCCATTGCACGCGGGGAAGTGGATCTTGTGACGGCGAACGGCGGTGGTGCCAACGGGCTGCGCGAGGCCACCGATGCGGTGATGGTCCTGCTGGGCGTGGGCCGCGACGTGCTGGCACACCGGACCGGATACACCGGGACCTACCAGCGTTACCTGGCCGAGCGGCAGGCGGTGGTGCCGGAGGTGGTGCGGCACGCACGCTGATCAACGTGCCGGCGTGGCCGGCGGCCTGCCGCGGAGCCGCAACCGCAGCACCGCGCCTGCCGCGGGTACCGCCACGGCGGCCTTCCCGAACAGCACCGCCGACGGCTTGCCGAGCACATCGTTGCTGAACCCCACAGGCTCCACCGGCAAGCCGAGGTCGCCGTGGTCCAGGGTCGCGTTGCCGTTGAGGTCCAGGAAGGCCTTCACGGCATAACGCCCCGCCGGAAGTCCCTGGAAACGCACGGTCGTCACAGGCCGTACCGCCTTCTCCATGCGCTGGATGCAGCCCTGGTCCGTGGTGAACGAGGCCGCATCCGGGCATACGGCCACCATTACCGGCCCGTTGCCGTGCCGGGGCAGGGACAGCTCCACGGCGAGGGTGCCCTGCGCGGCGACCTGCAGCATGGTGGCGCAGGCCACGGTGACCACGAGGGGCCGGAAGGACCGGATCAGAAGCATACGGGCATCGTTCTGGCGGTGGCAAGCATACGCAAGAACCTTGCCCGGGGCACCTCCTCGGCGCCCAACCGCGCGGTGACGGGGTTCAGGTACTGGGAATCGAAAAGCGCAAAGCCCCGTGCACGCAGGTGTTCGGCCAGGGCGTAGAAGGCCACCTTGCCCGCATCGGACCTGCGGTGGAACATGCTCTCGCCGAAGAAGGCGCCACCCAACGCCACGCCGTAGATGCCGCCCACAAGGGCGCGCTCCGCATCGTCGGTGCGGGCCCACACTTCCACGCTGTGCGCGTGGCCGGCCCGGTGCAAGGCCCCGTAGGTGGCGCGGATCCGTGCGTCGATCCAGGTCTCTTCGCGTTGCGCGCAACCCTGCACCACCGGATCGAAAGCCTCGTCCCGCGTGATGGTGAAGCCTCCGTTGCGCATCCGCCGGGCCAGGCGGGCATCGGGCCGCAGCCGTTCCAGCGGGAACACCGCCCGCGGATCGGGGTCGTGCCAGTAGAGCTCGCCATCGGCATGCGCCATGGGGAAGCGTCCTTCGGCGTAGGCGGTCATCAGCACCTGCACCGGGATCACCGGCACGGCAGGGGCGCGGCTCATGGCCGCACTTTGATCACCGTGCGCTCCACCAGCGGTCCGCCCAGGTCGACGCGCAAGTGGTAGAGCCCTGCCGGCGATCCGGCGAGCATCGGGTCGGCCAGGGCGATGTGCCGGAAGGTCCCCGGCTCCACCGCTTCCTCCAGACGCCACACCGGTCGGCCCAGCGCATCGAACAGTTCCATCCGCAGCATGTGCGCCTCCCCGGTGTACAGGGCAGCCGTGAAGCCTTCCTGGAAGGGCATCGGGAAAAGGTCCAGGAGCGCCGCATGCCGCAGGCCAGTGAGGTCCTCACCGTTCAGCAGCAGGTGTGCCCGCCACAGGTCGGGAATGCCGTGGCCCAGGTCGGGGTCGGGCCGCAGGTACTGCGAGGCACTGCGGCGGATGGCCTCGGTGACCTCCACCGCGGTGCGGTCGGGATGCATCTGCCACAGACAGCAGGCCAGCCCCGCCACCAGGGGGGCGCTGAAGGAGGTGCCGTTGATGTGGGCCAGCGCCTGGCCGCCCACGTCGAGACCGGTGGTCCGCCAACCCACCGCGCACACATCGGGCTTCACGCGCCCGTCGGCCGAGGGGCCATGGCCGCTGAAGGGGGCGCTCTGCCGCTCCAGCCCCACGGCGCCCACGGCCAGGATGCCCTCGGCGTCGGCGGGCGGACTGATGTGGTACCATGCGCTCTGCCCGCTGTTGCCCGCGCTGTTCACCACCACCATGCCCTTGCGTGCGGCGATGCCGGCGGCGATGCTGATGCGCGCGGTGCGCCCGTCCAGGTCGGCCACATGGTGGTCCTGCGTGCTGTCGTCGAAGGTGGTGTAGCCCAGCGAAGTGCTCAGCACGTCGCAGCCCAGGCTGTCGAGCAGCTCGGCCCCGCGCACCCAGTGGTCCTCTTCCACGATGTACTCGCTGTCCGCATCCTCGGTGCGCACCAGGGCCACATCCACCCCGGGGGCCACGCCCAGGAAGCGGCCGGGCAGGTCGGCGGCGATCACCGAGAGGACGCTCCGGCCGTGCCAGTGGTCGCTGTACACATCGCCATCGGCCCGCACCATGTCGGCGGTGAGCACGATGCCGTGGCGCGCGCGCAGGCTGGCGAAGGCGGGCAGCGAATCGGCGCCCTCGAAGCCGCTGTCCAGAAGCCCCAGCAACATGCCCTGGCCGGTGGCGCCCGCCCGGTGGAGCAGGTGGCCGTTCAGCATGGCCAACTGGCGGAAACCCCGGCCGTAGGTGGCCTCGTCGGCGGCATCCACGCTGTTGCGCAGCACGGCCGGGTACTTGTTCGTGGTGCGCGGGGCATGCGGGCGGCCGTCGTGCATGCAGCGTACGGTGCGCACGAAGGGCAGCTGGTCCAGGGTGTCGAGCCCCAGGGTGTCGGTGCTGCGGATGGTGGCGCTGTTCTGCCAGCGGCTGGTGCCCAGCACCTCGAGGACAGCGGCCTGTTGCAGGGCCTGCACGAAGGCCGGGTCCACCGGCAGGTCCAGCGAGTCCACCGCGATCCCCTGCCGGGCCCGGCGCTCGATGGCACGCGCGCTCAGGAAGGTGGCCGGGGTGTTGAGCGCGTGCGGGGTGCCTCCCTTGTGGATGAACTCCACCAGGTAGGTGGCCGGAGCGGTCTGGGCGATGGCCGGGGCTCCCAGCAGCAGGGGCACCACCGCCAGCGCAAGGTTGCGCCGCAGATCGTCAATGCCCATGCGCAGTGATCACTTGGTGGAAATACCAGCCGTTGGTCCCGTTGGCCTGGGTGTTGGAACTGTCCCGCACCCGCTCCACCAGCCCCACATGCCGCGCGTACCGTTCGCGGTAGATCAGCGTATCCACCAGGTTGTTGGGGTAATGGTTGCGCACCAGGAGCGTGCTGTCGAAGCTCAGGTCGCCATGCTGCCACGGCAGGTCCACCGACGCATGGCTCACCTCCATGTCGGGTCGGTCGTTCAGGGCGTTGAGGTTCCAGCGTTCACCGGCCTTCGCTGGAAAGGTGAGCTTCAGCAGCCGCACGTTCTCCTCGGTGCGTTCGGCGTAAGCGGCCTGGCGGGTCTGGGTCCACACATCCTTGATGCGCCAGCTGTTGGTCAGCGTGTCCCACACGAACCGCTCGATGCGCTGGGCGGTGCGGCCTTCGGGATCGGTGTACACCGAATCGATCACCTCGCGCAGGCGGTAGCGCACCGCACCGCTGATGCCGAGGCTCTGGAAGGACCACGAGGAATCCACCTGGTATTCGGCCCAGGTGCCGACCTCCACGGGGAAATAGGTGTGACCCAGGTCGATGGGCACGGTCTCGTCCCGGCGGCAGCCCGGTGCGAGCAGCACAAGGATGCCGAGGGCGAGCAGGCCGTGGCGGGTGCTGAAGGTCGAGGTCATGGTGTGCGGTCGATGAAGCCCCCTCCGAGGACGTCGTCCCCGTCGTAGAAGACGGCGCTCTGCCCCGGGGCGATGCCTGTCACCGGGGCATGGAACTCCACGCGCACCCGGTCGCCCTCCATGTGCAGGGTGCTCGGTGTGCCGCGGTCCTTGTACCGCACCTTGGTGACGGCCTCCACCTCGCCGTGCAGGGCGTCCACTTTCAGGAAGTTGGGCTGGCGCACCCACATGACCTGGCGGCGCAGTTCCTCCTTGCGTCCCAACACCACCGTGTTGGTCTCCGGCCTGATGTCCGTGACGTAGAGCGGTTCGCCCACGGCGATGCCCAGGCCCTTGCGCTGGCCGATGGTGAAGAACGGGTAGCCATCGTGCTCGCCAAGCACCTCGCCGTTGGTGCCCACCAGCTTGCCGTGGGCCAGGCCGGCGGTGATCGCGGGCTCGCGCCGCTTGAGGAAGCCGCGGTAGTCGTTGTCCGGGATGAAGCAGATCTCGTAGCTCTCGCTCTTCTGGGCCAACTGGGGGAATCCGGCTTCCTGGGCCATGCTGCGGATCTCGCTCTTGCGGTAGCCCCCCAGGGGGAAACGGGTGCGCGCCAGGCTGTCCTGGCGGAGGCCCCAGAGCACGTAGCTCTGGTCCTTGCCCTCATCGAGGCCCTTGCTCACGGTGAACCGGCCGGCATGCGGGGGGGCGGTCACCGGGGTGAGCCGGGCATAGTGCCCGGTGGCGATCAGCGGGCAGTCCAGCATGTCGGCGCGCTTCAGCAGGGCCTCCCACTTGATGAAGGTGTTGCACAGCACGCAGGGGTTGGGCGTGCGGCCGCCGAGGTACTCCTGCACGAAGTTGCCGATGATGGCTTCGCCGAACTCCTCGCGGATGTCCAGGATGATATGGTGGAACCCCCGGCTCACGGCCAGGTCGCGTGCGTCGTTGATGCTATCCAGGTCGCAGCAGCCAGTGAGCCGCTTGCCGCCGCCGCTGCTCGCATAATCCCACGTCTTCATGGTGACGCCCACCACTTCGTAGCCCTGCTCGTGGAGCAACAAGGCCGCCACGGAGCTGTCCACTCCGCCGCTCATGGCCACCAGCACCCGTCCGTGGCGGCTCATGGCGCCGCGGGTTGAGGTGCACCATCCACATACGTGACCCGGCTGATGATGCGGCCCGAGATGTCGTACTCGGTGACCATGCCGTTGAGCATGCCGTTGCGATAGGTGCCCTCGCGCTTGCGGGTCTGCCCTTTGAGCACGCGCTGCATCTCGGTGCGACCGCCCAAGGCGGGATCGGCCGGGAGCGGCTCCTCCACCCAGGTGCCGTTGCAGTAGTACTCCGTGAAGGCACCCTCGGGCCGCCCTTTCACATAGGTGATCTCGCTGCGCACCTGGTCGTCGTCGCAGTACTCCCGGAACAGGCCGTTCTCCTTCTTCTCGCGGACGAAGCGCCCGTTCTGATAGACCATCTGTATCTGCACCTTGCCGTTCTCCAGGAAGTGGTACCAGATGCCGTCCCTGTTGCCGTTCACCATGTGGCCCTCGATCTCCTTGACGCCGTTGGGATGGTACCAGGTGAAGGTGCCGTCGCCCAGCCCACGCACGTAGGTCCCGCGGTGTTTCACCTGTCCGCCGGGGAAGAACTGCTCGTGCACGCCGTCCTGTTCGCCGTTGGCGAAGGTGATGCGCTCGGCCAGCGTGCCGTCCTCGAACCAGGTGAGCTGTTCGCCATGCTCGCGTCCATTCGCCCAGGACTCGGTGGAGCGCTTGCCCCCATCCGGCGCGAAGTAGGTCCAGATGCTGTCCTTCCGTTGCCCCACGTAGCGACCCTCGGCCATCAGGCGGCCGTTGGGGTGGTAATGCCGCGCGTGGGCGCCGGAGCCGTCGGCGTAGTGGTCCACGATGCTCTCCACCCTGCCGTCCGTGGCGAAATAGGTGAAGCTGCCCACCGGCCGGTCATCCTTGAACTGCCCGGTGTAGCGCAACTGCGGGCTGTCCGCCCAGGTGCGGGCCCACGGCCCCTGCTTGCGTCCCTGCGCATCGGTGTGGTTGGGGGCGGGAGGCTGGGCGATGCCGGGCACGTGCAGCAACACGGGGAGCAGAGCGCCAAGGGCAAGGATGCGCATGCGGCAAAGATACCCACGGGCCAGGCCCGGCCGGGCCGTGCTGCGGCCTGCGGAACACCGGGCCGCTATCTTCGGCCGCGCATGACCTTCTACAGACCGGACTGCCGCCACTTCCGGGGTGACGTACCCTGCCGACCGCACAAGCTGCACGGCGTGCACTGCGCCGATTGCACCCACTACGACCCCATCCGGCAGCGGGTGCTGATCATCAAGCTGGGCGCCTTGGGCGACGTGGTGCGCACCACCCCCCTGCTCACACCGCTGCGCAAGCGTTTCCCGCAGGCCGAGATCCACTGGCTGACCCTCAGCCCTGAGATCCTGCCGGCCTCGGTGGACCTGAAACTGCCCTTCGACCTGGCCTCCCTGCTGGTGATCGAGGGAACGGCCTACGACTATGCCATCAACCTGGACAAGGACCGCGAGGCCTGCGCCCTGATGGCGCGCGTGAATGCCGCCGAGAAGCACGGCTTCATCTGGAAGGAAGGTCGCTGCGCACCGGTGGACGAACTGGCGTTGCACAAGTTCGGCACGGGGATCTTCGACGACCTCAGCAGGGCCAACACCTTGAGCTACCTGCAGGAGATCTTCGCCATCGCCGGATTCACGTTCCAGGGCGAGGAGTACGTGCTGGACAACCATGCCGCAGGACGGCGGGCGTGGGACATCGACCGGGCGCGGCATGTGGTGGGGTTGAACACGGGCTGCGGCGGCCGCTGGACCAGCCGGCTGTGGAGCGAGGAACGATGGACGGCCCTGGCCGGGCTGCTGAAGCGCGACGGTTACGAAGTGGTGCTGTTGGGCGGTGCGCCCGAGCACGAGCGCAACCTGCGCATCGCGGCCGCCAGCGGCGCCACCTATTTCGGGCACTTCGACCTGCAGCTCTTCATCGACCTGCTGGACCATTGCGATACGGTGGTGACCCAGGTGACCATGGCCATGCACCTGGCGCTGGGGCGGCACAAGAACCTGGTGCTGATGAACAACATCTTCAACCGGCACGAGTTCGAGCTGTACGGCCGCGGCGGCATCGTGGAACCCTCCACCGGCTGCGACTGTTTCTACGCCCCGCGCTGCAAGCGGACGGACCACGGGGGCCATGCCTGCATGGACGACATCAGCGCCGCGCAGGTGCACGAAGCGGTGCGTGCCTGCAAGCTGAACCGGGCCCCGGCGGCCTGACGGGTCCATGCGCATCGCCTACCTCAGCACCTTCTATCCGCTGCGCGGCGGCATCGCGCACTTCAACGAGCGGTTCGCCGCGGAACTGGTGCGACGCGGCCACGCCGTGCGGGCCATCACCTTCAGCCGGCAATACCCCGCTCTGCTCTTCCCCGGCAAGACCCAGGAGGAGACCGGCGGCACCGCCGGTGAGGCCTCGGTGCATGCCGAGGTCCGCGTGGACAGCATCGGCCCCCGCAGTTGGTTGCGCACCGGCCGGGCCCTGCGGCGCGATGCCCCCGATGTGCTCCTGTTCAAGTACTGGATCAGCTTCTTCGCCCCCTGCTTCTGGGCCATCGCATGCCTGGCCCGCGGCAACCGGCGCACCCGCACCGTGTATGTCGTGGACAACTTCATCCCCCACGAACAACGCCCCGGCGAACGCCTGCTGCGCTGGCTGGCCTTCCGGTGCGTGGACGGCTGCCTGGTGATGAGCGAGGCCGTGGAGAAGGACATCCGCGCCGCGCATCCGCGGCTGGCCATCGAACGGTCGCCCCACCCGGTGTACGACAACTTCGGCCCGGCACAGGACCGCGCAGCGGCGCGCGAAAAGCTGGGCCTGCCCCACGATGCCGTGATCGCCCTGTTCTTCGGCTACATCCGGCCGTACAAGGGGCTCGACCTGCTGATCGACGCCTTCCCTGCGATGGCCGCGCTGCACCCGAAGCTCCACCTGGTGATCGCCGGCGAGTGTTACGAGGACGAACAGCGGTACCGCGACCTGGTGAAGGCCAGCCCCCTGGCCGACCGCATCCACTACTTCGGCGATTACATCCCCAACGACATGGTGGCCACGCATTTCAGCGCAGCCGATGTGCTGGTGCTGCCCTACCGCACGGCCACCCAATCCGGCATCGTGCAGATCGCCTACCACTTCGAACGCCCGTGCATCGTGAGCGATGTGGGCGGCCTTGGCGAGGTGGTGCTCGACGGATCGACGGGCTATGTGGTGCCCGCCGGAGGGGGCGCGGCGCTGGTGGAGGGCATGCGGCGTTTCCTGAACGGACCGCAGGACATGCGCGAGGCCATCCGCCGGGAACGCCGCAAGTATGCTTGGGACGCCTTCGCCGAAGCCCTGGAACGGCTGGTGGCCGGGATCCAGCGTGGCCCCGACGGCCTCCAAGGCCGACCCGACGGTGCAACCGGGCCTTCCATCGACCGTTGAAAGGCCGGACCGCGGGGGCTGCTACCTTCACCCCGCAAGGAAGAGGATGGTGCTGCTACCGGCCATCATGGCATTGCTATTCCCGCCGGCGGGACCGGCGGCGGTCGCGCACGCGCACGGCCCGGTCACGCCACCGGTGGTGGATGAAGTGGTGGCGCTGCACACCAGCGCGGGGTTGACGGACGTGCTGGCCTTGGACGCCTTCCGTGCCGCGTACGAAAGCGCTTGCGAACGATCCCCGGACACCCGGGTGCTCGCCGTGGCCGACATGTCGCGTCCCTCCACCGAGAAACGCCTGGTGGTGGTGGACCTGGTGAAGGGCGACCTGCTGCTGCACACCTACGTGGCCCACGGTCAGGGCACCGGGGAACTGATGGCCGAACATTTCGGCAACCAGGAGGGTTCGCACCGCACCAGCCTGGGCCTCTATCGTGTGGGGGCCGAGATCATCAGCCCCAAGCACGGACAGGCCTTGCTGTTGTACGGATTGGACCCGGGCTTGAACGACCGCGCGTTGGAACGGGAGATCATCGTGCACGGCGCGGATTACGTCAGCGAGGATTTCATCGCCGCGCACGGGCGCCTGGGCCGCAGCTGGGGCTGCCCGGCAGTGCCCCGGCCGGACATGCCCGTCTTGACGCGCCTGTTGGCCGACGGAGGGCTCCTGTACGTCCATCACCCGTCCGCGGGGACCCTGGAGGCCCGCGCCCGATGAACCACATCCAACAGGGAATTGCGACCGTCCTGGCCGCAGCGCTGCTGTGCGCCGGTTGCATGCCGCAAGCGGGTCCCGCCAGCACCCCGGCGGAGGAAGCCCGTGCCGTCAACGCCGTGTTCGAGTCACCGGAACCCTTCTCCGTGCGTACCCTGCAGCCCGCCGAGGTGGACAGTTTCCTGGTGGCGCACCCCGAATACGCGATGGATTCCGCCGCCATGCGCGCCTTTTACCAGCGTCGCGACGGCCAGTATGCCTGGTTCGTCCACGACACGCTGGCCTCCGCCGCCGGCAATTTCCTCAACCTGGTGGCCGCCAACGACAGCATCCTGCAGCATGCCTTCCCCCACGATGCCCTGCACGACCTGGTGGAACGGCTCAGCGACCGGCGGGACAGCGTGCCGCTGACACCCACCTTCATGCGGCACGTGGAGCTGTCCCTCACCGCCCAGTTCCTTCGCTTCGCCGACCGGAAATACAGTGGCCTGGTGCAGCGCGACCTGCGCGAACTGGACTGGTTCATCCCCCGCCGCAAGAAGGACCTGTCCGAACTGCTGGACTCGCTGGTGGCGGGGCGGATGGACCTCTCCCCCATCGAGCCGCTGCATCCGCAGTACCGGGCCCTCAAAGCTCAGCTGCCCACCCTGGACGGCCTGCGCTGGATGGACGCCCTGGCGCGGCTGGACCTCGGCAAGCGGCGCAAGCTGGAGCCCGGGGACCGCGACACGGTGGTGGTGGCGATCCGTGAACGGCTGGCCGTGCTGGGCGACCTGAGCTGGTACGACGTGAGCCGATGCCCCGAGCCGGAGCGGTACGACAGCACCCTGGAAGTGGCGGTGAAGCTGTTCCAGGACCGGCATGGCCTGCTGCCCGACGGCGTGATCGGCAGTGGTTGCATCCGGCAGCTCAACACCCCTGTCCGCGACCGCATCCGCACCGTGCTGGTGAACATGGAACGCCTGCGCTGGGTGCCCGAAAGGAACGCCCCGGACATGCTGCTGGTGAACATCCCCGAGTTCCGTCTGCATGTGTACGAAGGAGGCCGCATCCGCTGGAGCATGGACGTGGTGGTGGGTGCGGAGGCCACCAGCACGGTGGTATTCTCCGATTCCCTGTCGCGCATCGTGTTCAGCCCCACCTGGTCGGTGCCCGCGAGCATCGTGCGCAACGAGATCCTGCCGGCCATGCGGCGCGACCCGGGTTACCTGGCCCGCAAGGGCATGCGGCGCACGGGCGGCAGTGATGCCCTGCCACGGATCGTGCAGGAACCCGGCCCCGGCAACGCCCTGGGGCGGGTGAAGTTCCTCTTCCCGAACACCTACAGCATCTACCTCCACGATACCCCGAGCAAGGGGGGCTTCAGCCGCGAGAACCGTGCGCTAAGCCATGGCTGCGTCCGCCTGGGCGACCCCCGGCGGCTGGCGGCCTACCTGTTGCGGGGGGACACCGCCTGGACCGATGCCCGGATCGATGCGGCCATGGACCGGAAGACCGAGCTCTCCGTACCGATACGGCCCCGCGTGCCGGTGTTCATCGGTTATTTCACCGCCTGGGTGGACCAGGACGGGCGGCTCAACTTCCGCGACGACATCTACGGCCACGACGCCAAGCTTGCGCGGGAACTGTTCGTGGACCCTGGTGCATCGCCTGCCCCGGCCGTCAACGCTCCCCTGGCGGACGTGACGCCGTAGGTGCCGGTGCGGCCACCACCCGGAACGCATCGCCCCCGAAATACCCGGCCAGCGTGCGGTTCCAATAGGCCTCGGGATCGGCCGTGGGTTCGGGAATGCGCAGGCTCCGCAGGGGGGCGGGGAACACGGGCACCTCCGCAAGGGCTTCCCCGTTCCGCACCGCCCGGGCGATGCCGCTGTGCAGCGATGCCGTATGCCGTCGGAAACGCCAGGCGTCACCGCTCAGCAGGTCGCGCGTTACGTGGAGGTCGTTGCCCCAACCCACGAGCCCGGCGAGCGCCACACCCAGGGCCAGGCGCCGCACACCCCTGGCCGTCGACCACGCCGGCACGCGGCGAAGGTGAAGGCTTCGACCCCAAGCCATCGCCGTGGCCACCGCGGCGAGCAGGAACGGGGCAAGCACGAGGTTGAGCGTGCGGTGCTGGCCCAGCATGCCCATGGCCCAATAGGGCAGCAGGGTGCCCGCAGCGAGGGCGAGCGCCGCCGCGGCCGACCAGCGCACCGGCCCCCGCACGAAGACGCACGGAAAGCGTCGATGCACCTCCGAACGCCCTGCCTGCCAGGCCAGCAGAAGCACGGCCGGGAGCACCGGGTCCACCAGCCACGAGGCCGCGAAGCGCAGGGCCTGCGCACCGCCCATGCCCAGGGTCAGCCACAGGTCGTGGCGCTGCGGGAAGTGCATGCTGCGCACCGCATTGCCCGGCGCCAGGGCCACCACCAGCCCGCAGCCCACCGCGAGCGCCAGCAGGGCCA
>JABWBQ010000126.1 GCA_013360395.1 Flavobacteriales bacterium
GGCCGCCCCGGCAGGCGACTGAGCCCGTGCCCCGGCGAAAGACGCCCGCGCCGCCATCCCTCCGGGACCGGGCGGCGGCGATCGTGCAACTTCGCGGCCCATGCACCACGGCTACATCGCCCTGGAAGGCCTCATCGGGGCGGGCAAGACCACCCTGGCACGGCGGCTGGCCGAGCGCTGGGACGCCCGCCTGGTGCTGGAGGAGTTCGACGAGAACCCCTTCCTGCCCCGCTTCTACGCCGACCCGCAGCGCTATGCCTTCGCCGTGGAGCTCAGCTTCCTGGCCCAGCGTTACCACCAGCTGAAACGCGCCAGCGAGCAGGAACTCTTCGCACCCCGCACCGTGGCCGACTATTCCATCGGCAAATCGCTCGTCTTCGCCAGCGCCACCCTGAACCCCGAGGAGAACGGCCTCTTCCGCGACCTGTACCGCATCATGTACGGCTCGCTGCCGCGCCCGGGGCTCATCGTCTACCTGCACCTGCCGCTGGAACGTGTGCGCGCACGCATCCGCCAACGCGGCCGCAGCTACGAGCAGGACATCGGGCCCGATTACCTGGAGCGCCTGCGCGGCCTGTACATGGACCACCTGCACAAGACCGAGGGATCGCAGGTGCTGGTGGTGGACCTGGGGGAGCGCGACCTGCTGCACGACGAGGACGCCTTCACGGCCCTGTGCCAGCGCCTGGAAACCCCCCAGGCCAAGCCGTTCGACGTGCTGGAGCTTGGATCCACAGGCCGCCGTTGAGAATTGGCCGGATCTCCCCGGCACGTGCGCGGGGCGGTTGTTATGTTTGCGCCCGGAACCCCCTGATCATCAGCATCCCGAACACATGAAGCACGTCCCCCAGCGCGGCGCGGCCCTCCTGGCCTGTTCAGCCCTCCTTCTTGCCGGCTGCGGCGGGTTGGGCAAAATGACCAAGTACGCCGAGAACATCAAGTACACGGTCGATCCCAACCCCCTCATCGTCCAGGGCGACAGCGTGGCGGTGAACATCCGGGGCAACTTCCCGGGCAAGTATTTCTACAAGAAGGCCCTGGTGGAGCTCACCCCCGCCATCACTTACGCCGGCGGCGAGACCGCCCTCAAGATGGCCGGCTTCCAGGGTGAAGGCGCCGCGGGCAACTACACCGTGATCCCCTACGAGAGCGGCAAGGACTTCAACTACAGCGACAAGGTGGCCTACACCCCCAGCATGGAGACCAGCGAGCTGATGGTCAAGATCCTGGGCAAGCAGGGCAAGAAGGAAAAGCCCTTCGACCCGGTGAAGATCGCCGATGGCGTGATCACCACCCCGTACCTGGTGAAGGGCGATGACAAGGTGATCCTGGCCAAGGACGCCTTCCAGCGCATCACCCAGCACAGCCAGGACATGCAGCTCAACTACAACGTGGCCAGCGACGTGCCCGTGAGCGGCGACCTGAAGGATGCGGACGTGAAGGCCATGCAGGATTTCCTGAAGGCCAACGCCAAGAATCCCAACGTGGTGATCAAGGGCATCCGCATCGATGCCTACGCTTCGCCCGAAGGGGAGGTGGACATGAACGAGGGCCTGGCCAACAAGCGCGACAAGCACGCCATGCGCTGGCTGCAGGCCGAGCTGGGGCGCAACAAGCTGGCCAAGGGCGACTCGCTGTTCAGCAGCACCAGCCATGGGGAGGACTGGGACGGTTTCGAGCGCGCCATGAAGGCCAGCAGCTTCGGCGACAAGGACCTGGTGCTGCGCGTGCTGGGCATGTACCCCGACGTGAACAAGCGCGAGGCCGAGATCAAGAACATGGCCGCCACCTACCAGGAGATCCGCGAGAGCATCCTGCCGCAGCTGCGCCGCAGCGAGGTGAAGCTCAACTACGAGCGCGTGGGCAAGACCGACGAGCAGCTCACCGCCATGAGCCGCACCATGCCCGACAGCCTCACCATCGAGGAGCTGCTCTTCGCGGCCACGCTCACCACCGACCTGAACGAGCAGCTGCGTATCTACAAGGAGGCCGAGCGCATCTACCCCAACGACCACCGCGGGGCCAACAACGTGGGCTACATCCACTACCAGCAGAACCGCCTGGCCGAGGCCGAGGCCCAGTTCCAGAAGGCCAACAGCATCCAGGACAACCCCATCAGCACCAACAACCTCGGTGCCTGCGCCCGCCTGAAAGGCGACCGCAAGAAGGCCATGGAACTGTACAAGAAGGCCGGTGCCGCCGGTCCGGAGGTGAACTACAACATGGGTATCGTGCACATCCAGAACGGGGACTACGGCAGCGCCAACAGCAGCTTCAGCGGGGTGAACGACTTCAACAGCGCCCTGGCCAAGCTGCTCAGCGGCGATGCCGCCGCGGCCCAGCGCATGCTGGAGGCCAGCCCCGACAAGGACACCGCCGAGGGCCACTACCTGATGGCCATCTGCGGCGCCCGCCAGAACAACGGCGACATGGTGCGCAACCAACTGGCCCTGGCCGTGCAGAAGGATCCCAAGCTGGCCGACAAGGCCCGCAAGGACCTGGAGTTCCGGGCCTTCAAGGATAACCTGGGCATCTGAGCCCGGCCCCGATCGCTCGCCAAGCCCCCGGCCCCGGCCGGGGGCTTTTGCGTTAGCTTCGGGGCATGCGGCCAGGGCATGTGGAACAGCGGGTATGAACCCTTCGGATCGCTGTTGCCCGGAAGGAGTTTTTCCCTTCGTTGCCGCTCGTGTCAGCGGGTGCGACGGGCCGTGCATCGTGAGCGGCTTTGAAGCAGAGGCGGGCCGGAGGCCCTTGGCCAACTTCACTCGGCACGCACGAACGCAGCCCTCCCGCGGGCAGAGCCGAGCGAGAACATCCGAGGCGATTCGTTGTTGGCGCTCGGCTCGGCTTGTGCGAGGCTGGGCATGCGGGAGCCGAGTGCCTGCCACGGATCCCGGGTGTAGGCGCAAGACCCATCGCGGCCTCCGGCCGCAACACGGCAACCCGCTTCGTTGCCGCTCGCGTCAGCGGGTGTGGCGGGCCGTGCGTCGTGAGCGGCCTTGAAGCAAGGGCGGGCCGGAGCCCCAGGCCCGACCTCACTCGGCACGCACGAACGCAGCCCTCCCGCAGGCGGAGCCGAGCGAGAACATCCGAGGCCCCTCGTTGTTGGCGCTCGGCTCAACCTTTCAACTTCGCCACCCGCACCTTCCATTCCTCGGGCCCGTTCACCAGGTAGTCCCACTGGAACGGCACACCGCTTTCCGCTTCGATCTGGTAGTAGAGCGGCTTGGGGTCGTGGTCGTTGGTGAAGACGAAGGCCTCGCCCGGCTTCAGGGCATCGAAGGCCTCGAACACCATCTCGTGCCGCCGCGCCGGGTGGTGGGGGCGCACATCGAAGGCTTGCACCACCAGCAGGTCCAGGTCGGGCATGTCGCCCTGCTGGAGCTTCTTCACGTGAACGACGCATTCACCGGGCGCCTGCTTCTTGTAGCTCCATGCCATTCGGGAAGCGAACTTTTCATTGAAGATCCGGTGGATCTCCTCCGGCTCCTGGGCGGCGATGATCTCCATGGTGTCGCCTTCCTTCATCATGCCGTAGCGGTGGAACACCACGTGCTTCCAATGGGCGGGGTCCACCTTGCGCAGGTCCATCAGGGTGGCGATGTCGGTGAACGTGCGGCCCTGGGACGCTTCCGTGCGGGTGACCTTCACCTTCCAATCGTGGCCGCCGCGCACCAGGTATTCCCAGCCCACCACGTCGCCGAGGATGGAGCGGAACTCGTAGTACAGCGGCAGCGGGTCGTGGTCGTTGATGAACACGAAGCTCCCGCCCACGGGCAGCTCCTGGAACAGCTTCAGCAGGGTGGTGTGCCGGTCGATGGGGACCAGGACGCGGACATCGAGCGCGGTGGGGTGCGGGTCGGTGGCGTTCATGGGCTTCGTCGGAAAGAACGGTCGTGCGGTGGATACCGGTGCTTCCGATGCCGGCAAGGTAGGGGCGTTGCGCCTGGACGGGAATGACGGAACCCCATGGGTCAACGGGTCCACCCCGGGCCCGGGCACGCGCGGATGTGTGGCGGCGGCGCCGCCGACGGGATCAGAAGATGATCTTCTGGCGGCGGATGCGGGTGCGGTACTTCTTGCTGCCGCTCCTGTACTTGTACAGCTTGTGGTGCACCTGCAGCCGCAGGAAGAGGTAGGCGTCCTTGTCGCTGCTGTCGCCCCGCTGCTGGCCGGGGCTGGTGGTGAATTCGCTGATGCCTTCACCCACGCCCAGGCTGGGGTCGGCCATGTATACGCCCACATCGCCGCTCACCGCCCGGATGGCGTCCGGGTCGTAGTACACGGTGCTCACATCGTCGATGTAATCGGTGAAGGTGGTGGTGTGCTGTAGTTCCAGGCCCACGCTCCACTGTTTGGTGAGGGCCTTGCGGATGCCGATGCCCATGGGGATGCAGAAGCCGAAGTTGCTGTACTCCTCCGCCCCGCCCGGCAGCCCCTGGCCCTCGGTGCGCAGGGGCTTCAGCCGCACCCAGGTGTTGTTGAACTTGCCCCGCGGGTCGAAGTAGAAGCCGCCGACGCCGATGAAACCGTACATGCCGATGCGGCTCGCCTTCTGGCCCTTCACCCCGCGCAGGTCGTACAGGTGCCCCAGCTCCTCCTTGAAGGCGTGGAGCTCGAACATCACGCTGAACTCGAACAGGTCGCTGCGGAAGTTGAGGTTGCGGTTGCGGCGGAAGGTCTCGGCCGTGAGGTTGTCGTTGCCGGCCAGCACGCCATAGGCCAGCGAGGTGCGCAGGGACATCTTCTCCCGGACATGGTAGCGCCAGCCCAGGCTCACCGCCGGGCGGGTCTGGCTCACCTCCAGGTCCCAGATGAAGGAGGTGCCGATCTGATCGCGTCCGCCCAGCTCGCCCAGGAAGTTGGAGGCCCCCACCCCGAAGGTGATCTCGTTGCGGTTGGTCTTCCAATAGTTCGACTTGCGGAAATACTGGGCGTGGACCTGCGCGCCAACGAGGAGCGCCACCAGCAACAGCCAGGCGATGCGCAGCGTGTATCGTCCCTTCATGCGTACGACCGGGTTTCCGTTCAAATGTATCGGCTCGGACCGTTCCGGCAAGCGGAAGGCGAGGGGGCTTTTCCCCAAGACCGGTTGAATGGCCAAGGGTTGCCTTTGTACGTGGGGCTTGGGGCGGGGTTCGGCGGTTCAGCGGCCGGCGAACCACCAGAGCACCACCCCGGCGCACACCGACACGTTGAGGGAGTGCTTGGCGCCCTGCTGGGGGATGGAGAGGCAGCCGTCGCAGGCCTCGATCACCGCATCGCCCACCCCGTGCAGCTCGTTGCCGAACACCAGGGCCAGCGGCCCCCCCGGCGGGTGCGCCAGGTCGGTGAGGGGCGTGGCCTGCAGCGTCTGCTCCACGGCCAGCACCCGGTAGCCCCGGGCCTGCAGCTGGCGCACGGCCGCCACGGCCTCGGGGGCATGGTCCCACGGCACGGTGGCCGTGGCCCCGAGGGCCGTCTTCTCGATCTCGCGGTGCGGGGGCAGGGGGGTGAAGGTGGATGTGGCGACGCCGGGGGGTGTGGCCGTGGGCGGCGGCGGGACGGGCGGCAGGGTGGGCGTCCAGGTGGGATGCTCCGCAATCTGTGCGGCGGTGGCGGCGGGCGGTTGCAGGGGGCTGTCGCTACGCCGGGCCAGGCGCGGCAACGTCACCCAGAGCAGGAGCACGCTGAGCCACAAGCCGGCGATGACGATCTTGAATCCACGAGACATGCGTCCTATTCTACGGCAAGCGCGGCGGCAGGGGAAGGGGGGCGGTGTTCAGTGTTCAGTGTTCAGTATTCAGTGTTCAGGGGGCAGTGTTCAGTGTTCAGTGGGCAGGGGGGCAGGGGGCGTCAGCGGCGGATGATGGGCAG
>JABWBQ010000070.1 GCA_013360395.1 Flavobacteriales bacterium
TGCCGGTGGCACCTGGACCGATCCGGGCGGCAACGCCCACAGCGGGACCTTCGACCCGGCGGTGGATGTGGCCGGGGTGTACACCTACACGCTGGCCGCCGTGGCACCCTGCACCGGTGATGTGAGCACCGTGACCGTGACGATCACCAGTACACCCGACGCCGGTGTGGATGGCGCGATCACCGTCTGCGATCAAGGCGCCGCCGTGGGGCTCTTCGCGCAGCTCGGCGGCACACCCGATGCCGGTGGCACCTGGACCGATCCGCTCGGCAACGCGCACAGCGGGACCTTCGACCCGGCCGTCGATGCTGCGGGTGTGTACACCTACACCCTGATGGCCGTAGCACCGTGCCAATCGGTCAGCAGCACGGTGCAGGTCAACTTGGAGGTTGCACCGGATGCGGGCTCCAGCGGTACGCTTACGCTGTGTGCCGGTGCGGCGCCGGAGCTGTTGTTCGATCAATTGGGTGGAACACCGGCATCGACCGGTACTTGGACGGACCCCAACGGCCAGATCTTCGGGGGGCTGTTCGATCCCGGATCGCACCCGGCCGGCACATACACATACACGGTCGCGGGTGTGGTCTGTCCATCGGTAACCGCCACCGTGCAGGTCACGGTGATCCAAGGGCCGGATGCCGGTGGTGACAGCACGCTCGCGATGTGTTCCACGGGATCCCCGACCGACCTCTTCCTTGCATTGGGCGGCACGCCGGATACGGGAGGCACCTGGACCGATCCGAACGGCACCTCGACCACCAGCGCCTTCGACCCCGGCACTGATCCCCCTGGGGCCTACACCTATACCGTGGGCGGCAACGGGCAATGCCCGGATGACATCGCCACGGTGGTCGTCGTCGTCCAACAGGCCGTTTCCGCGGGCACAGCCGGCACTTTAAGCTCGTGTTCCAATGGACCGGTGGTCAACCTGCTCGCTCAGCTGGGCGGCACACCGCAGTCCGGAGGAAGCTGGACCGGACCCAACGGCCTCCCTGTTGGCGCTCTATTCGACCCCTCGACCGGCACCTCCGGCACGTACACCTACCTCGTGAACGGGACACTGCCCTGCCCGGATGCGACCGCCACCGTTCTGGTGACCGTGACCGAAGCCCCACAGGCCGGGCAGGACACGGCGGTGACCCTGTGTTCCGCCGATGCCGTTCAGAGCCCGCTCGCACTGCTCGGCGGCACGCCCGACGCCGGCGGCATCTGGACAACGCCGGGTGGCGGGTCCCTGGGCGCGCTGCTCGATCCCGCCTCAGCGACCAGCGGCCCGTACCAATATGTGGTGGGCGGCACGGCGCCTTGTGCCAACGACACGGCGGTGCTCATGATCGCGGTACAACCAGCCCCCGATGCGGGTACCGATGCCCAGGTGAGCGCCTGTGCCGATGCCGGACCCATTGACCTGGCCGCCCTGTTGGGACCATCCGCCGATCCCGGGGGGATCTGGACCTCGCCCGGCGGGCAGGCCATCGGGCCGGTCCTCGACCCGGCGACCGCGACGAGCGGGGCCTACACCTACACCGTGGCCGGCATCGCCCCGTGCGCGGATGCCGTGGCCACGGTGCAAGTGACCATCATCCCCGTGCCATCACCGCAGGTGTTCGTGGACATGAGCGACGGTTGCACGCCCGCCCTGGTGAACCTGAGCACCGACCATCAGGGCGCGGCCACCTATCTGTGGGACCTCGGCAACGGCACGACGGCGGATAGTGCGATGGTCCAGGGGGTGGTGTACGATGTACCCGGCACCTACACGATCACGCTCACGGTGGATGCAGGCAATGGATGCACCGCCACCGTGGTGCTCCAGGATGCGGTGACCGTGTACGAACGGCCGGAGGCCGCCTTCACGATGATGCCGACCGCGGTGAGCACCCTGGACCCGTCGGTGTACTTCAACAACACCAGCACCGGGGCCGTGTCATACCTGTGGGACTTCGGTGGCCTGGGGAGTTCCACGGCCACGGATCCCGTGTTCGACTTCCCGGACGCCCTGGAGGGCGAGTACCTGGTGTGCCTGATCGCCATGGCCTCGCCCACCTGCATGGACACCGCATGCCTGCCGGTGGCCGTGTCGCCCGAGCTGGTGGTGAACGTGCCGAACGCCTTCACCCCCGACGGAGACCTCGTGAACGACGTGTTCCGTCCGGTGACCGTCGGCGTGGACCCGGAGCAGTACCTGTTCCGCATCACCGACCGCTGGGGCCAGGAGCTTTACAGCACGGGCGATCCGGAGGCCGGGTGGGACGGCCGCTCCCCGGGTGGGGAGGAGGTGCCGGTGGGTGTTTACATCTGGCAGTTGGAAGCCAAGGGAAGCAGCACGCCCGCGCGTATCGAGCGCATGGGCCACGTGACCTTGGTGCGATAGGCCTCCGGCTATCTTTGGGCCTCAACCTGCACGGTGCCGGAGCGGCTGGTCATCATACCCACTTACGACGAACGCGAGAACATCCGGGACATCCTGGACGCCGTGCTCGCCTTGTCGCCGCCTTTCCATGTGCTGGTGGTGGACGACAACAGCCCGGACGGGACGGCCGCGTTGGTCAAGGAGCATCGGGCGAAGGACCCCGAGCGCATCCATCTGCTCGAAAGGAGCGGGAAGCAGGGCCTGGGCACCGCCTACATCGCCGGGTTCAAGTGGGCTTTGGCGCAGGGGTACCAACATGTCTTTGAAATGGACGCCGACTTCAGCCACGACCCGAACGACCTGCCCAGGCTGCATGCCTCATGTGCCGAAGGCGGGGCCGACATGAGCGTGGGGTCGCGCTACGTGAAAGGCGGCCGTGTGCGGGACTGGAGCTGGGACCGCGTGTTGATGAGCACCATGGCCTCCATGTACGTGCGGGCCGTGCTCTGGCTGGGCGTGCGGGACACCACGGCGGGCTTCGTGTGCTACACGCGGCGCGTGCTGGAGGCGCTGCCCCTGGACGAGATCCGGTTCGTGGGGTATGCCTTCCAGATCGAGATGAAATACCGGGTGAAGCGGCTGGGCTTCCGCATCGCCGAGGTGCCCATCACCTTCCGCGACCGGACCAAGGGGAAGAGCAAGATGAGCATGGGCATCTTCAACGAAGCCTTCTTCGGCGTGCTGCAGATGCGGCGCCGCATACCATGAGCGGCATCACCCTGATCCGGGGGGCCCTGGTCGTGAACGAGGGCCGCATGGCGGAGGCCGACGTGCTGCTGCGCGACGGGCGCATCGACCGGATCGCATCCGAGGGCATCGGTGCCGCCAAGGGCGCCGTGGAGGTGGATGCCGACGGTCTCTGGCTGCTGCCCGGCGTTATCGACGACCAGGTGCATTTCCGCGAGCCCGGGCTCACGCACAAGGACGACATCGCCCACGGCTCTGCGGCCGCCGTGGCCGGCGGCGTCACCAGCTTCATGGAGATGCCCAACACCCGACCGCAGACCCTGAGCCAGGACCTGCTGGAGGAGAAGTACCGGATGGGCGCGGCGCGCTCGCTGGCCAACTACTCCTTCTACATGGGCGTGGGCAGCCACAACCTGGACGAAGTGCTGCGCACCGATCCACGAAGGGTGTGCGGGCTCAAGGCCTTCCTGGGCAGCAGCACCGGCGACATGGTGATCACCGACGAGCGCGTGCTGGATGCGCTGTTCCGACAGGCCCACATGCTGCTGGCGGTGCATGCGGAGGACGACCCCACCATCGAGGCCGCGCTCGGGAAGGCCCTGGCGCGGTACGGGCCGGACATCCCCATCACCGAGCATCCCTTCATCCGCAGTGCCGAGGCCTGTTACCGTTGCAGCAGCGCCGCCGTGGAACGTGCACGGGCGTTCGGCACACGGTTGCATGTGCTGCACATCAGCACCGCGCGCGAGCTCGCCCTCTTCGACCCCGGTCCCCTGGAGAACAAGCGCATCACGGCCGAAGCCTGTGTGCACCACCTGTGGTTCGATGATGCGGCGTACCGCACCCTGGGCCCCCTGGTGAAGTGGAACCCCGCGATCAAGACCGCGGCCGACCGCGATGCCGTCCGTGCCGCCGTGCGCGAGGGGCGCATCGACGTGGTGGCCACCGACCATGCGCCGCACACCCTGGAGGAGAAGGCGATGCCCTACGGCCAGTGCCCCAGCGGTGGTCCGTTGGTGCAGCACAGCCTGGTGGCCATGCTGGAGCTGGCACGACAGGGCGTGTTCACGGTGACCGAGGTGGTGGAGAAGCTCTGCCACGCGCCCGCGCGCCTGTTCAACATCCACGGAAGGGGGTACGTACGGGAGGGCCATGCGGCCGACCTGGTGCTCGTGGACCCCGAGGCGCCGTGGACGGTGGAGCGCGCCGGGCTGGTGTACAAATGCGGCTGGTCGCCCTTCGAGGGCCAGCGATTCCACGCGCGGGTCTTGCGCACCTGGGTGAACGGCCATGCGGCCTTCGCCGATGGCCGCGTACGGCACGAGGTCCGTGGAGAACGCCTTCTTTTCGACCGATGAGCAGGCAGCGCATCCGGTGCAGCCGCCTGTTCCGCGGTCCCTCCCGCACCCTGGCCCTGGTCCTGGCCCTGGCCGGCTGTGCACCGGAAGGGCCGCCTGCGGACGTGCTTCCCCGCGAACGATTCGTGCAGGTGCTGGCCGAAGCGCAGCTCATCGAGGCACGCATCAACCGGGAAGGGGCCGTGGAGCACCGGAGCAACGAAAAGGTGGATGCCTACTACGCAAGGCTGTACGAACGCGAAGGCATCACCGAGGCGGACTTCCGGAGGAGCTTCGACCACTACGCACAGGACCCCGCGGTGCTCAAGGACATATACAGCGATGTGATCGCCACGCTGAGCCGGCGGAAGGACGAAGCCATGAACGCCCGGCCGGACAGCCTCAGTGCAGCTTCGCATCCATGAGGGACACCGTGTAGCGGACGGCCTCTTCGGCGCTTCGCCAGGGGCGTTCTGACCGGGCCCTCAGCTTGCTGTCGTCGAAGCGTCGCATGCGCAGGGCGGTGCGTGCAGTGTCCCGGGTCACCAGGGGGCGCGCGCCGAAGAGCAGGGTGCGCAGCCTTTCGGCACGCCAGGCCAGTTCCAGCATCCACGGCCGGATGCGGGCCGAGGGTGCGGGCCGCCCGAAGGCGGTGCAGAAGAGCGCGAACAGCCTTTGGTAGCTGATGGCCTCCCCGGCGGCCAGGTAGCGCTCCCCGTTCCCGGGCGTCTTGAGCAGGTCCACACAGGCCCTGGCCACGTCGCGCACGTCCACCACGCTGGTGCTTCCAGGCGGGTACCATCGTGTACCCTTGCGCAGCCGGTCCGCGATGGTCCTGCTGCTGCGTCCGGGCAGGCCGGGGCCGATGATCAGGGCGGGGTTCACGATCACGGCATCGAGCCCCTCGGCCACCCCGCGCTGCACCTCCAGTTCCGCCGCATGCTTGCTCACCGCATACGCCGACCGTTCCTCCTCCTCCACCCACGGGCTCTCCTCGTTCACGGGCTCCCCGTTCCGTGCCGTGCCCAGCGCCGCGATGCTGCTCACGTGGCACAGGCGCTCCACGCCGGCCTCCAGCGCGGCGTTCACCACGTTGGCGGTGCCCGTGATGTTGACCTCGAGCAGGTCCTGTTCGTCGCGCGGGTCGAAGCTCACCGTCGCCGCACAATGCACCACCTGGCGGACGCCCGCCATGGCCTCGGCGAGCGACACCGGGTCGAGGACATCCCCTTCGCACCAGGCCACGCGCGCCAGCAGGGCCTCGCCATCGTTCTCGCGCCGCAGCAGCATCTCGGTGAATCGCCTGTCGCTGCCGGCGCGGGCCAGGGCGCGCACGGTGTGCCCCGCTCGGCACAGGGCCAGCACCACGTGCCCCCCCACGATGCCCGTCGCCCCGGTCACCAGCCGCATGGGCGCAAGTTAGCCGCCGCCGCGCCCCGGCTATCTTTGGCGCCTTCCGCCATGGCCAAGGACTTTCTGCACGAACTGCGCTGGCGGGGCCTGCTGCACGAGGCCACCCCCGGGGTGGAGGAACTGCTCGCCCGGGGCCCGGTCAAGGGATACATCGGCTTCGACCCCACCGCCGACAGCCTGCACGTGGGCAACCTGGTGCAGATCATGCTGCTGACCCACTTCCAGCGTTGCGGGCACATCCCCATCGCCCTGGTGGGCGGAGCCACCGGCATGGTGGGCGACCCCAGCGGCAAGAAGTCCGAAAGACAGCTGCAGGACGAGGACAGCCTGCGCCACAACGTGGCCTGCATCCGGGCCCAGCTGGCCCGCTTCATCGACCTCGACGGTGGCGGGGCGATGCTCGTCAACAACCACGATTGGTTCAAGGACATCGGCTTCCTGGCCTTCATCCGAGACGTGGGCAAGCACATCACGGTGAACTACATGATGGCCAAGGACTCGGTGAAGAACCGGTTGGAGACGGGCATCAGCTTCACGGAGTTCAGCTATCAGTTGGTGCAGGGGTATGATTTCGTGCACCTGCACCGCACGCTGGGGGTGAGGTTGCAGATGGGCGGCAGCGACCAGTGGGGCAACATCACCACGGGCACGGAGCTCATCCGTCGCATGGATGGTGGCGAGGCGCACGCGATCACCAGTCCGCTGCTCACCAAGGCGGATGGGACCAAGTTCGGCAAGAGCGAGGGCGGCAACATCTGGCTTGATGCCAGGCGCACCAGCCCCTATCGCTTCTACCAGTTCTGGTTGAACACCAGCGACGCGGATGCCGAACGTGCCGTCCGCATCTTCACCACGTGGGAACAGGCGGAGGTGGAGGCGCGCATCGCCGAACACGCCAAGGCGCCGCACCTGCGGACCTTGCAGAAAGCACTCGCCGAGGACATCACGCGCAGGCTGCACGGGGAGGAGGAGGTCCGGGAAGCCGTCCGTGCCTCCGAGTTCCTGTTCAAGCCGTGGACGGTGGACCAGTTGCGGGCCTATCCTTTGAAGTTCTGGCAGACCCTGGAGGAGTGCATCCCGGGGTACACCACCGTGGCCGACCCCTCTGAGGTGAAAGAAGGAGAGCTCCAAGGTGTGTCGCTCAAACAGATCGAGGACAGCATTTCGGTGCAGAAGCTGCTGGCCCGGACCGGTTTTCTCGCATCCTTCAGCGAAGCCAGGCGCGCCATCAGGGAGGGATCCATCGCCGTGAACGGCGTGAAGGTCACCGATGAGCAGCAACTTCTGGGCGGTCAGGACCTGATCGGGGGCAAGTACCTGCTGCTCCAGCGCGGGAAGAAGAGCTACTTCCTGGTGAAAGTGGGAGAGGTGTAGGGGGTAGGGCGGAAGTCTCAAGCCTCAAGCCTCAAGCCACCGGCTTCCGGCCTCCAGCTTCCAGCTTCCAGCTTCCAGCCACCGGCTTCCGGCCGCCAGCTTCCAGCCACTGGCAATCGGCTTTCAGCCTTCAGCTTTCAACTTTCAGCTTTCAACTTTCGGCGTTGGCCTCCAGCCACCGGCAATCGGCTTTTGGCTTTCGTCCCTCGGGGTGCCGGGCTGCCGCCACTTGCGCCCCCGCTCCCGCCACCTGCTCAGCGGGGCTCACGCCACCCCTTGTTCCGGGGCTTGCTTTGGCCCACCAACGACAACGAAAACCCAAAAACGACCAAGCCATGACCCTCCAACCCCACATCCGCCGCACCCTTGTCCAGGCCACCCTCATCGCCGCGGGCATCACCCTGAGCATCGCCGCCGGCGCCCAGACCTACGTCACCTTCACGGGTGCCGTGCACATGCCCGACCAGGAGCTTCACGCGGTGCGCATGACCGTGAGCGACGGCAGCGAAACGATGGACGTGATGCTGGGCCGCCACGGCTCCTACAGCTTCCACATCCCGGTGAACGAGCGCGTGGTGCTGACCCTGGAAAGCCCGGGCCACATCACCAAGGAAGTGGAGATCGACACGCACGGGGTGCCCGAGGCGAACGGTCTGTTCGCACGCAACGTCCGCGTCGCCTTCGACCTGGAGCTGGAGCGCCAGCCGGACGACGTGCTGCTGTGCTATGCGGGTCCGGTGGGCCGTATCTCCTTCCAGGGATCCGAGGGGCGCATCGTGCCGATGATCCAGATGAAGGAGCAGGCCGTGACGGCGGGCATGCCGCGGATGCAGGCCACCGCCAGCCGGTGAACGATCCTTTGGGCCGATCGCGGATGGGGCGCCTGCGGGCGCCCTTTCGCGTGCCCGGTGGCACCGGTCAGAACAGCACGCGGTACACCGGGATGGGGAACAGGCCCAGTTGGTACTCAGTGGCGATGGTGCCGGTGCGCGCGTCGAAGTACTGCGTGTAGATGTTGCGACGGCCGGTGAGGTTCTGCAGGTCGATACCGGCCTCGTGGGTGGCCTTGCGACCCGAACGACGATACATCAGCTTGAGGTCGGTGCGGAAATAAGCCGGATGGCGCTCCGCGTTGGTGCGCTCCTCGATCAACACCTGCTCACCCGCGGCGATCGAGGCCTCCAGGTCGATGGGGGTGTAGCGGCGCCCTCCGGCATACGTCGCCTTCAGGTCCACCACCAGGTGGCTGTTGCCCTTGCCCAGCTTCCACTCCTTGCCGACCAGCGCGTTGAACACGTAGCCGCCGTCGAAGATCGTGGGGCGCCACACACCATCGCTGCCGGTGTATTCGCTGCGGAACAGGGACGCCGTGAGCAGCGCATAGAAGCCCTTGTCGTAGGTCCGTTCGGCGGTGATCTCCGCCCCGTAGTTGCGGCCCAGACCCTTGTTCAGCAGGTGCACGGCATCGGGCGTGCCGAAGTCGGCGCCGGTGTTGAGCATGCTGAAGGTGCTGGGGAAGGGTTCCACGGGGACCCCGAAGAGGTACTGGTAATAGAGCTCGCCATGCAGCCGCACGAAAGCGCCGAGATGGTGCTCGTAGCCGACCACGGCGTGATGGCTGCGCGTGAGGTCCATGCCGACGTTGCCGCCATCACTGCCGTCGCGATCGGTGTTCCAGTACACCGGCAACGGCTGCGTCTGCCCATGCAGGCCGTAGCCCAGAGAGAGGACGCCGTGTTCGGAGACGCGGTAGCGCAGGCCGAAGCGCGGTTCCAGTCCGGTGCTGCCGTTGAGGTCGAAGAGCTGGCCGTGCAGGCCCACCGTGGCGGACAGCCGGTCCGTGAAGCTGTGTTTCCAGGACACGTACGCCTGGTACAGTGTGCTGGTCCCCTCGCCGTCCTTGAGCTGGATCCAACCGTTGCCCAGCGGCGACTGGGTGAAGAAGCGCTCCTCGAACGCGGCGACCGAACGGTTCGCCATGACGCCGACGTGCACGTTGTCCCGGGCACCGAGGCGGTGGCGCAGCACGAAGTGCGCCTGTACCGTGTTCTGTTCGCCCCGTTGCTGGAACAGGGAGTCCGTGTCGAGCAGGGGAAAGCCGCTGGCCGCATCGCCCCAGGTGAGGGAGTCGGCCCTGTTCCGTTCCATCTGGTGTGTGAGGGCCACCACCAGGCGGTAGCTGGTGCCGGGATTGAAGTAATAGGTGTGCGACAGGCCGATGCTGCCGGAGCGGCCGCTGCTGTAGAAGTCGCGTTCGGCGTTGGCGTAGAGCTCGTTCTCATTGGCCTCGCTCATGTCGGTCTCCCGGCCCAGCAGGTCCACGGCGCTCATGCCGCCCAGGCCCCACAGGGCGAAGCGGCCGGCCTTGGCGGTGGGCAGGTCGAGCTTGAAGCTCAGGTCCTGGTACTTGGGAACGGCGCTCCCCGTGCCGAAGTCCAGCCCGATGGCCTGGAAGGCCTGCAACGTGGAATAGCGGTAGTTGACGAGGTAGCTGGCGCGGGCCTTGCGGCTGATGGGCCCTTCGGCCCCCAGCTCGAACCCGTTGAAGCCGAGCTGGCCGAGGAACTCATGGTGTTCATCATTGCCGCTGCGCATGAAGAGGTCGAAGGCACCACTGAGGGCGTTGCCGTAGGCCGCGGGGAAGGCGCTGGTCATGAAGTCGCTCTTGGCGAGGACGTTGTTGTTGAGCATGCTCACCGGGCCGCCGGTGCTGCCGAAGGAGCCGAAGTGGTTGGGGCTGGGGATGTCCACGCCTTCCAGCCGCCAGAGCAGGCCGGCGGGCGAGTTGCCCCGGATGATGATGTCGTTGCGGCCATCGTTGGCACCGCTGACACCGGCGAAGTTGGTGGCCATGCGGGCGGGGTCGCCGCGGCTGCCGGCGAAGCGCTGGCTGAGCTCGGCGTCGAAGGTGCGTGCGCTCAGCACGGTCATCTCGTTGTTGAGGGTGTTGCGGCCCTGGTCCTCCGCCCGGATGGTGACTTCCTGCAACTGCTCCACGCTGGGCGCGAGCTCCAGGTCCACCACCAGTTCCTTGCCGGCCACCAGCAGCAGCGGCGCGGTGGTGAGGGGCTGGTAACCCATGGCGGCCACCTGCAGTACGGCACGGCCCAACGGTACTGCCGCCAAGTGGAAGCGCCCCTCCTCATCGGTGGAGGTGCCCAGAACAGGCTGCGTGCCGGCCACCACGACGTTGGCCATGTACACGGGATAGCCGCTCTCCTGGTCGAGGACCCGGCCGCGTACGGTCTGCGTGGTCTGGGCGAAGGACGGGAGTGCAAGCCATGTCAGGGCGGAAAGCAGCAGATGGAGGCGCATGGGTCGGAACAGGGGTGTAAAGCAGGGGTGGCCGGTGATGGGACGCCTTGACCCCCGTCATCCGCTTCGCCGTGTGAGGAACGGTCGTGGGCCGGGATGAACGCACGGAATGTGTGACGGCACCCGGGCCGGGCTCCCCCGCCGGAACACGCGGGCCCATCCGCTCAACGCGATCCGCTCCGGTAGGCTTTGGAGGACAGCACCTCCTTCAGGACGTCCATCCGACGCAGGTCGTCCTCCTTCACCTCGCCGCCGTTCACCAGGCTTCGCACGAGGGCGGCCGCATCCTCGGTCTGGCCGGTGCGGTGCAGGTAGCACGCCTTCACCAGCAGGGTGTAGCGGTACAGCGGGTCGGCGGCCAGCGCACGATCGATGTGGTCGCGCGCCAGCGGCAGTTTGTCGTTCAGCACGTAGAGGTAGGCCAGGTCGGCCAAGATGGTGACGTCGTTCTTGAGGGCCGGGTTCTTCTCGTACACGAGGTTGAGCTGTTCGAGCGCCTGGCGGGCATCGCCGGAGCGGCGCAGGCACTCGGCGCGCCAGCGGGCGGCCTCCACATCATCCCGTATACGCAGGCTCTCGTCGAACTGCGGCACGGCCTCCTTGAGGTTGCCGGCCAGCATGGCGGCCCGGCCCATCTGCTTCTTGGCCTCGGCCTTGTCCATGCCCAGCTGGATGGCCCTTTCGAAGCACTTCACCGCGGTCTCGTCGCTGCGCAGGGCCTGGTACACCAGGCCGAGCTCGAAGTGGAGGGCGGCGTTGTTCCGGTCAACGTCCACGGCCTGCTCGCCCAGGGCTTTCGCCTCGGCGAGCCTGCCCGAGGTGCGGGCGATGCGCGAGAGCATGGAGAGCACTTCGGCATTGCGCCGTTCCTCCTTCAGCACGGTTTTCAGCAGGCCTTCGGCATTGGCCGCGTCGCCCATGGCGTAGTACACGCGGGCCTTGCCCAGCATGGCGGCGTGCTTCATGCTCTCCACGTTGTTGCGCAGGATGGTCTCGAAATCGGCCATGGCCTTGGTGTGCTCACCCATGGCGAGCAGGCAACGGCCGCGTTCCAGGATGCCGACGAAGGGGGTGACGGAAGCGGCGATGTAGCGGTCCAGGTCCGGCACGGCCTCCGCATACCGGTCGATCCGCATGAGGTTGCGGGCCTTCTCGAGGCGCAGGTCGGGCAGGTCGTCGCGCAGGGCACAGGCCACACGGAAATGGCGGTCGGCCTCCGCAAAGGCGTTGAGGCCCTGCAGTTCGTGGGCCTTGTCCAGGTGTTGTTCGGCACGCGCGCGCAGCACCTGCAGGTCGTTCGTGGCGAGCCCGATGGCGCGCCCCTGTTCGAGGCTGCGTTCACCGGCGGCGATGCTGTCCAGCTCGAAAAGGGCGAGGCCCTTCTCCATGTGGCATCGGGCGCAGCCCTCATCGATGGCGAGGGCTGCGTTGAGGTGGTCGATCGCCTCCTGAGGCTGCGCCGCCATCAGGTGCACCGTCCCCAACTGGTAACGGGTCTCCAGGTCGTGCGGCCAGCGTGCCTGGGTCTCCTTGAGCAGGGCGATGGCCTCCGCGCACTTGCCCTGGTCCTGGCACAGGAGCCGGGCCAGGCGGTGGTCGTAGCCGGGGTTCCAGCGGTCCTTCAAACGCAGCGAGTAGAGGTCCGCGGCGGCGGCCTGCCGGTCGGCGGGCACCTTGCTCTGTTCCAGCAGGGTGGCCCGCAGGTCGCGCGCGGGCACGTGGTCGGGCATGCGATCCAGCAGGGTGCCCAGCAGTTGCAGGGCCTGGCCGCCCTGTTTGCGGGCCACGAGGATGCGGGCGTGGAGGAGGATCAGGTCGGGATCGTCGGTCCTGCCTGCGCCGGTGCGCGCGGCCTGCACCTCGGCGAGCGCCTTGTCCAGCTCGCCCATGCGGTAGGAGCGTTCGCGCTCGGCCTGCCGGTCCACCAGTGCGCGCAGGCCGTCGATGCGGGCCTTCACCGTGGCGTCCCCGGGTTTGATGCGGTCGGCGCGTTCCAGTGCGGCGATGGCGCGGTCGTAACAGCGCAGCGTGGTGAGGGCGGTGCCCTCCTCGATCGCCGCAGCGGCCTCGGCCTCATCCTTCAGGCGCTTGCGTTCGGCGGCGCGCTTCACCTCGTTGAGGAGCACCAGGGGCTCCACGGCGATGGGGTCCAGGGCGCGGGCCTGCTCGAAGAGGTCCGCGGCACCGGCATGGTCACCGCGGTCCAGCAGGTCGCGGCCGGCGGCGACGGCCTGGTCGTAAGCCTTGCGGCGTCGGGCGCGGTCCTCCTCCTCGCGGCGCAGCGCCTGCTCGAACGAGCCTCGGTACTCGGCCAGGGCGCGCGAGAGGCTGCCGAGATCGCCGCGACCGGCACGGGCCAGGGAGTCGATGTCCTGTTCGAGCAGGGCCTGGTCGAAGGCCGAGCCGGGGACGAAGAAGTTGTCCGCGGCGATGACCACTTCCCAGCCGCCCTCGTTGCGACGCTCGGCCACGAGCTCCAGCACACGCAGATGGCGCCGGTAGGTCTTGGACGAGGAAGTGTTGCTCCCCAGGAAGCGCAGTTCGTAAAGCACCTGGGTGAAGGCCCTGTCGGTGACGGCGGGCTCCCGTTTCTTGAGCAGGTGTGCCTCCACGGCCGTGCCCAGCGGGTCGCTGCTGTGGAAGTACAGGAGCAGGTCGTTCATGTACTCGGTGAGGGGCCGGTCGCGCCCCGCGGTGGTGGCGTCGTTGGCCGGGTCCACGTTGTCCTCGATGCGGACCTGTGCGCCGAGGAACATGCGGTCGCGGCCCGGCTCGCAGGCGTTGGCGATCAGCTGCTGCACGAGCATGGCGCTCTCATCGTCGGCCGCGTCCATGCCGGCCACGTTGTCCAGCAGGGCGATGTAGCGTTTGAACAGGCTTTCGGCGTAGGCGTTGATGAGGCCCTTGTCCTTCAGGGAGAGGGTGTCGCCCGGGGTCGCCCGCACGGGGGTGGTGCAGAGGGCCAGGGCCATCGCGGCGACGGGCAGGGCGCGCAGGGATCGTTCAGAGGCCGAGCACATGGTCCCAGAGGTAGCGGAGCTTGCCTTCGTCGCCCATGCGTTCGGCGTGGACGATGTTCCAGCCCGAAGGGGTGAACTCAGCGGCGCGCAAGGGCGGGGGCCGGTACTGCACCTGCACGGCCCATCCGGGCACCTGCAGCAGGTGCATGGTCACGCGTTCGATCGCCAGGATCCGGAGGCGGCCGCCCACGAGCGCCTCCTGCAGCGGGAACAGGCCCGCGATGCCCGGCGGGCCCAGGAAGGGCCGTACGCCCGGCCGCCCCTCGTCGTCCAGGCGGAGCAGGTCGATGAAGCCGTATTCATGGCTCTTGGAATCGATGTAGGACGCGTTGGCCGAGGCGGTGCGCGTGAGGTCCGTGGCGAGAATGGACCACTTGCGTGCGGCGCCCACCTGCTCGCGCACCAGCCAGAGACCCACCCGCGTGGTGTCGCCGCCACCCCAGGCCTGGCAAAGCACATGGGCCAGCCACGGGACCCCGTCGAGCACCAGTTCGGCGGCCGGTCCGCGCGCGAGGATGTCCTCCACGAAGCTGTCGCGCTGCGCGGCATCCAGGGTGGGCGCCATCAGGCTCTGCAGCAGGGCCCGCCGGTCGGGGCCGGCCACGCCCTCGGGCACCGTGCCGGCATAGTGCCCGTTGAAGCGGTCGCGGAACTCGTTGAACTGCTTCACGCAAAGCTCGTACTGCTGGTCGGGCGTCTGCGCGGCGGCGCTCACGCACATCAGCAGCAGGGCGGGGAGGACCGGCGGACGCATCACTCGGCCATGGTGCTCACCACCCCGATGTCGCCCAGGAACACGTCCCACAGCCGCTCGGTGCGGCCTTCCACCACCTTCTCGTAGGTGCGCAGCTTGATCTGGACGTTCTTGTTGGTGATGTCGCTGTAGTACACCTGGCCGTCCACCATGCCCTGGAAACGCTGCTGGAGCGAGACCACGGCCGTATAGCTGCCATCGGGCTGCAGCTCGAAGTCGCTCACGTAGCGGATGTCGGCCCATTCGATGGTGACGGCATCGTACTTCAGGTAGCGCAGGTGGGTGCTGAGGTACTTGTGCACGGGATGGGCCTTGGCGGTGCCGGTGGCCACGTTGCTCACGTGCACCAGGTTGTCCGGTCGCTCGAAGAGGCCGATGGCCTGTTCCACCGCCTTGTCCTTCACGATGGCCGAGAGCTCCTTGTTGGTGATCTGCGCGATGTAACCACTGAGGCGGCGGGTCTTCTCCAACGCCACGTCCTTGAAATAGCCGAAGTCGAGCTCGGCCTTGCCGCTCTCGCTGACGGTGCGTTCGAAGCGCGGTGCGATCCACTTCTCGGAGAAGCGCACCTCGGCGGGTTCCGGGGCGGCCGGGCAGCGCGATGGGTCGTTGAGGGCGCGCACCACCGCGGCATCGGCCAGCAGCCCCTTCAGCCGGTCGGCGGGCAGGGTGAACTCCACCAGCCCCGGGGAGAGCACGCCGGCGAGCTCGCTGCGCGGCACGTTCACATCGCCGGCCGCCGTGCGGATGGTGAGGCGGTCGTCGTCCCAGCGCACGATGGTGCCCTTGAGCACCTGCTGGTCGGCACGCACCAGCGCATTGCACGCGGCGCCTCCCTGCGCGATGGCATCCAGAGGCTCCCCGCAGGGCCGGGTGTGGACCTTCAGGGCGCCGTCCACCAGGCAGAGCACCTCCGAGCAGGGTACCGTGCCGGGGCCCTTCGCCCGGCCGCTGGTGACGAGCATCTCGATGCGGTCCGGCGCCACCCGCTGCACCTGTCCGTGCAACTGGCTGCCGTCGGTGCGGACCAGGGTGTGCTGCGCCGCGAGGGACGTCGCCGCCGCGAGGGACCAGCAGAGCGGGATGAGCGGACGGGCTGCCATGGACGATGGGGAGCCTAAACTACGCCACAAAGGCGCGCGGTATGCCGTCCCCTGCGATCTTCGTACCACCATGGCACGCCGGATCCTCCTGGCCCTCGGAGCGCTGGCGTTCTGCATGGCCGCCGCGCAGGAAGGGTCGGCGCCGGGCCCGGCGGCACGGTTGGACGCGCTGCGTAGGACCACGGACGATGCGCAGGTGCTCCGCGAAGCGGCCGTGCTGCGGCGGGTGCTGGAGGCGGAACGCGGCATGCCGATGCCTGCCAGGGACAGCCTGCTTTCCGAGGTGGCGCTGCTCGAAGCCACGGCACACCGCCGGCAGGGCCGGGAGGAGGAGGCCGCAGCGGCCTTCGCACGGTCGGTGATGGCCCTGCGCACCCACCCTGCGGCGCGGTCCCTGATGGTGGAGCGGCAGGCGCTGCTCGCACAGCACTGGAACGGCTGCGGCCGATGGGACAGCGCCCGGGCCGTGCTGGGACGCGCCGCGCAGGAGGCCGTTGCCGCAGGCGACAGCGTGGGCCTGCGCCGCCTGCTGCACGCGGAGATGGCGCTGCGCGGCGACCGGGGCGACCTGCGCGGGGCCATCGGTGCCGGGGAGCGCATCCTGCGGATCGATGCGGCCCTGGGCGATCTGCGCGATCATGCCTACGCCGAGCTGGGCATCGCCCGCGCCATGGCCCGT
>JABWBQ010000071.1 GCA_013360395.1 Flavobacteriales bacterium
ACCATCATTGTCCGCATCGCCCACCGGTGTTCCTGCGCAGCCGCACGCACCATTGACCACATCGTTGATGGTGCATGCGTCGCCGTCGTCGCAGGCATCGCCGGGCTCAACGTTGGCAAGCGTCGGGCAGGGGTCGACCGCATCACACAGACCATCACTGTCCGAATCGCTGACGGGTACCCCGTCGCATTGGCAGCTAGTGCTTACCTCATCATTGATCGTGCACACATTCCCATCATCGCAAGCTGAACCGATCGTTCCCCATATACTTGGACAGTCATCGATGCAATCAGGCACGCCATCCGCATCTGAATCAGCATTGAGCTCTACGACTTGAACTGTGTTGCTCGATGCCAATACAATGGGATCTGCACATACATTACTCCCAGTAAACGTCAGAACGACGGAATACTCACCGGCCTGTGTCGCCGAATAGCTGGCCTCAGTTGCACCCGGTATGGCATTCCCGTCACGATACCACTGCGCACTGTTCACCCCTGGGGGGGTAACGAACCAGAAAGGGTCGAAATAAAGTCCGGCGGTATCACCAGCGCAAATCGATGTACCGTTCGATACAAATACAACCGGGAGGACTGAAAAAAAAGATGGTGAACTATACGCACTCAAGCAATCCTCATTCCCGCATTCACCGATCGCGCTCACACTCCAGAACAAGGGAACTCCAGTGGTAAACGACGCAAGCGGTATGGAGTACGAGGTGCCTGAGAAGCAGTCGCCGGCACCGACATCAATGTAATCGTTCGTATCATAGGGGTACAACCCAACGCGCAATCGGTACCCTGCCGCACCGGGCACGGCGTTCCATTGAAGCGTTATCGTGGAACTGAGTGAGGGGCCCGGGCACGAGATACTGCCGAAAGTCGGGGTCGGTACAGCAGGTACCGCGCAAGCGTCCTGTACGGTGATCTGCACGCAGTAGATGTTGTTCGATTCATCTGCCTCGTTCAGTTCATCCAAGTAATCCACAACCAACACGAGGTAGTAATCTCCAGCAGGGGTTCCACCGGGTATCGTCACAGAAGGATTCTCGTTATCACTGCCGTCGCTGATCTCGCTAACCGTAAGCGAATTGTCTTCGATTAAACCTGCACCAGGTATGCTGGTCGGACACCCACTCCCGAACGGGATGAGGTAAACCGCCGTCTCTGTTGGAATTGAGATCGACCCCGGACCGTTGTTGATGACCGTATGGGCCACGTCCACATCACCGCCTGCGAGCACAACGGTCGGCGTAACACTCCCGGTCGTGATGTCGAGGTCTGGCAAGCCGATCGCTTCATGAACACATACCGTGAAGTCGCCGGTAGTTCCGTATCCGGATCCATTGTGCCCAACTCTGATGAAGTACGTCGCCCCGATGGTGAGTCCAGAAACCGTCGTCGTTTCAACCCCTCCGCTTCCGGTGCTATCCACACAATCCAATTCGGACATGCCGCCACCGCAAGGTCCTGTCAATACCTGAAAGACGGCGTTGTAACCACTGGAGCCATCAACCGTGACCGTTGCAGTTTGACTTGTCGGCACGAACCGGAAGAAAACATCGTCATCCTGCGCTCCTGTACAGGAACCGAACCCCGATGAAGTCGCACCACAGCTTGTAGAAGGTGTTGGATTGCAGGAAGAGCCAAACGGTAGGAGCGTTGCCGTGAAGGAGCCGCTGCAACCGTCGTTTGATGGTTGCGGACATTCACCGCCACAGGCAGCGATCTCGGCTGCAACTGCCGACCTGATTCCCGCGATTTGGTTGTAGATGTTGTCACCGGGACAAACCGTACCGCTGGGACATCCATCTGGATCAGGCGAGTTATTGGAATCGAGATGACCAGAAATGTGATTCAAGGTTTGGGAAGATTGGCTGTGAAAGCTGCTTCCCGGAATAGTGATGTTCTTGTCGCAAGCTTCCCATGCGAGAAGATTGTACAGCTTGGCCATCGCTGCGCTTGAAGGAGTGTTGATCTCGTAATTACCAATGACGCAGACGCCCATGGTCCCCCCACTCATACAGCTGAAGTGTGCGCCCAGGACGCCATCTCCTCGTCCTTCGTAAAGCACCCCATTGCCATCAATCAGCCAGTTGTAGCCGATGTCGTCCCAACCGTTGGTTACCACATGAAGATCCCAATAACTCCGAACAACGGCTGGAAAGTCACTGCTTGTGGTTTGCCCGGCTGAATGATGTACGATCATGTGTGTGGGCGTCGTGAAGGACGGAGTGGCATCGGCAGGACAATCGTTACCTGGATCCCAACAACTACGGTTGCAATAGCCAGGCTGAGGGCAAGGGCAGACCAAGGAGCGATAGGAGGGAGAGCACTCTGTAGTGTTCGAGCTATGCCCAGGATAGTAGAGCCGAACCACGAGTTCCTCATCAATCCGGACATCTGATCGAACCTCCAAGAACGTCACGCTTGTGTCAATGAACTGAACATCAAAAGCCACACGGCCGACAACACCACCCTCACCGAATTCCGGAAGCGCAACCCAAGGTGACCATACGCCGGTGCTGAAGTAACGATACTCCAACTTGCCCTTGAATTGATCGCCAACCATGTAAGCAGATAGCGCGACGAACGGCGTCGATAGCAAAGCAGGTAATGGCAGTCGCTCCCCAACGAAATGGCCTGCGTTGTCGGATACCTCAAGCAAAGTGCGGTACTCCACGCTTCTACCGCTACCTTGAAGTTGACATGTTCCTGAGTAGGGTATACCTACGGTGGCCAGGACGTACAGCAACGAGGCGCAAATGGATGATGTCTTCCGTGTTTCCATATAGGGTCGTGTCAAGTTTGGGTTGCTTATGTCAGGCCCAGTGCATCCATCAATTCCCGATTCTTCCGGCGGCACACCTGGATATCCATCCCGTCGCACATTGTCACGATGCCGCATTCGCCTTTGACAAGATGCTGTATGCGCACTAGGCACCCTACACCGTGCACGCGTCCGTCCGGACCCCATGAGCACCGTTGCACGTGCCACAGAGTTGCGGATGGGATCGCCGCTTCGCGCTGGCCAACGTGGCTCAGCAAGCCCATGCTGCTGCAATGAACTGAGCATCGCTCGGGCAGGTCCCGATGCACGCTGCTTGGGTTGTTGTTTCCGGTAGCCATGGTTATAGTTCCATACCCCTCTCACCCCTCCTCTCTCAACCGCTGCAGCACCTCCTGCACACGATCGCGAGCGATGGGCACGGTGCTGCCGTTGCTCAGGTGGAGGCGCTCGCCGTCCGGCCGGATGTAGCCGCGTACATGGGCGGGGTTCACCAGGTGGCTGCGGTGGGTGCGCAGGAAGCCGGGGCCCAGTTCCTTCTCCACCTCGCCCAAAGCGCGGGAGATGGTCATGGGCCGGGGCTGACCGGCCAGGTGCAACAGGGTGTAGCTGCCCTCCGCACTGGCCACCACGATGTCCTGTACCCGCACGCGGGTGAAGCCCGTGGCGGTGGGCACCTCCCACCACACCCGATGGCCCGTGCGCCCCTCCCCCCGTGCTCCCGGCTGGCGGAGGCGCTCGGCCACACGCGCCAGGGCCTGGTCCAGGGCCTGCACATCGATCGGCTTCAGCAGGTAGTCCACGGCGTCGAAGCGGAAGGCGCTCACCGCATGGTCGGCACTGGCGGTGGTGACGATGACCAGCGGCGCGGAAGGCCCCAGCTGCTCCAGTACGGAGAATCCCTGCACCCCGTCCCGAAGGCCGATGTCCAGGAACAGCAGATCGGGCCGATGACGGGTCACCAGCTCCAGCGCGTCGTCCACGGCGGAGGCAATGCCGAGCACCTGCACTTGGGGGTGGCGCATGGCCAGCAGGTTTTGCAAGAGGTCCGCCAAGGACCGTTCGTCCTCGACGATCACCGCCTTCATTGCCGGTAGTGGATGGGGTGCCATGTGCTGCGGAACGTGCTCCTTCCAAGGTACCACTTCCACATCGACGGCGGTGGGTCCGGGGATCGGAGCGCGTTTCATGCCGCAACCTGCGCACCCGCCGACAGATCCGGCGAGGCGATCCCATGGATCGTCGAACCGGATCGATGGATCGTCGATCAGTCCATGCGGATCGTGGGCAATCGCAGGACCAAACGAGTACCGCGTTCCACGGTTTCGTAGTGATAGCTGCCCGGCTGGCTGCAGCGCCGCGAGAGGGCCTTGAGCCGCGCGCCCGTAATGCGCGTGCCCCATGAGGCGCCGGTCTGTTGACCGGACGTGGCACGCATGCCGGGCCCGTTGTCCTCCACCACCACCTGCAGTGTGCGTCCGTCCAGGGTGAAGCGCACCTCGATCCGCCCACCTTCCGGCAGGGCCTTCACGCCATGCTTCACGGCGTTCTCCACCCAGGGCTGCACCAGCATGGGCGCCAGGTGCACGGCATCGGGATCCAGAGCGCGCTCCACGTGCAGGGCGAAGGTGAATCGGCCGCCGCAGAGGGCCTGTTCGATGGCCAGGTAGTTGGCCAGGGCATCCATTTCCTGCCGCAGCGTGATGGCCTCGGCCGCCGAATGGTCCAGCATGTCGCGGATGAAGCGGTCGTAGCGCACCAGCACGTCGTAGGCCTGCAGGCGCTCCTCCTTCAGTACGTAGTTTGAGAGGCTGGCCATGGCGTTGCCCACCAAGTGCTGGTCGATGCGCAGGCGCAGGGCGCGGGCCTTCTCCCGCTCCACGCGGCCGCGTTGTCGCAGCACCAGGTAGGCGGCGGCGGCCACCAGCACCACCCCGATCAGCAGGGCCCAGAGGCGGTCGTTGACCAGCCGGGCGGCATGCGCCTCCTGCATCGCCTGCTCCCGCCGGGCCGACTCGGTGATCAACGAACGCCGCAGCATGTGCTCGCGCACCGTCTTGTTCGTCATTTGTTCGTTCAGACCCCAGTATTTCCAGGCGGCTTCGTACGCCGCTTTCCAATCCCCCAGTTCACGCATGCAGTTCATGACGCAAAGCCAACCGTCCCGCTGCAGGCGTAGCAGACCGTGGCGGATGCCGTAGTCCAGCAGCACCCGACACTCGGGCAGGGCCGCCTCGGGTCGGTTCAGATGGGTAAGCAGCTGGGCCTTGTTCTCATGGGCGTGTACGAGCAGAAAGGAGTCCCGGAGCGCCCTTGCCAGATGTTCCGCCGTGTCCGTGTGGGCGCTGGCCGGGGCCAGGTCCGTCATGTTCATGGAGATCAGCGCCATATTGATGTGAATGCGGCACAGCTCCGAACTATCGCCTGACAGGCGGCCCCAGTACAACGCGGTATCCATGACCATCCTGGCAAGTTCGATGGAGTCCAGACCATCGTCCTCGGCCATGGCAATGGCCCTACGATTGTAAACCGCCGCAAGTCCGGCTGCATCGCCTGTGGTCCGGTAATGCGTTTCGCAGGTGTCCAGATGCGTATAGGTCACCGAGGTCTGGTGCCCGACATAGTGCGCGTAGGCCAGTCGCATGCGCGCCGCCATCTCTTCGTCCACGTCGCCGGTGCGGATGGCGAGTGTCAAAGCTTCTTCGATCCTGTCAACGGCAACGTCGAGATCACCGGTTCGCAGGCCCACCTCGCCCAGGAGTCGATGAGCTCGGATGCGTTGCGGGGATCCCTCCGCATCGGTCGCCATCCGCAAGGCACTGTCGGCATGAGCCTGGGCCAGATCGAACTGCCACAGTTCCAGATACGCTCGCGCAAGGCGATCATGGGCCTCGGCAACGAGGTCCGGGCGATCGTTGGATCCGGCACAGGTACGGGTCAAACGCGCCAGATCAAGCGCCTTCTCAGGGTATTGTTCCAACAGGGAGTCCGTCCGCGTGAACAGATCATGGCACGGACGGACCGCATCCTGGGCGCCTGTGAGGAGCGGCATCAGGGTCAGGAGGATGATGGCGTGGGGACGGGCATATGGCGGCTTCCGTGTGCTCCGATCCACCAGGGCCTTCGTACGGGACCATGCTGCTGGAAGGTCCGGTCGGAACACATGCCCGAGGCGATCATACCACGGCCGGGCCGGTCCCCCACTCCCGCAGGGACAGGGCAACCGCAGCGCTTTCCCGATGACCAGCATGCGGCCCGGAAAATACCGGACTTCCGGGAACGACGAAGAGACGTAGCTCATCCCAAAACCCCCTCCAGAGCAGCCTGATCACCTCGGAACGCTTCGTGCTGCCCCGACCGCCGGTCCGGTCCGGCTTTCGATGAGCGCCCCGGCCCTCGTCCGCCTCCTTTTCTACCTTACCGCCCGCTCTTCACACCCCTAAACCAACCTCTGCATGGATTTCGCGCTCTGGAGCCTTGTGATCGGCTGGGCCTTTGTGCTCATCTGGGTGCCCGCCACACTGTTCAGCCAGCGGAAGGTGCACCCCAAGGCGCTCTTCGTGCTCTTCTTCGCCGAGCTCTGGGAGCGCTTCAGCTTTTACGGCATGCGGGCGCTGCTGGTGCTGTACCTCACCAAGGAGCTCTTCGACAAGATGGCCGCCGGTGAGGCCGACGCGCGGGCCTACGGCATCTACGGCGCCTACAACGCGCTGCTGTATGCCGCGCCGGTGATCGGCGGCATGCTGGCCGACCGCGCCATCGGCTTTCGCAAGGCCATCCTGACGGGCGGGGCCTTCATGGCGCTGGGCCAGTTCATCCTGGCGCTGTCGTCGGGGTCCACCGGCGCGCTGCACAGCGAGAGCGTCTTCTTCCTGGGCCTGGCGGCGCTGACGGTGGGCAACGGCCTGTTCAAGCCGAACATCAGCAGCTTCCTGGGCACCTTCTACGACCGCAACGACACGCGCAAGGACGGCGCCTACACGCTGTTCTACATGGGCATCAACATCGGGGCCTTCCTGGCGCCGCTCACCTGCGGCTACCTGGGGCAGCGCGTGGGCTGGCACTACGGCTTCTTCAGCGCCGGGCTGGGCATGCTGCTGGGCATGGTGGTCTTCTTCCTCAACTTCAAGCACCTGGAAGGCAAGGGCCACGCGCCCGAGTCCGGTGAGGCCTGGCGCTTCATGGGCATCAAGGCCTTTCCGATGACCATCATCGGCAGCTTGATCATCATTCCCATCTTCAGCTTCCTGATCAACAGCGAAGGCATCACCGACTGGCTGCTCTTCGGCGCCGGCTTCGCCTGCCTGGGCTACCTGCTGTACACGGCCTTCACGGCGGAGGACCGGGCGGAGGGCCAGCGGCTCTTCGTGTTCCTCATCCTCTTCTTCTTCCACATGATCTTCTGGGTGCTGTTCGAGCAGGCAGGCGGCTCCATCAACATCCTCACGGACCGCTACGTGGACCGGGCCGGCATCGAGGCCTCGCAGTTCCAGTCGGTGAACGCGCTCTTCATCATGCTGCTGGCGCCGGTGTTCAACTGGCTGTGGGTGTGGCTGGCCAAGAACAAGCTGGAGCCGCGCACGCCGATGAAGTTCTTCTACGGCCTGCTCCAGATGGCCGCCGGCTATGCCATCATCGTGTGGGGCGTGAAGGTGGGCATCGCCGATGGGGCCGGCGCCACGGCCATCCCCATGGGCTTCCTGATCGGCATGTACCTGCTGCACACCACCGGCGAGCTGTTCCTGAGCCCGGTGGGCCTCAGCGTGGTCACCAAGTTGAGCCCCCAGAAGGTGGTGGGCTTCGTGATGGGCAGCTGGTTCCTGAGCATCGCCTTCGCCCACAAGGTGGCCGGCAAGCTGGGGCAGATGATCGCCAGCAGCGCCACCGACGGGGCCGACCCCGTCGCCGAGCTCACCGGCTTCATGAACGTGTACCTGCAATGGGGCGTGTACATCGTGCTGGGTTGCGCGGCCGTGCTGCTGGTGCTGACCCCCACCTTGAAGAAGTGGATGCACGGCATCAACTGAACCTGACGCATGCAGAACGACACCACCCCCGCCGGCAGGCACCCCAAGGGCCTCTACGTCCTCTTCTTCACCGAGATGTGGGAACGCTTCGGCTACTACCTCATGCTCGGCATCTTCAGCCTGTACATGCTGGACGGCTGGGAGAACGGCGGCATGGGCTTCAGCGCGCTGAAGAAGAGCGACATCTACGGCACCTATCTCGGATTGGTGTACCTCACCCCCTTCCTGGGCGGGCTGCTGGCGGACCGCATCCTGGGCTTCCGCAAGAGCATCCTCATCGGCGGGCTGTTGATGGCCTCGGGCTACCTCACCCTGGCGGTGCATGACGTCAAGGCCTTCTACCTCGGCCTGCTGCTGATCATCCTGGGCAACGGCATGTTCAAGCCCAACATCAGCACCCTGGTGGGCAACCTGTACAACGACGACCGCTACCGCCACAACAAGGATGCGGGCTTCAACATCTTCTACATGGGCATCAACATCGGTGCCTTCGTCTGCAACTTCGTGGCGGCCTACATGCAGATCAACTACGGCTGGGGCCATGCCTTCGCGGCCGCCGGTGTGGGCATGCTGATCGGGGTGGTCATCTTCGTCAGCGGCGGCCGCTGGGTGAAGCACGCCGACGTGATCAAGCCCATGCAACCCGGCGACATGGGCACGGGCAAGATCCTGCTGAGCACACTGGTGCCCATGTTCGCCTTCGGCATCCTGGGCTACCTGATCCCCGGCAACGTGCTGGGCACCGACACCAACGACGCCTTCATCTTCGGCTGCATCCCGGTGGTGGCCTTCTTCATCTACCTGTACATCAAGGCCAACGCCGAGGACAAGCGGCCCATCGGTGCGCTGCTGGCGGTGTTCGGCTGCCTGGTGATCTTCTGGGCCGTGTTCCACCAGAACGGCGATGCGCTCACCGTGTGGGCCAAGGACCACACCGACCGCGAGATGCCGCAGGCCCTGGGCCAGGTGGCGGACGACCTGGGCATGGCCGAGACCGTGACCAACGCGGGCGCCGCCACCGACCCCACGAGCGCGCACTACTTCGCCACGCTGCCCCCGGAACGTGTGCCGGCCGAAGGCCAGAGCCTGAAGCTGTACTCCACGCAGCTGTACCAGAGCATCAACCCCTTCTGGGTGGTGCTGCTCACGCCCATCGTGGTGGGCTTCTGGGGCTGGATGCGCAGCCGCAAGAGGGAGCCGGCCACGCCCACCAAGATCGCCATCGGCCTGGTGATCACCGCGCTGAGCGCCCTGGTGATGGTGGGCGCCGTGTGGGCCACCAACAACCTGGAGACCAAGGCCAGCAGCTGGTGGCTGATCGCCAGCTACGGCGTGGTCACTGTGGGCGAGCTCTGCCTGAGCCCCATGGGCCTCTCCTTGGTGAGCAAGCTGAGCCCGCCGCGGATCACCGCTCTGATGATGGGCGGCTTCTTCCTGAGCACCTCGGTGGGCAACAAGCTCAGCGGCATGCTCAGCGGCCTGTGGGAGGGCTTCGAGGACAAGTCGCACTTCTTCCTGATGAACTTCGTGCTGGCCCTGGCCGCCGCGCTGATGCTCTTCTTCCTGCTGCGCTGGCTGAAGGCGGTGATGGCCGAGAAGAACATCCACTGAGGCGGCGGTCGCGGCGGTGCGGCCCGCGGGTGTTACACTTGCCCCGCGGTCGGCCCCTGCCCTGCCCCGGGGCCGGATCGCCCAACACCCCCGACCCCCATGTCCGAGCAACTCACCCTGGAGCGCATCCGCACGTTCGAGGGCAAGTACCCGCGCCAGCTCTGGGCGCTCTTCTTCACCGAGATGTGGGAGCGCTTCTGCTTCTACGGCATGCGGGGCATGCTCACGGTGTTCATGGTGAGCCAGCTCGCCCTGGACGACCGCACGGCCAACCTGCAGTACGGCGCCATCCAGGCCTTCGTGTACGCCTTCACCTTCATCGGCGGGGTGTTCGCCGACAAGATCCTGGGCTTCCGCAAGTCGCTGCTGTGGGGCGCGCTGCTGATGATCGTGGGCGGCCTGGTGATCGCGGTCTCGCCCAAGGAGTTCTTCTACATCGGCATCTGCTTCAGCATCATCGGCACGGGCTTCTTCAAGCCCAACATCAGCACCATGGTGGGGCAGCTGTACCACCCCGACGACAGCCGGCGCGATGCGGGCTTCAGCCTCTTCTACGCGGGCATCAACCTGGGGGCCCTGCTGGGCGGCATCCTGATGGTGTACGTGGGCAAGTACCACAGCTGGAGCTGGGCCTTCGCGCTGGTGGGCGTGGTGATGACCATCAGCCTGGTCAACTTCCTGTACACCCAGCGCAGCCTGGGCCCCATCGGCCTGAGCCCGCTGCACCCCGACATGCCGGTGAGCCGCCGCAAGATCTACGAGATCGCGACGTACATCGGCTCGCTGGTGGCCATCCCCTTCATCCTGCTGCTGGTCACCAACACGGCGTACACGGACCTGTTCATGTACATCATCGGGCCGGCCACCCTGGTGTGGCTGGGCTGGGAGATGCGCAAGTTCAGCGCGGCGGAGAACAAGCGGCTGATGGCGGCGCTGGTCTTCATCCTGTTCTCGGTGCTGTTCTGGGCCTTCTTCGAGCAGAGCGGCGGCAGCCTCAGCCTGTTCGCCCTGAACAACCTGCGGCACAGCCTGCTGGGCATCCCCATGGACCCCAACGTGGTGAACAACAGCTCCAACTCCCTGTTCGTGATCGCCTTCGCCGCGCCACTGGGCATCCTGTGGGTGTGGCTGGCCAAGCGCAAGCTGGAGCCCAACAGCGTGGTGAAGTTCGGTCTGGGCTTCCTGCTGCTGGCGCTGGCCTTCTACGTGTTCTACGCCACCATCTTCTTCGCCGACGCCGATGGGGTGACCTCGCTGGACGTCTTCACCCTGGGCTACTTCGTGATCACCTTCGGGGAGCTGTGCCTGAGCCCGATCGGCCTCTCGCTCATGACCAAGCTGTCGCCGCACAGCGTGCAGGGGCTGATGATGGGCATGTGGTTCCTGGCCAGCGCCTACGGCCAGTACGTGGCGGGCCTGCTGGGCGCGGGCATGAGCATCGCCGGCGAGGAGGCCACCAACATGGCCAAGCTCCAGAGCTACACGGACGGCTACCTGCAGCTGGCCCTCTACGCCCTGGTGGCCGGGGTGGTGCTCATCGCCATCAGCCCCTTGGTACGCAGGTTGATGCGGGGGGTCCATTGACGCCGTTCCCGTTCCGGCATGATCTTCGCTTGCTGAACCGCACACGCCCATCCATGCGCTCCACCCTCCTTGCCCTGCTGCTGTCCCCCGTCACCCTTGCCGCGCAGGGCACCACCCATGCCGCCCCCGCAGGCCCCGCCATCCAGTGGATGAGCCTGGAACAGGCCCAGGCGGCCACCAAGAAGGCGCCGCGCCCCATCCTGGTGGACGTGTACACCAACTGGTGCGGCCCCTGCAAGATGCTCGCCGGGCGCACCTTCACCGACCCCAAGCTGGTGGAGTACGTCAACAGCCACTTCTACGCCGTGAAGTTCAACGCCGAGGGCCCCGACCCGGTGACCTTCAAGGGGCAGAGCTTCAAGAACCCGCAGTACAACCCGGCCGCCGGCAACGGGCGCAACGGCACCCACGAGCTCACGTACGCCATCGCCAATGTGGAGGGCCGCATCGCCTACCCCACGGTGGTGTACCTCAACGAGGAGCTCGAGGTCATCGCGCCGGTGCAGGGCTACCTCACCCCGCAGCAGATCGAACCGATCCTCAAGTTCATCGGCGACGGGGCCTACCGGAAGCAGGACTACGCCACCTTCCAGACCAGCTTCACACCGGGCTGGTAGGCGGACCGGGGTTCAGCCCTGGACCTTGCGCACCGCCTCATGTCCGTAAGGACAATGCCGGCAGCGGTTGCCGCAGCAGTACCCGCGCTTCAGGTGGTACCGGGCGCTGTACACCAGATAGCCCTCCGGGGTGAAGGTGCAGTCCCCCGGCTCCAGGCCCAGGCGCTCCATGCGCGCCCGCTGCTCCGGGGTGTAGGCGGTCGGCTCCGGCTGCTCCATCGGTGCGAAGATGCGAAGCCGCAAAGCCGATACGTTCTTTCCACAGCCCCCGGTGCACGGATCCGTGGATGGATCGTGAATAACCCCTGGAAAGCCCGGTATTTTCGGCCCTTGGCGCAAGCCGCTCCCCCTGCCCGATGAGGATCGTTCATTTGTTGAGAACCTGTATTCCCGGTACGCTGCTCCTGCTGCCCGTGGCGGCGGCGGCACAGCGCCTCACCGCCGAGGACTACATCGCCCGCTGGCAGGACGTGGCCGTGGCCAAGATGAAGGAGCACGGCATCCCGGCCAGCATCACCCTGGCGCAGGGGCTGCTGGAGAGCGGCAACGGCAACAGCGTGCTGGCCCTGAAGGCCAACAACCACTTCGGGATCAAGTGCACGCCCGACTGGAGTGGTGGCAAGGTGTACCACGACGACGACCGTCGGAACGACTGTTTCCGCAAGTACCGCGATGCGGCCGACAGCTACGAGGACCACAGCCGCTTCCTGCTGCGGCCGCGTTACGCCGACCTGTTCACCCTGAAGCCCACGGACTACAAGGGCTGGGCGCACGGGCTGAAGAAGGCCGGTTACGCCACGGACCCGCGCTATCCGCAGAAGCTCATCGACCTGATCGAGCGGTACGAGCTGCACAAGCTGGACAGCGGACAGCGGCCCGCGCGCGCCACCAAGGCGGAACCTCCGGCCCCGGCCCGGAACACGTCCCGCCGGCGTGGTGGCGAGGCGGACGAGGTCACCCTGAACGTCGGCGGCGCGCGCCCGGTGGAGCGCCATGCCGGCCGCATCAAATACGTCACGGCGCGCCAGGGCGACACCTTCACCGGGCTGGCGGAGGAACTGGGGCAGATCCCCGGCCTGCTGGCCCGCTGGAACGATCAGGACAAGGGCAGCGCCCTGCAGGAAGGCCAGGTGGTGTTCCTGCAACCCAAGCGCAACAGTGTGAAGGACCCGGCCACGCACACGGTGAAGGCCGGGGAGTCGCTGTGGAGCATCAGCCAGCGCCACGCCATCAAGCTGGCGAAGCTGGCGGCGTACAACGGGCTGGCCCCCGATGCGCCGGTGCGCCCGGGCACGGTCCTCAGCCTGCGGAAGCCGCGGCGCTGAGCACCCGGTGGCGCATCACGCCGGCGATGCTGCCGGCGCGGGCGATGGCCTCCTCGGCCTTGGGCCCGGCGTGGTGCGCCCGCACCGTGTCGGTCCAGAGCGCCACCCATCGGTCGAACGCGGCCGGGTCCAAGGGCTTGCGGCGGTGCAGGCCGATGTGAGCGGTCATGGGATCGCCTTCATAGCCGGGCAGCCCCAGGAGCACGCCCCGCCAGAAGGCCTGGATGCGGGGGATGTGGTGCGGCCAGTCCACCTCGGTGAACCAGGGCCCCAGCACGGGATCGGGCCGCACGCGCGCGTAAAAGGCATGCACCAGCGCGTCGATGCGGTCGGCGCTGTCCAGGTCGGCGGGTGCCACGGTGCTCACTCGTTCTCGCCGGTGAAGGCGGCCATCTGCTCCTTGGTGCCGAAGAGCACCAGGATGTCGCCCTTGGCGGGCGAGAAATCGTTGTCCACCACGCCCAGGGCGCCCAGGCGTATGGAGCGGCGGCCCAGGAAACCCTTCTCGCTCTCCTTGCGCAGCACGGTCACCAGGCCGATGCGCCGCTGCCGCAGCTCGTTGATCTGGCCCACGGGTCGGCCCACATAGCGGTCGGGCACCACCACCTCGGCGATCATGAAGCCGCCGGGCAGCTCGAACTGGTCCACCAGCCGCCGCAGGTTGAGCTTGCGCGCCAGGCCCTCGGCCGCCTTCTCCTCGGGGTGCACGATCTCGGTGACGCCCATGGAATTGAGCACCATCTCGTGCAGGTCGTTGATGGCGCGGCTGATCACGCGTTTCACCTTGCGGTTCACCAGCAGGGCCGTGGTCATGATGTTGGCGCCCTCGTTCTCGCCGATGGCCACCACGGCGGCGTCCAGTTCGTCCAGGGGCAGCGTGTCCATGGCCAGCGGGTCATTGCTTTCCAGGCACACCGCGAAGCTCACGTCGTTCTTGACGCTCTCCACCTTCTCCATGGTGTGGTCGATGGCGATGACCTCGTGGCCGAGCTGGGTGAGCTTCACGGCCAGGTTCTTTCCGAAGTTGCCGAGGCCGAAGACTGCGATCTTCATGCAGGGGTCGCCGTAGCCGGGCGAAGGCGTTGGTGGTTCAGTTGATCAGGATGTCCTCCTTGGGATAGCGGTAGGGGTTCACCTCCACCTGCTTGAGCACGCCGATGAGCAGGGTGAGGGCGCTGACGCGGCCCACGAACATCACCAGGGCGACGGCCACGCGGGCGGCATCGCTCAGGTCGGGGGTGATGCCCATGGAGAGGCCCGCGGTGGCGAAGGCGCTGAAGCACTCGAAGGCGATGGGCAGCAGGCCGTGGCCGTTCTCCAGGGCGGCCACCACGGTGATGGAGGTGCCCAGGAACACCAGGCTCAGCACGATGGTGGCGAAGGCGCGGCGCACGCTCATGATGCCGATCTCGCGCCCTCCGGTCTCCACGCGTTCGCGGCCGCGGCCGGTGCTGAAGATGTTGAGCAGGGCCACGGCGGCCGTGCTGGTCTTGATGCCGCCGCCGGTGCTGCCCGGGCTGGCCCCGATGTACATCAGCAGCATGGTGATCATGAGGGTGGGCACGGTGAGGGTGCCGTAGTTCACGTGGTTGAAGCCCGCGGTGCGCGGGGTGACGCTGCCGAAGAAGCTCACGGTGAGCCGACCGAACCAGCTGCCGTGCTCACGCAGCGCGTTGTCCTGTTCCAGGGCCCAGAAGCCGATGGTGCCGGCCAGCAACAGGCCGGCGGTGGTGAAGAGCACCAGCTTGGTGCTGAGGGTCATCACGCGCGGAATGCGTTCGCAGGGCCCGCCGAAGACCCAGCGCCGCACCCGGGCCCACAGCCAGGCACGCAGGTGGTTGGAGAAGTTGAAGATGATGCCGAAGCCCAGGCCGCCGAACACGATCATCAAGGCCACGACCCATTGCAGGGCGTAGTTGTAGCGCATCACCGGCTCGTACAGCCCGTTGGTGTAGGTGCTGAAACCGGCGTTGTTGAAGGCGCTCACCGCGTGGAACACGGCGAAGAAGGTGCGGTCGCCCACCGAGGCGAACTGGTCGGCGGGCACGGCCTGGTAGATGAACAGCGCACCGATGGCCTCCACCGCCAGGGTGAACAGGATCACCTGCACGATGAAGCGGCGCGCGCCGCCGAGGGTGGTGTTGCTGAGGTCGCGGATGCGCAGCTGCTCCTCCAGGGAGTTGCTGCCCTTGAAGAAGAAGGCGAAGAAGCTGGTGAAGGTCATCACGCCCAGGCCGCCCAGCTGGATCAGCAGCAGCAGGGTCCACAACCCCATGGGGGTGAGGGTGCGGCCGATGTCGATGACCGACAGGCCGGTGACGCAGACGGCGCTGGTGCTGGTGAACAGGGCCTCGATGAGGCCCAGGGGGCGCACGGCGGCCTTGGGCAGCATGAGCAGGGCGGTGCCGATGCTGATCAGCAGGATGAAGCTGAAGGTGAACAGCAGGGCCGGGCTGAGGGTGAAGCCCCCACCGAACTCCAGCCGGCTGAGCTCGATGAAGACGAACAGGCCCAGGAAGATCAGGTTGCCCGTCATGCCCATGCCCTCCCACACGGGCAGGCCGATGGGGTCGGTGGCGAAGAAGCTGCACCACACCAGGAACCAGGCGATCTCCGCCTTGCGCGGGCGCTGGCCGCGCAGCAGGGTGCGCAGGATGGTGCCGAGCATCACGAAGCCGGCGCCGAACATGAGGCCGGTGAGCAGTTCGGCCCGCATGCCGCTGGTGGGCGCCGCACCGCGGTAACCCAGCTCCAGCAGGGCCAGCAGGATGGTGAGCACCACCACCAACAGGCGTGTAAGGGCCACCACCTCGCGGCGGAGCACCGTGCGCAGCATCCAACGACGGAGGGGGCCAAGGGTCCGGTTCACCGCGGCCGGGAAAGAGGGCAAACATAGGCCGGACGGGGGGCTGTCGGTGCCCCTTCGCCTCAGGGTGTCCCGGGCCGCCGCACTTCGGGTCCGCCCTGTCGCGGCAACACCAGCAGCTCCGGCCGGCCGTCGGGCTCCAGGTCGGTGAGCACGGCCGGTCCGTCATCCGTGGCCTCGGCCACCGTGCGACCCCGGCCGTCGGTCAG
>JABWBQ010000127.1 GCA_013360395.1 Flavobacteriales bacterium
AGCAGGGCCGTGGTGTCGCCCGGCCGGCCGCCCTCCGCCACCAGCCGCAGGGCCCGGGCGGCTTCCGGCACCGGGATGTCCATGGTCGCAGCCACACCATCGGCGACCCCTTGCTGCAGCACCCCGCTCCCTGTCCGCAGCTGCCACCGCTGTCCCGGCAGTCCCGCGAGCTCCAGCACCCAGTGGCCCTGCAGCGGGGCCCCGTCCACCACCAGGGTGTCGCCGGCGCGCAGGTAGCGGGCCAGGGGCATGGCACCGCCGGTGACGAAGACCCGCCCGATCCTGCGCGCCCGTGCCAGGCGCAACACGTCGGGCAGACGGTCGTCGGGGATCCAGCCTTCCACGACCAGCGTTCCGGCACCCACCGGTGCGGTCATCGCCAGCCAGGGCGCCACGGTGAGCATGCCTGCGAGGCCGGTCGTGACCACCGCCGCGGCGAAGGCGGTGCGCAGCCTCATGCGTCCTCCGCGATGGTGTTGCGCAGTTCCTGCAGTTCGGCCCGCGCCTTGCGATCGCCCGCCACGATGCATTGCAGCAGGCCCGCTTCACACACGTGCAGGGCATCGGCGGAACGGCCTGTTCCGGCGAGCAACAGCGCCAGCTGGTAGTACGAGGCGATGTGTTGCGGTGCGTCGTGGAGCAGGGCCTCCAGGTCGGCGATGGCCTGGTCGGTGCCCCCCAGCCGCTTGTGCTCCAGCGCGATGGCGTAGCGCAGGAAGTGGTCGCCCGGCTCCTCGGCGAGAAGCGCACGCAACTGCTGCAAACGGTCGGTGTTCATAGCGGCGGAAGGCGATGCGCGGACCGCGAAACTACACGGATGCCGCGGCGGGCGGGCCGCGACGGAACCGTTGGTGCGGGGGATGGCGACGAACGGCGGACTGATGCGCATCATGGCGCGCCTTGCCCCGACGGGCCACTTTCGGCTCCGAACCAACCCCCGGAACGCATGCGGAAGCTTCTGTTGACAGGCACGACCCTCCTGGTCGTCGGCGCAACCTCCGGCCAGAACCCGCTGGCCGTGCCGCCCTTGATGACGGCCGACACCTTCCACCTGGTGGTGGCCCCCTCCACCAAGGAGTTCTATCCGGGATGGGTCACCGAGACCTACGGCATCAACCTGCCGTACCTGGGCTATGCCCTCGAACTGCAGCAGGGCGACACGGCCCGGTTCAAGGTGTATAACCAGCTGAACGAGATCACCACCATGCACTGGAACGGGCTGGAGGTGCCGCCGGTGTTCGACGGGAGCCCGCCGCGGGAGATCGCGCCGGGCGGCACGTGGGATGTGAAGTACAAGGTGCTCGACAAGGCCAGCATGTACACGTATCACCCGCACACCATGGACCTGATCGGCCAGCAGGTGGGCAAGGGCGCCGCCGGATTGCTGATCGTGCGCGATGCGGAGGAGGCCGCCCTCGACCTGCCGCGGCAATGGGGCGTGGACGACTTTCCTGTGGTGGTGCAGGACAAACGTTTCAACCCGTCGGGCCAGTTCATCAACGCGCCGCTGGGCGACAGCATCCTGGTGAACGGCACGGCACGGCCTTTTGTGGAATGCCCTGCGCAGGTGGTGCGGCTGCGGCTGGCCAACGCCTCCACCGCGCGTTACTACCGCTTCGGCTTCGAGGACGGCACCGTCTTCCAGGTGATCGGGGGCGAGAACGGCCTGCTCGCTGCGCCCGCACCCATGGGCCGCCTGACGCTCTCCAGCGGGGAACGCGCCGAGCTGCTGCTGGACCTCACGGGCATGGAAGGTGACAGCCTGCTGCTGATGAGCTACGGCAGCGAACTTCCGCAGAGCGTACCTGGAAGCGGCAACATCCTCTGGGAGGGCAGCGCGCTCAACGGCGCCGACTTCCCCGTGCTGCGCATCCGCGTCACCGCGCCCACCGCCAACCCCGTCACCACCATCCCGGCCACGCTGGCCAATGTGCAGCCGTACCCGGAGAGCTCGGCGACGGTCAGCCGCACCAAGGTCATCGAGGGCATGGGCATGGTGGGCGATGTGGGCATGTTCACCATCAACGGTGCGGAGTGGGACATGAACGTGATCAACGACACGGTGATGCTGGGCGCCACCGAGATCTGGGAGTTCGTCAACCTGTCCAACATCGCCCACCCGATCACCATGCACGGAGGTGCCTTCTATGTGCTGGACCGGGACGGCGTGCCTCCGGCACCGTGGGAGGCCGGGCCCAAGTCGGTGGTGAACGTGGATGTGGGCGACACGGTGCGCATCATCATGCGGTTCGCCGTGTACGCCACCGACGGCTGGCCGCTGATGTACCATTGCCACAACCTGGCCCACATCAACATGATGATGTGGCAGTTCATCGTGGTGGATCCCAACGTGGGCCTGCCTGCCTTGGATGCCGCACGGATCGAGGTCTTTCCCGTCCCGGGCGACCGGATCACGTGGCGGGCGCCCTCGCCGGTGGCCGCGCTCCGTGTGTTGGACCTGGGCGGCCGCGAAGTGCTGCACGCATCCGGGCGCGGGCACACCACGGGCGACCTGGACCTGACGTCCCTGCCGGCGGGCAGCTACGTGCTGGAGTTGCAGGGCCTGGGCACACGGACGCGCACCATGGTCATGCGGCCGTAGGAGGAAGTGCGGCGTGTGCTGTGGTAGCCGTGGACGTTCAGCCGGCCACGCTTTCCACGGCGATGTCCTCCGCGCAGCGGAAATGTCCTTCCGGACAGGTCTTGCGCCCGTGCAGCCCGCAGGGGCGGCAGTACAGCTTGCCGGTGATCTCCACGATCCGGCCGTTGGTGCGCACCGGACCGAAGCCGAAGGCGGGCACCGTGCTGCAGAAGACGGCCGTCACCGGGGCGTCCATGGCGCTGGCGATGTGCAGGGGCGCACTGTCGTTCACGAAGTTCATGGCCGCACCTTCCATCAGGGCCGCCGTGCCCAGCAGGGACAGCCGGCCGGCCAGCACCTCGCCGCGGCCCGCCGCCTGCGCGATGTGTTCACAGAGCACCGCGTCACCCGGAGCGCCCGTGAGCAGGATGCGGTGGTCCGCAGGCAGCCGGCGGATCAATGCCGTCCATTTGTGTGCG
>JABWBQ010000012.1 GCA_013360395.1 Flavobacteriales bacterium
CGCCCCCTTGGTGGACCTGCTCGGCGGCCTCTCCAGCGCCCGCACCACGGCACCGGCCTACCGCCTGGGCGCCGGCGGCTGGGCCGAGGTGGACCTGCACCCCACGCTGACCCTCCACGCCGACGGCATGGGCTGGCTGGAACGGTTCCCCGCCCACCTGGACACCCTGGTGCGCACCTGGGGCGCCACACCGGCCGAGGGCTACGCCTACGGCACCGCCCCGGACCACCTCCACTACGATTGGAGCGCCCACCTCAACTGGACCACCTCCACCTACTTCAACATCACCGTGGGGCGCGGCCGCAATTTCTGGGGCGAGGGCCACCGCTCGCTGCTGCTCTCGGACAACGCCACCGGGTACCCCTACCTGCGCATCGCCACCACCTTCTGGAAGGTGCGCTACGTGAACCTCTATGCGCTGATGGACGACATCCGCGGCGCGGCCGGCGTGCCCCGCCGTTTTCAGCGGAAGGCCACCAGCATGCACTACCTGAGCTACAACATCACCCCCCGCATCAACTTCGGGCTCTTCGAGGCGGTGATCTGGCAGGACAACGACCCGGACCATCCGCGCGGTTTCGACATCAACTACTGGAACCCGGTGATCTTCTACCGGCCGATCGAGTTCGGGCTGGGGTCGCCGGACAACGCCATCCTGGGTTTCGCCCTCAACGTCAAGGCCGGGTGGAACAGCCTGTTCTACAGCCAGCTCGTGCTGGACGAGTTCCTGCTGCGCGAGGTGCGCGGCGGCGAGGGCTGGTTCGCCAACAAGCAGGGCTTCCAGCTGGGCTGGATGGCCTACAACGCCTTCCGGGTGAAGGGCCTGGACGTGCGGGTGGAGTTCAACTACGTGCGGCCCTTCATGTACACCCACAGCGATACCCGCCAGAACCACGCGCACTTCGGCCAGCCCCTGGCACACCCGTACGGCAGCAACTTCCACGAGTCGCTGGCCATCGTGGATTGGCGCAAGGGGCGGTGGAGCCTGCGCGAGCACCTGAGTTTCTCGGTGATGGGCCTGGACACCGGCCAGTACTCGTGGGGCAGCGACCTGTTCCGCCCCGAGAAGGACCGCCCCGTGCGCGATGCCGAAGGGCGCCTACAGAACTACGGCTTCTACCTGGCGGCCCCGGTGCAGGCCGACCTGCTGCACAACGAACTGCGCGGCGCCTATGTGCTGAGCGAGCGTGCCGGGCTGCAGCTCGAGGCTGCTTACGTGCTGCGCGCCTTCGTGCCGGAGCTGGGCGAGGCCAGCGTGCAACACTGGGTGCGCGTGGGCGTGGCCGCCACCTTCCGCGACCGCTACACCGACCAGCAGTTGCGCACCGGCAGGCCCTGAGGCCCGTGCCGGAGAAGCCCGCGAAGGCCTACCTTCGCGCCGCCTCCGCAAGTCCTCCCGCCGTGCCGCGCCCCACCGCCACCACCCTTGCCGCCCGCACCGGGCTGCTGCGCGATGTGGCCGTGCTGTTCAAGCTGCGCCTGGCCAGCCTGGTGGTGCTCTCGGCCGGCCTGGGTTATGCGATGGGCAGCCCCGCCGGCGCGCTCGATGTGGGCGGCCTGCTGCTGCTGCTGCTGGGCGGCACCCTGGTGACCGGCGCCAGCAACGCCTACAACCAGATCTGGGAGGTGAACACCGATGCCCTGATGCACCGCACCGCGGACCGGCCCCTGGCGCGCGGCAGCATGAGCGTGGGCACCGCCCTGGCCCTGGCCTCCGGTGCGGCCCTTGCCGGCCTGTGGACCCTGTGGGCCGCCTTCGGAGCGCTCACGGCCATCCTGGGCCTGCTCAGCCTCTTCATGTATGCGGCCCTCTACACGCCCATGAAGCGCGTGAGCCCCTGGGCCGTGTTCGTGGGCGCCTTCCCCGGTGCCTTCCCGCCCATGCTGGGCCATGTGGCGGCCACCGGCCACTTCGGCCTGGCCCCCGGCCTGCTCTTCGCCGGCCAGTTCATGTGGCAGTTCCCCCATTTCTGGGCCATCGCCTGGGTGCTGCACGACGACTACGCCCGCGCCGGCTTCCGCCTGCTGCCCAGCGGTGCGCGCGACCGCTCCAGCGCCTTCCTGGTGCTGCTGTACACCCTCTTCGTCATCCCCGTCGGCCTGCTGCCCTGGGTGTTCGACCTGGTGGGGCCCGTGGCCATGGTCGTCTCGGTGCTCGCCGCCGTGGTCATGCTCGTGCCCGCCTGGCAACTGTTCCGCAGCTGCGACACCCGCCACGCCCGCCGCCTCATGTTCGCCAGTTTCATCTACCTCCCCGTGGTGCAGCTGGCATACGTGCTGGACCGCCCATGACCACCTTCGCCTATTCGCCCACCATCGAGGACCTGCCGCGCAAGTTCAGGGCCCGCCAGCTGCTCACCTGGTTCCTGATCATCGCCATCGTGATGTTCTTCGCCGGGCTCACCAGCGCCTATGTGGTGAGCATGAGCGGCGGCTACTGGGTGGACATCCGCCTGCCGGACGCCTTCCTGGTCAGCACCGCCTGCATTGCCGTGAGCAGCCTCTTCCTGCACATGGCCCTGCACCGCACCCGCCTGGGCCGCACGGCGGGCACGGCCCTGCTGATCGCCCTGGCCCTGGCCTTCGGCGTCGGCTTCGCCATCAGCCAGGTGCAGGGCTGGGGGCAGCTGATCGGCAAGGGCAACTTCGTGGTGGGCAAGGTGCTCCAGAGCACCGGCACCTACGGCAAGGATTGGAGCATCCGGTTCCAGGGCCAGGAGCTGGTGCTGGAGGACGGCAAGTTCTACCTGCCGGACGACACCGGGCGCAGCCACGCGCTGAACGCCGACCTCCAGGAGCAGAAGAACACCGCCAGCTCGTACATCTACGCCCTCACCGCCGCCCATCTGGCCCACCTGGCCCTGGCCCTGGTGAGCCTGCTGGTGATGTTCGTGCAGGCCGCCCGGGGCGCCTATTCCAAGGCCGACCATGCCGGGCTGTGGGCCGGGACCATGTTCTGGCACTTCCTGGGCTTCCTGTGGATCTACCTCTTTTTGTTCTTGACCTTCGTTCATTAGGTTTGCGGCCGGACAATCCGAACCCATGGCAGGAGAAGCGACCAAGGCCTTGAGCAACGACGTCCTTTGGGGCGGCGGGCGCTCCCCGTTCAGCATCAGCTACGGGAAGATGATGATGTGGTTCTTCCTGGTGTCCGATGCGCTCACCTTCTCGGGCCTGCTGGTGTCCTACGGCTTCGCCCGGCACAGCACCACCGAGGCCTGGCCCATCGGCGAGGAGGTCTTCCGCGCCCTGCCCTTCCTGCACGGCAGCTATCCGTTGGTCTATGTGGCCCTGATGACGGCCATCCTGATCTTCAGTTCGGTCACCATGGTGCTGTCCGTGGAGGCCGGCCACCGGATGGACAAGAAGGGCGTCATCAAGTGGCTCTTCCTCACGGTGATCGGCGGCGCCTTCTTCGTGGGCAGCCAGGCGTGGGAGTGGAGCCACTTCATCCACGGCGGTGGCGGCTACATCACCACGCCCGACGGCGGCAAATACTGGGTGCACAACGACACCCACGACACCCACGACCCGGCCAACGCACCCGGTTTCCACCTGGTGAAGGCGCGCCCGGGCCACTACCTGCTGCCCGCCGAGGGTGAGCACGCCCATGTGGAAGGCGCCCAGGCGAAGGCGCTGTGGGCTTCGCGCGTGGCGTACATCGACGGGGCCAACATGACCCGCAACGAGTACGGTCCGCCGCAGTACGCCAACTTCTTCTTCTTCATCACCGGCTTCCACGGCTTCCACGTGTTCAGCGGGGTGGTCATCAACCTCATCGTGCTGCTGATGGTGATCCGCGGCGTGTTCCACCGCCGTGGCCACTACGAGATGGTCGAGAAGGCGGGCCTGTACTGGCACTTCGTGGACCTGGTGTGGGTGTTCGTCTTCACCTTCTTCTACCTGCTCTGATCCATCCCTCCAAACGCTTCGCCGGGGCTTCGGCGCATCGACATGGAACGCGACGACATCATCGAATACAGCCTGGACGCCCACCACGGTGAGGAGGAGGGCCGCAGGATCCGCCGCAAGATCTGGATGGTGACCCTGCTGCTGGCCGTGGTCACCACGGTGGAAGTGGCCCTGGGCGCCTACTGGAAGGAGTGGATGCCCGGCAGCTGGCACCTGGTGAAGTGGACCTTCGTGGTGCTCACCATCGTCAAGGCCACCTACATCGTGATGACCTTCATGCACCTGGGCGACGAGCGCCGGAACATCCGGGCGATCATCCTGCTGCCCTACGCGCTCTTCCTGCTCTACCTGGTCTTCATCGCCATCTGGGAGTCGAACTACATCCACCGCGTGTGGACCGAGTTCCTCTGATCCTGCCGTGACGGCCCCGCTCTCTTTCCGGCGCATCACCATCCCCGCGGCCGGCCTCCGGGCCCTTCCGGTCCGGTCGTTCGTTGGCGCCCTAGCAGGGTTCCGCCATGGCTGAACCCGGGGTCATGCGCCCGGCGCCCCGCTGGAAGCAACGCGCCATCCTCGGCGGCATCCTGCTGTTCATCGTCGCGCTCTTCCTGTTCTTCTCGCCCGTGCTCGGGCTGGTGAAGCACCGATTCGTCTTCCCGCCCTACTACGGCCCCAAGGAAGTGAACGCACCCGGCGACACCACCTACTTCACCGTGCCCCCCTTCGCCTTCACCGACCAGTTCGGCCGCCCCTTCAGCGACCGCGATGTGGAAGGCCGCATCCTGGTGGTGGACTTCTTCTTCACGCGCTGCACCACCATCTGCCCGCGCATGACCCGCCAGATGCAGCAGCTGCAACTGAAGCTGGATGATGAGGCCTTCCGCGACGTGGTGTTCCTGAGCCACACGGTGGACCCGGAGAACGACACGGCCGAGGTGCTCAACGCCTATGCGCGGCGCCACCAGGCCGATACCGCCCGCTGGAAGTTCCTCACCGGGCGCAAGGAGGATCTCTATCTGCTGGGGAGCGAGGGTTACTTCCTGGCCGCACGCGAGGATGTGATGGCCCCCGACGGCTTCCTGCATTCGGAGATGTTCGTGCTGGTGGACAAGGACCGGCACATCCGCGGTTATTACGACGGCACCCGGTTCGCCGAGGTGGACCGCCTGGCGGGCGACATCAAGATGCTGCTGAAGGAGGAGAAGCTGCGCAAGCGCGAGGCCGCCCGGCCGGCGTCGTGAGCTCCGCCGCCCGCTAGGTCCGCCCCGCATGCCCCCCCGCGAAGCCCATCCCCCCCGCAGCCTCCGCCTGGAGGAACGCCCCGCCCGGCGCCTCATCTGGACCTTCTCGGCCATCGTGCTCACCGCTGTGGTGGTGCTGGACCGCGTGCAGGTGCCGGCCCCCGCGGGCCTGGATGCGCACGTGTTCGCCCGCATCAACGCGGTGCTCAACAGCCTGGTGAGCGTGCTTCTGCTCACGGGCCTCTTCGCGGCCAGGGCCGGCCGCTGGGCCGTGCACCGCGCAGCGATGTTGGGGGCCATGGGGCTCAGCATCCTCTTCCTGGGGAGCTACATCCTCCACCACCTCTTCGCCGGCAGCACACCCTACGGAGGCACCGGCGCCGTGAAGGTGCTGTACTACGTGATCCTCTTCAGCCACATCGTGCTGGCCGGCCTCAGCCTGCCCTTCATCCTGTTCACGGCCTACCGCGCGCTGTCGGCGCAGTACCCGGAGCACCGCCGCCTGGCCAAACGGGTGTGGCCCGTGTGGTTCTATGTGAGTGTCACCGGCGTGGTGGTGTACCTGATGATCAGCCCGTATTACTGAGGGGGGGTGTCGGATCGCTACGGCGACACCACCACCCGCTCGTGGAAGACCCCGTCGGGCCCGGTGAGCTTCAGAAGGTAAACGCCCTGCCCGAAACGCCCCAGGTCGATGTCCTCGCTGGTGGCGCCGCTGGGCAGCGGACGCTGGAAGAGGAGCCGGCCCCGGCCATCGTATACGCTGTAGAAGCTGTCCGCGCGGAGCGGGTCGGTGAACTTGATGGTCACCTGACCTTGGCTGGGATTCGGCGAAACGCTTTGATGCGGGCTCCTGCGGGCACTAGGGACAAGTGCATTGGTGAAGTCACACGCATCGTATTGTGCTATCGGGTTGAAGCTCGTATCCCTCAGGGAGATGCTGAAACGGATGCCCCCATCAACGGCGCTCAGCATGAAGCTGCTGTCTGACGGGAAGAGCGAATGGACCTCCACGGTATGGATCCGCTCGGAACAGGGTAGTTGCCCGAGCGCATTCGCCTTGAAGATATAGGGTGAACCCAGCCATCCCTGCGGCATGTTGCCGCGGACGACCCCGTTGAACATGTATCCACCGTCATAAGTTGCCAGCAGATCAATCGTTCTATATCTGTAACCGGCCTCCCCCGCACTGTTCGTCCACAACGTATCGCCGTTCGAGTCGGTCTTCATCAAATAGGGTCGGTATGCCATACTGAAGCCGGGGCTGCTCAGCGTGGCCAGGACCACGAAACCGCCATCCTGGCTTTCGACAAGCCGGGAAGAACTCAATGCCCACCACAAGTGGGGGGCACTGTCATAGCCTTTGCACCACAAGACGTCCCCATCACCATCCAGATTCAGCATGAAGAGCTGCGGATGATATCCACTTGGGATGGGTTCAAACGGGTTCGTACTGGACAGACTATCCGTATAACCGGTAACTACGAAGTTCGTATCTGATAAAATTATGGCGTCATGGATCATACCCTTTGGTCGGAAATAGCTCTTGCACCAGAGGAGTTCGCCTTGTGCGTTCATGCGGGCCATCACCGCGCCCGCACTGTCCACGTTCATCCCTGCCAGCAGATCCCCGGAAGGCAGTTCCTTGATGAACTGAAAACTCCCGTGGGCACCGTAGTGCTTGCCCCAGACCACCTCGCCGAACGGATCGGTGCGCATGGCATAGAAGCTCCACTGGATACCTTCGCCACCACTGCCCCAGATGATCACATCACCGTTCTGTGCGACCTCAAGGTCCGCAACCCTCGACCAGCATCTATCTGTGTTCGGCTGGTAGCAGTTGACCGATGAGATCGTTCCAAGGGAATCCATCCTGCCGATCAGAGCGTACGTGTACGGTACGGTGAATGTGCCATTCACGGTGCACGAATCACGCTGGTATCCGGTAACAAAATAGTAATCGTTCACCCCTGCGGGCCGTATCGAAGCTTGCACCAGGATCGAGTCGCTCCAATAGTGATCCGTATAGATGATACTCCCGTCAGGGGCCAGCAGCGAGATGCCAGGGCCCCATCCCATCCCCACGAAGACATTCCCGCTGGGCAGCTCATGCATGTTCATCCTGTCGGCGGCACCTGAGAGGTAGACGCGCTGGAAGGTGGATTGGCCATGGAGGCAGGCACTACACCCAAGCAATGAGGACAAGAGAATGGCTGTCCGGTGCATCTGTCAGTTGATGATCAGTTTTTTCACTCCCTGGCCAAAGCCGGAACGGACCTCAACCAGATACAGACCTGGTTCCATGTCTGAAAGATCCATTCGACAGGCCGAACCTCCAGATCCAGATCTCGCTCGGATCATCCGACCGGTTTGATCGTAGAGGGTGATCGATGCGATCACATCATCATCACGAACGGCAATGGTCGCCCTATCTTGTGAAGGGTTGGGATATATACTGAACTCATAGCTTCCATTCCAATCAGTAATGGATTCGACATCATTTTTTACCGAAAATGGAGCAATTACAAATGCATAGTCCGAATGCAGCGTGTCCAGCCAATTATTTGAAATGGCGTTGAAGTCGCCGGGTTGGAACTGGAGCGGAACAAAACCTCCTGAACCCGACACTTGATAGTCTGTTGGACAGACCGTCGTGTTCATCCGGGTCGGGAACCAGCTCACATAGTAGTCGCCAGCGCTCTGGAAACCGGGTAGGTTAATGATTGGATTCACGTTGGTCGGAACAGTACATCCAAGGACGTTCTTTTCCGTGGCATCCACCCAATAATTGTTGTGCCAGTACGCACGCATGTTGTGGACCCATCCGATAGCCACATCATTCGTCGAGTTCATTACGTAGTAACACTCGTAATCCGGGCTCCACGGATCAAGCACGAGCTGATGAGATGTATACTCCCCATCGAAGAGCCCCAAGGCTTGTATTTCCGGGTCGGTCAGGAGATCATGCAGTGGCTTGAAGTGATGGTACAGGGTTCGATTGCGTATTGGAAATCCATGTCCAAGTCCGACATCGATGTTATTGACCGCATTGAACACATTCGAAGGAGGTGTGATCTGATATGGATTGTTTGGATGGGGGGCACCCGGTAAACCGTCCTTCCACCAGAATACACGTTCCCAATGCCATGTGGTGCCCGTTGCGTAATTGCCAAAGAACGCTGATGCCCAGATCTCGTTATGGAAAGAGACATCATAGTTCAGGAAGACCTTCGAGGTTTCATACTCTTTGCCATTGCTTGGATCGTTGTCGGCATCGACCATGGCGTAGTAGTTGTGCTCGCCTCTGTTGAACGGCTTGTAGTGGCCGTTACTTGGATTGGTGTTTCTGAAGAGCTGGCTCTCTTCCCAACTACTGGACAGTTCCAGTGCCGATTCGCCCATGCCACGATGCACGTCGATAAGGTCGATCCCGCTATTGCCAAGAAGATCATAGTAGCCGACGGGCATTCCCAACATGCCAAAGCTGCAGGCCAGGAGTTTATCCGGTTCGCCAAGCGGAGAGTCCGCTGGTTGAGCAGGTACAGCAGGACCACGGATGTAATCGGATAGTGCGGTGAACCACTGATCGATGATCCCTGGTAGCTGAGGCTGTGCGGCCCAGACCACTTGATTCTCCGGACAGACATCACACTGACCACCGCTGCTCATATCATGTACTCGGAATCCAAGCATGTGGTCAAGCTCGTTGAAGGGTTCGATCGCAGCGATATTCACCGACCATCCCCAACGAGCCATCAAGTATTTGTATTTACGTTTCCAGTAGTAGAGCGCACCTGAATTCAAATTGCTCGCATCGCCATCCTCGAAGAAGAGTTCTCGAACGTCATATGGTCTTCCGGTCGCGTTCGCCTCGGCGAAGTGCCGCACATAAGGATGCGCCCCCCAAAGGAAGGTCTCATAGGCCGCACCCGTTACGTAGGGATCAACGCATAGCTGCAAGTAAATGTCATGGTCACGAGCATGTTCCAAGAGAATGTCAAAGCCCTTAGCCTGTGCCTGACAGCTGCCCTCGTGACCTGTAGCATCAAATACGCTGCAATTCGCAGGAAAGCCCTGGTCACATATCGGAGGTACCTTGTAGGCATCGTATACACCAGCATTCACCCATTCTGGTGCGAACAGATAGGGCAACAAAAACATACGCATGAAATTTCCGCCTACCCCGGCAAGTCGTTCCATGGAAACGGTCATCTGATCAAGATCCTGTCTGTAGAACTGACGCCACCAATCAGATGGTACACCTTGCATGTACCAGTGTCGTGTATCCGCCATGTTCACCCCCATCCCGAAGAACGGCGTACCGTCCTGGAACCGAAGGATCCGACGATTGACCGGATGCACTTCCAGGTAACCGTGGTTATCGGGCAAGGGGGCGGTGCATTCCAAGCTGTAGTCAGCGTAGTGGAGGTCTGGCAGCGGATCGTTGGTGCCGGTGGTGGTGTGGGGCGCACGGACCGTGATGGTAAACTGCCAAGGACCCTCCTCATCAGGTGCGAAGCGGAAGCGTACGTTGTAGGGGTCGAGCGGCCCGCCCGTGCTCTCTGCCAACACAGCGATGGGGTCGATAGGGTCGCTCCATTGCGCCTCCTTCATGTAGAAACCCTATTTCAACTTCTGCACCCCGGAAGGGCTGGTGAGGTGCAGTAGCAGGAGCAATGAGTCGTCGGCATAGGGGTTGAGGTCGTGCGCCCGGTCGAGCAGGTTGGGCGTCACTGGGTTCTCGGGGCTGTTGCTGTAGTACCGAGCATAGAAGCTGGCGATCGCATCCCGGTATACCTGCGGCAGCCCGAGGCCGAGTTCGACCTTCTCCCATTTTGGCACATGCAGCACACCGCCGGTGACATGGGTGGCCGGATCCGGGGCGATGAGGACGAGGTCGCCCGCCGGTCCAACAGCCTCGTCGATGGTGGCCCGGAACCGCCCCTGTCCATTGAAGGTGCCCGCGTGGAAGCCGTCCATCAGTCTGACCTGGGTGGCCGAAACGAGCTCGGCATCGGCCGTACCGGCGATGGTCACCGGCGCGCTGGGGTCGCCGGGGGCGCGCAGCGCTTGGGCCACGGCCACGTGGTGCGCTCCCGAATTCCAGGTCACATTCTGCACCACATGGTCCGGGAAGGGTGTCTGCGCCATGGTGGGGAGCACGGCCAAGGGGACCGCGCCGATCCAGAGAAAGGTACGCCGAGCGGGACGCATCACCTGGACGTGTCGAGGGTCCTCAACCGCTGCTCCACCCGGCCCAAGCGCTCTTCGAGCTGCAGGATGTACAGCGCCTGCTGCTCGATGGTCTCCAACAGGCGGCGCTGGATATCTCCCACTTCCGCGCCACCGCTGGCCTCCACCTCGGTCGCGGAGGGTATCCCTGGCAGGTGGTGGTGCTTATGTAGGAAGGCCCGCAGTTCGTTCAAAGGCATCAAGCGGTATCCGCTTTGGAACACATGGTCCGGCCAGGTCCCGTGCTTCACCAGCACGTCCCGTGTGGCGATACCGTCCTCCACGAACACGCGGTATTGGTCGATGGGTCCGGGTGGTGGGACCGTTCCGATGCCCAATTTTCCATCCACGGTCAACACCATCCGCGACTCATCATCCGTGATGAAGGTGACCGGATTGGGGGTTCGGGTCCCGATCCTCGGTGTGACCTCTGGATCGCATTGTGGGTGCAGGAAAACATTCCCGTCGATCCGCCAATGTTGGTCAACCTGCGGATACGAGCCCAACGTGAGGGCGCACGGTGTAGCAGGTATGGGAAGGGCCATGGGGAGTGATCCTGCTCGCAAGATCCCGTCGGTATCGCGGTAAAGCGGTCCTTCGCCCAGCCCGGGAATGTTGAGCTTCACCTCGCCGTTCGCCAGAAGACGGATCCGCTCAAGGCCATTGGTCCGGAGGACCATGTCCTTGTTGTCGCTCGTGCCGATGAACTGCGAGGCCGGGTCCGTGCCCGCATTCCCGCTCATGGTCCAGTCGTTGCGCTGCGGTTCGCGCAGGATCAGGGTGATGCCGGCCGCCTCGCATGCGTTGGCATCGCGCACCACCACGGTGTAGTCCCGTGCGCCCAGGCCGCTGCGATCCTCCACGGTGGAGCCGTCCCTCCATTCGTAACTGTACGGCGCCACACCACCAATGGCCCCCGCATCGATGCTGCCGTTGTAGCACGAGTGGCAGCTCACGTTGAAGTCGTTCGGGTACTCGAAAGCCGTGGCTGTCCCCACCAAGAGCTCCGGCTCGCTCAGGGTGATCTCCCGTTCCACATAGCCCGTGTCACTGTCGTATACGGCCACGCGGTAGTACCCTGCGGCCACGCCGGAGATGTCCTGGGTATTGGCACCCGTGCTCCACTCGTAGGTGTAGGGCGGTGTGCCGCCGGAAACCGTGAGGTCGATGCTCCCATCCCTCCCGCCGAAGCAGGAGATCGCGAAGCCGTTGTGGTCACTGGGGTCGAGTTGTACGCTCAGGGCTTGGCCGCTGATCCCTCCAGGGATCGCGAAAAGAAGCGCGAGGATCAGCGGACTTCCACCTCCAATACCCCCCCCCCATTCGGTCCGCCGAACGCCGCGCACAACGGGTGTGTGTGCACATGGTCCGGTCGTTTGATGCGGTGAAGCTATTCGCCCGGAAACGGAGAACCAAATCGATCTGAGGAACGGTTTTCGGCCTCAAGCCGCCAGCTTACGGCTTCCAGCCGAACGCCAACGTCCACAGATGGACGCCGATGGGCACAGATGCTCGCTGGCGCTCGCCTTCAGCCTCCGGCCACCGGCTTCCGGCCGCTAGCCTACAGCTTCCAGCCAAATGCGAACGTCCGCAGATGGCCGCCGATGGCACAGATGCTCGCTGTCGCTCGCCTCCGGCTTCCGGCCGCCGGTTTCCAGCTTCCAGCCTCCAGCCACCGGCTTCCAGCCTCCAGCCTCCAGCTTCCAGCCACCGGCTTCCAGAGGCTTGATCCTCAACGAGGCCGTGAACAATGCCACTGCCTACCTTTGCCCCATGCTCCGCCGGGCCTGGCCTTTGCTGCTCCTGTTGCCCCTGCTGCTGGTCCTGCCGGCTGATGGGCTGGCCCAAGGCTGCGCCATGTGCAAGGCCACCGTGGAGGGACAGCAGCAGGCCTTCGGTGGCGAGCAGAACATCGGCCGTGGGTTGAACAGCGGCATCCTGTACCTGATGGCGGCGCCCTACGTGCTGCTCTTCCTGCTGTTCCGCAAGAAGATCGTGGGCTTCTTCAAGGAGTTCGCGAACGCCGAAGGTTGAACCCCGGCGCCGAGGTCCTGGAGGCGGCGTGCTTCGAGGCTCGAGCTTCCCGGGTGCGGACATGACCCGAATGCCGATCTTCGCTCATTGCGTACGATCCCCCTTGTAGCCATGATGTACCGGCACACACTCTCCATCGCCGCAGGCCTTCTGTCCGTGTTCGCCGCGCAGGCCCAGCCCAAGTCCCCCTTCACCTACCAAAAGATGCTGCTGCTGGACCGCATCAGCGGCCTGGACGTCAGCCCCGACGGGCGCTACGCGGTGTTCAACGTGCGGGCCACCGACATGGAGAACAACAAGGGCGTGACCACGCTGTGGATGAAGGACCTCAGCGATCCGGCCAAGCCCGAGGTGAAGCTCGGCGTGTCCGAGGGTGGCGCCAACGGTGCGCAGTTCAGCCCGGACGGCCAGAGCATCTACTTCCTCTCGGGCCGCGGCAGCGACGGCATCACCCAGGTGTGGAAGACCGACCTGAAGGGGGAGATGGCGGCGCAGGTCACCACCCTGCCGCTGGACGTGGGCAGCTTCCGCATCACCCCGGACGGCAAGGGCCTCGTGGTCTCCCTGGCGGTGTTCCCGGAGTGCAAGGGCAATGAGATCGCCTGTACCGTGGAGCGGAACGAGGCCCGCAAGAAGGACAAGGCCACCGGCACGGTGTACACCAGGATGTTCGTGCGCCACTGGTCCACCTGGGAGGACGGCACGCGCAACCACCTCTTTTACGTGCCCATGGCCGGCGGCACGCCGGTGGCGATCACCGACGGACTGGACGGTGACGTGCCCTCCAAGCCGTGGGGCGATGAAGGCGACTACTGGATCGCGCCCGATTCGAGGACCGTGTACTACAGCGTGCGCACGGCGGGCACCACCGAGCCGTGGAGCACCAACTTCGACATCTGGAGCGTGCCCATCACCGGCGGCACGGCTACCAACCTCACCGCGGAGAACAAGGCCTGGGATGCAAGCCCGCGCCTTTCGCCGGATGGCAAGACCTTGGCCTACCTGGCCATGCAGCGGCCCGGCTTCGAGGCCGACCGCTTTTGGATCAAGCTGCGCGACCTGGCCACCGGCAAGGTGACCACGCTGGCCGGCGACTGGGACCGTAGCGTAGGCGCGATGAAATGGAGCAAGGACGGCAGGAGCCTGCTGGTGACGGCGCAGGACGTGGGCCGCACCAAGCTCTTCCGGATCGACGTGAAGAAGGGCACCGTCACGCCGCTGAGCAAGGATGGCCACATGGACGCCTTCTTCGAAACGCCCAAGGGCTTCGTGTTCCTGAAGAGCGGCCTCAACAACCCCTCGCAACTGTTCGCCGCCAAGCCCAAGGCCAAGCTGATCGATGAGGGTGCGACCAAGCTCACCGCCATCAACAAGGAGCTGGAAACGCTCGCCTTCGGCCAATACGAACAGTTCAGCTTCCCCGGCTGGAACAACGAGACGGTGCACGGCTACGTGATCAAGCCCGCCAACTATGTGGAAGGGAAGAAGTACCCCGTGGCCTTCCTGATCCATGGCGGTCCGCAGGGCAGCTTCAGCGAGTCGTGGAGTTTCCGCTGGAACCCGCAGACCTACGCCGGCGCGGGCTACGCCGTGGTGATGATCGACTTCCACGGCAGCACCGGCTACGGACAGGCCTTCACCGATGCCATCAGCCAGCACTGGGGCGACCGTCCGCTGGAGGACCTGCAGAAGGGCTGGGCCTACGCGCTGAAGACCTATCCCTTCCTGGACGGCGACCGCGCGGCCGCGCTGGGCGCCAGCTACGGCGGCTTCATGGTGAACTGGATCGCCGGTGTCTGGCGGGATGCCTTTAAGTGCCTGGTGTCGCACAACGGCGTCTTCGACCAGCGTGCCATGGGCTATTCCACCGAGGAGCTCTGGTTCACCGACTGTGAGGTGGGCACGGACGTGTTCAACCACCCGGAGGCCTACGACAAGTTCAACCCCGTGATGCACGCCAAGGATTGGAGCGTGCCCATGTTGGTGATCCACTCCGACCACGACTACCGCATCCCGCTGTCGCAGGGGCTGGGCGTGTTCACCGCCTTGCAGGCCAAGGGCATCCCCTCGGAGTTCCTGCGTTTCCCCGACGAGAACCACTGGGTGCTGAAGCCGCAGAACTCACGCATGTGGCATGACACGGTGTTCGGGTGGCTGGAGAAGTACTTGAAGTAGCGCACGTCCATTCGCGACCGTTGTATCTTCGTTGTATGGTGGTGGTCATCAAACGGGGCATGTCGAAGCAGCGCATCCAGGTGCAACTGCGGAAACTGCGCACGCAGCGGGCCAAAGCGCAGAAGCCTGTTGACGTCTACAAGTATGTAGGTGTCCTCAAGCTCGACGAAGATCCTGTTGCACTCCAGCGCAAGTGGCGGGATGAGTGGTGAGAGCCTGGTGTTGGACACCAACGTGGCCCTCTTTCTCCTTCGTGGGGACAGGTCCGCCGCAGATGCGATCGCAGGTCAACGGGTGGTGATCTCCTTCATCACGTACATGGAGCTGCTCAGTAAGCCTGGCATGAGCCGAGCAGAGACCAAGGCCGTGACCGCGTTCGTGAACGAGTGGCCGATGATCGAGCTGGATGCCCGGATCATGGAGGAGGCCATCCGTTTGCGGAAGACCTACCGCTTGAAGATCCCGGATGCCATCGTGGCCGCCACGGCCTTGACACAACAGATCCCTTTGCTCACCGCCGATGGCGACTTCGAGCGGATCAAGGACGAGGTCGCGGTGTTGATGTACGAGGTGTAGGTGCCCGGTCATCAACCGCCCACCAACGGGCAACTTGAAGAGCACGCCAACGCTCTTATCTTCGCACCGCGTTCTTTCCATCGCTTATCCAGAAAGGCAGAGGGACTGGCCCTGTGAAGCCTTGGCAACCTTCGTCCCGCCGAAGTCCGTGAAAGCGGACGCAGGCGGACGTCCGACGATAGGTGCTAAATCCAGCTCCGGATGTTTCCGGGGAAAGATGAGCCGTGATCAGGTCGCGATCCTCCTTCGGGAATAGTGCAGCCTCATCCGGAACATCGGGTGGGGCTTTTGTCTTTCTGGGATGCGGTGAAGGTGGTGAGGGTGGAAAGAATGGTGAGAAAGCACCGGGCAAGCCGTGGCTCTCTTTCTCACCACTCTCACCCTTTTCACCCTTCTCACCGCATTCAGCACGGAAAGCACGCACAAACGCACCACGATGACCACCCTCGAACGCATCGCCCAAGAACGCATCCTCGTCCTCGACGGGGCCATGGGCACCATGATCCAACGCCTCGGCCTGAAGGAGGAGGACTTCCACCCCAAAGGCATGGAGGACCACAAGGTCCTGCTCAAGGGCAACAACGAACTGCTCTCGCTCTCGCGGCCCGACGCGATCCGCAAGATCCACGAGCAATACCTGGAGGCCGGTGCCGACATCATCGAGACCAACACCTTTAGCGCCACCAGCATCGCCCAGGCCGAGCACGAATGCAGCCACCTGGCCCGCGCGATGAACCTGGCCTCCGTGCGCCTGGCCAAGGAAGCCTGCGCCAAGTACACCGCGATGGATCCCGCCAAACCGCGCTTCGTGGCCGGTGCCATCGGGCCCATGAACAAGACCGCCTCGCTCAGCCCCGATGTGAACGACCCCGGCTTCCGCGCCGTCACCTTCGACCAGCTCGTGGCCGCCTACAAGGAACAGGTGGAGGCCATGCTGGATGCCGACGTGGACATCCTGCTCGTGGAGACCATCTTCGACACGCTCAACGCCAAGGCCGCCTTCTACGCCATCGACGAGGTGTTCGAGGCACGGGGCAAGCGCGTGCCGCTCATGTGCAGCGTCACCATCACCGATGCCAGCGGGCGCACGCTCAGCGGCCAGACCATCGAGGCCTTCCTCATCAGCATGCAGCATGTGCCGCTCTTCAGCATGGGCCTCAACTGCGCGCTGGGCGCGGCCCAGATGCGTCCCTACCTGGAAGTGATCGCCGAGCAGAGCCCCTGCCGCGTGAGCATCTACCCCAACGCCGGCCTGCCCGACCAGATGGGTGAATACCGCGAAACGCCCGATGTCACCGCGCGCCTCGTGGGCGAGTTCATGGCCAACGGCTGGGTGAACATCGTGGGCGGGTGTTGCGGGACCACGCCGGAGCACATTGCAGCGCTGGCGGCGGAAGCGAAGAAGCATCAACCTCGTAAGGCTCCGGTGCTGGTATGAGTGCATCACCACAGAGGCACAGAGGGCACAGAGGAGGGGATGACGCACAACGAAGTATCAGGCAAGGTCATCAGGGCGGCCATTGCCGTCCATCGGGAGTTGGGTCCCGGTCTTCTGGAGAGCGTGTATCAAGTCTGCTTGATGGCCGAATTGAAGAGCATGGGCTTGCACGTGGAAGAACAAGTCGCGGTTCCCATTGTGTACCGTGGGGAACGGTTGGCGAACAGCCTTCGGATCGATCTGCTCGTGGAGGACCGGGTCGTCGTGGGGATCAAGGCCGTCGAGGATCTTCATCCCATTCATATGGCCCAACAGCTGACCTATCTGAGACTGACCAAAAAGAAGCTCGGCTTGCTCATCAACTTCAACACGACCAAGCTCGTTGACGGGATCGAGCGTGTCATGAACGGATACTTGGATGAAGGGGAGTAATGCGAAATACTTCACCACAGAGGCACAGAGGACACGAAGTGAGTCCAGTTGCATTTCTCTGTGCCCTCTGTGTCTCTGTGGTGAGCCCCGCCATCCCGTCGTCGCATTTCTCTGTGCCCTCTGTGCCTCTGTGGTGAGCCCCGCCATCCCGTCGTCGCATTTCTCTGTGCCCTCTGTGCCTCTGTGGTGAACCCGCATTTCCAATGAGCATCCCCACCTACTCCGGCCTCGAACCCCTCCGCATCTTCCCGGGTTCCAACTTCGTGAACATCGGCGAGCGCACCAACGTCACGGGCAGCGCGGCCTTCCGCAAGCTGATCAAGAACGGCAACTACGATGAGGCCGTCTCCGTGGCCCGCCAACAGGTGGAGAACGGCGCGCAGATGATCGACGTGAACCTCGACGAGGGCATGATCGACGGCGTGCAGGCCATGACCAAGTTCCTCAACCTCCTGGCCGCCGAGCCCGACATCGCCAAGGTGCCGGTGATGGTGGACAGCAGCAAGTTCGCCGTGGTGGAGGCCGGGCTGAAATGCCTCCAGGGCAAAGGCATCGCCAACAGCATCAGCCTGAAGGAAGGGGAGGCCGAGTTCCTGCGCCAGGCCAGGATCATCCGCCGCCTCGGCGCCGCCGCCGTGGTGATGTGCTTCGACGAGCAAGGCCAGGCCGACAACTACGAGCGCCGCATCGCCATCGCGCAGCGCAGCTACGACTTGCTCACGCAGAAGGCCGGCTTCGCGCCGCACGACATCATCATCGACGCCAACATCCTCACCGTGGCCACCGGCATGGCCGAGCACGACCGCTACGCCATCGATTTCATCGAGGCCGTGCGCTGGATCAAGCAGAACCTGCCGGGCGCGCTCACCAGCGGCGGTGTGAGCAACGTGAGCTTCAGCTTCCGCGGCAACGAGCCGGTGCGCGAGGCCATCCACACGGCCTTCCTCTACCACGCCATCAAGGCGGGTCTCGACATGGGCATCGTGAACGCCGGGCAGATCGGCGTGTACGACGACATCCCGAAGGACCTGCTGGAGCACGTGGAGGATGTGCTGCTGGCGCGCCGTCCGGATGCCACCGAGCGCATGGTGGCCTTCGCCGAGCAGTTCAAGGGCGCGCCTTCCGGGGAAGCCGTGGCCGCACAGGCCGCCTGGCGCGAAGGCAGCGTGGAGGAACGCCTGAAACACGCGCTGGTGCACGGCATCACCGAGTTCATTGAGCAGGACACCGAGGAGGCCCGCGTGAAGTACGTGGACCCCGTGGTGGTGATCGAAGGCCCGCTGATGGCCGGCATGAGCGTGGTGGGCGACCTCTTCGGCAGCGGCAAGATGTTCCTTCCCCAGGTGGTGAAGAGCGCCCGCGTGATGAAGCGCGCCGTGGCCTACCTGGAGCCCTTCCTCGAGGACAAGAAGGCGGGACAGGTCATGGGCAGCATGAAGGCCGATGCGAAGAAGGTGCTGCTGGCCACGGTGAAGGGCGACGTGCACGACATCGGCAAGAACATCGTGGGCGTGATCCTGGCGTGCAACGGCTGGCAGGTGATCGACCTGGGCGTGATGGTGCAGAGCGCCACCATCCTGAAGACCGCCCGCGAGATGAAGGTGGACATCATCGGCCTCAGTGGCTTGATCACGCCGTCGCTGGACGAGATGGTGCACGTGGCGAAGGAGATGGAGCGCGAGGGCTTCGAGACGCCTTTGCTGATCGGCGGCGCCACCACCAGCCGCGTGCACACCGCCGTGAAGATCGCGCCGCACTACAGCAAGCCCGTGGTGCACGTGCTCGATGCCAGCCGCAGCGTGCCCGTGGTGAGCAATTTGCTCAGCGAGAACGAGCGCGCGCGCTTCGAGCTGGAGGTGAAGGAGGAGTACGACAAAGTGCGCAGCCAGTACGAAGGCCACCAACGCGAGAAGGAATATGTACCGCTGACCGAGGCCCGCGAGAAGAAGTTCGCGATCGACTGGAAGGCCGAGCCGCCCGTGGTGCCCAAGAGCACCGGCGTGTTCACCTACCGCAACTTCCCGCTCGCCGACCTGCTGCCCTACATCGACTGGACGCCCTTCTTCATGAGCTGGGAGCTGGCGGGCAAGTTCCCGCGCATCCTCGAGGATGAAGTCGTGGGCAAGCAGGCCACGCAGCTCTACGACGACGCGCGGAAATTGCTTGACCGCATGGTGAAGGAGCAATGGGTGCAGGCCCACGGCGTGGCCGCGATCTGGCCCGCGAACACCGTGCAGGACGACGACATCGAGCTCTACGGCGATGCCGCGCGCACCAAAGTGATCGGCACCTTCCACACCATGCGGCAGCAGAGCAAGAAGGCGCCCGGTGTGCCGTACATCGCGCTGTCCGACTTCCTCGCCCCGAAAGGCACGGCCGACTTCGTGGGCGGCTTCGCGGTCACCGCAGGCCATGGCGTGGACGAACGGGTGAAACGCTTCGAGGCGGCGGGCGACGATTACAGCGCGATCCTGCTGAAAGCCCTGGCCGACCGCCTCGCCGAGGCCTTCGCCGAGAAACTGCACGAGATCGTGCGCGAGGAGCTCTGGGGCTACGAGGCCGAGCCCTTCACCAACGAGCAGCTCATCAAGGAGGAATACCAGGGCATCCGTCCGGCACCGGGCTATCCCGCCTGCCCCGACCACACCGAGAAACCCGAGCTCTTCCGCCTGCTGGATGCCACCAAACACACGGGCATCACCCTCAGCGAAGGTTTGGCCATGTGGCCCGCCGCCGCGGTGAGCGGCCTGTACTTCGCGCACCCCAAGAGCAAGTACTTCGGCATCGGCCGCTTGGCCAAGGACCAGATCGAGGATCTCGCGCGGCGCAAGGGCGAAAGCGTGGAGTGGATGGAAAGGTGGCTGGGGAGCAACCTGGGGTACTGAACCTTCCGCCGGGCAATTGCGTATGCAGGCCCCGTGCGACGCATACGCCTTCCGTCCGTCCTGGTCTGTTGCCTGGCCATAGCCGGGGTACAGGGCCAGGATGCCGTCCGCCTGACCCAGGAGAACGGCGACTGCACGGGGGCCATCCCCATCGCCGACTCCGTGTTCCACCAACCGGCGGCGGTGCGCGGCTTCGGCAACAAGCTGGAGATCAAGGAGAACCCGGTGGACCACTTGCAGTGGTTCGAGCGGGAGCACCACACCACGTGGTACAAGTTCCGCAGCCCGGCCACCACCACGCTCACCTTCGACATCATCCCCGACGATCCGGCGGACGACATCGATTTCCTGCTCTTCGAGGGTGCCATTCCGGGCATCTGCGAGAAGATCCCCGACCGGCAGGTGCAGCCCGTGCGTTCGAACATCTCCCGGAACGATCCGGCGTTGGGCAGCCGATGCGGTCTCAGCAGGGAGGCCACGGAGGATTATGTGCGTTCCGGGGTGGGGGCCAGCTACAGCAGGGCCATCGAGGTGAAGGAGGGCGACCTGTTCTACCTGGTGATCGACTATCAGGACCGTCCCCTGGCCGGCTACACCATCCACTTCCACTATGACCCGCCGCCCAAGCCGGTGGAGGAGGAGACGGTGGAGCAGCAGCAGCTGGTGATCAACATCACCGACGCGCGCAGCCGTGAACCGGTGGAGGCCAACGTCACCATCGACGGCATGGTGTTCGACAAGGTGGTGGAGGCCAAGGGCAGCAGCACCTACACCTATCGGATGGACATGTACCGCAACCTGAAGATCGGTTGCGTGCGGGAGGGATACATGTTCACCTCCGTGAAGGTGAAGGGAAGCATGGAACCCACGGTCACCGTGGACCTGAAGCTCACGCCCATCGCAGCAGGCGAGCACGTGGTGCTGGAGGACATCCGATTCGTGGGCAACGAGGACAAGGTGCTGCGCCAGAGCGAGGCGAGCCTGCTCCTCTTGCTCCGGTTCATGCAGGCCAACCCCCGCGTCCGCATCGAGGTGGAGGGTCACGTGAACGGACCGACCTTCAAGAACAAGAAGGAGTTCATCGACCTGAGCACCTCCAGGGCCCGGGCCGTGTACGATTTCCTCCTGGTCAATGATGTGGAGCCCGAGCGCATCAGCTACGTGGGCCTGGGCAACTCGCGGATGCTGTTCCCCGAGCCCAAGAACAAGGAGCAGAGCGAGGCCAACCGCCGGGTGGAGGTGAAGGTGATGAGCAACTGAGGTCCGCCGTCCGAACCCGCCCATCACCGTTCATCCGTTCCGCCGCTCCGGGCCCGACGTCCCGGGTATTTTTGCCCGTACCGCCCCCTGTTCCGATGCTGGTGGGCGGCGGACATGCGCTCCATCGCCCCACTGTTGCTGCTGATCGCGCCGCTGGCGCACGCCCAGACCGCCTGGACCCTCGCGCAGTGCGTGCAGCGCGCCGAGGAACGGAACCTCACCCTGCGCAGCGCCGGGTTGGACACCGAGCTGGCCGACCGTACGCGGGAACAATCCTTCTGGAGCTTCTTTCCCGACCTGAACGGCGGGGCCACGCACGGCTACAACTACGGCCGGGTGATCGACCGGTTCACCAACACCTTCGCCACGGACCGTGTGCGGACCAACAACTTCTACCTCAGCAGCGACCTCACGGTGTTCAACGGGCTGCGGTTGCACAACGAGCGGAGGCGTGCCGGCCTCGACCTGGAGGCTGCGCGGGAGGGGGGCAACGCGGTGCGGAACGATGTGCGCGCCACCGTGGCCCGGCAGTTCGTCGAGGTGCTGAGCGCCGAGGAACGCATCCGGGCCGGCGAGGCCCAGCTGGCCAGCGCCACGGCCCAGGTCGAACGCATGCAGACCCTGGTGGAGGCGGGGCGCAACGCGCTGTCCGAGCTGATCAACCTGCGTTCGCAGCAGGCCCAGCAGGAATACGCCCTCGTGGACCTGCGCAACCGGCGCGACCAGTCGCTGTTGCTCCTGGCGCAGACCCTGCAGCTCACGGCCGAAGAGCTGTCCACCTTCACGATCGCCGCCCCGGCCCTTGCCGCCATGAACATCGCCGAACCCACCGCCGACGTGGAGCATGTGCTCACCACCGTGCTGGCCCAGGACCCCCTGTACAAACAGGCCGAGCTGCGCGCCGCCAGCGCCGACCGTGGCGTGGCCATCGCACGGTCCGGCAGCTATCCGGTGATCAGCTTCAACGCCTCGGCCGGCACGGGTTATTCGGGCCGCAACCTCGAATCCATCGGCGACCCCATCGTCGGTCCGCCGCTGCAGATCGGCTACACGGCCGGCAACGAGGCCGTCTACGCCCCGAACGTGGACTACGAGACCCGCGTGCGCCCCTTCGGCAAGCAGCTGGACGACAACCTGAACGAATCGCTCGGGCTCACCCTTTCGGTGCCCATCTTCAACAACCGCCGCACCGAGCTGGCGGTGAGCCAGGCCCGCATCCAGCAGGAAAAGGCCGAACTGGAGCTGGTGAACGTGCGCGACCGGCGCCGCCGCGATGTGCAGGATGCCATCCTGGCCCAGCGTGCCGCGTATCAGCAACACCAGGCCGCCGAGCGTTCCGTGGAAGCCGCCGCCGAGAACCTGCGGCTCACCGAGGCCCGGTACGAGCAGGGTGCCGCCAACGCCCTGGAACTGAACACCGCGCGCAACGACCTGCAGCGCGCCACGGCCGACCGGATCACGGCCCGGTACAGCTATGTGCTGGCGGCGATGCTGCTGGACATCCTGCAGGGCATTCCCCTTGCGCATTGAGCCATGGCGGCGATCCTGGCCATTGAGACCGCTACCCACCTGTGCTCGGTGGCGGTGGGCCGTGAGGGGTCGCTGCTGGCCGAGCGCAACGAGGAGGGCGAGGGTTTCGTTCACGCGGAGAAGCTGCATGTGCTGGTCGCGGCGACCATGGCCGGGGCGGGCCTGCGTTTCGCCGACCTGGGCGCGGTGGCCGTCGGCATCGGCCCCGGCAGCTACACCGGCCTGCGCATCGGGCTCAGCGCCGCCAAGGGCTTTGCGCACGCCCTGGGCATCCCCCTGCTGGGCGTGGGCACCCTGGACATCCTGAACGCAGCCCTGCCCGGGGCCGATCCGCACCTGGTGCGCCGGCCCATGGTGGACGCACGCCGGATGGAGGTCTTCACCGCCGCGTTCACCGCCGCCGGGCGGCCCCTGGACAGCCCCGGTCCGCTGGTGCTGGATGAGGCGTGGGCCCGGGGCCCGGGCGATGGGTCCGTGGTGTTCGGCGATGGTGCCGACAAGGCTGCCGCACTTTGGGCCATGGCGCCGGGCATCGTGCATGTGCCGGGTGTCAGGCCCTGGGCCAGGGCCCTGCTCGGCCTGGCGGAGGTGCGTTCACGCAACGGCGTGGTGGACGACCTGGCCTATCTGGTGCCGCTGTACGGCAAGGAGGCGGCTGTGACCCGCCCGCGGTCCTGAGCGCTCACAGCCCGGCCAGGATCACCAACAGGGCCGCCGGGTCGATCGCGCCCTCCAGCACCAGGAGGGCGTCTCCTTTGCGTGCGAAGGCACCCTCGGCCAGGTACACCACGTTGCCCTCGACCAGGAAGGCGGCCTCCGCCTTGGTGCAGAAGGCCCCTTCGCTGCGGAACACGGCCGGACCTTCGGCGACCAGCGCGCAGCTGCCGCGGGTGCACAGGGCACCGCTGGCGTGTGCGATCCCCTGGCCGTCCAGCACGTAGGCACAGTCGCCGCGCGACCACAGGCCATCGGCGCTGCGGAACACCCGGTCGCCTTCGATCAGGTACAGGCACGGGCCCCGCGTGCCGAACGGACCGCTGGCGGCGTGGATCGCACCGCCCTCCACCACGAAGGCCGCATCGCCCGGGCGGGCCAACGGCCCGTAGGCCCAGCGCACCAGCACCTGCTGGGCGTTCACGCAGGCCGCGCTCGCCAGGGCCAGGAAGGTGGGCAGCAGAGCGTATCTCATCGGCGTTCGGTGCGGTAGCGCACCACCTGGATCCGACCCGTGGCCACGTCCTTGCTGAGCCGCGCCTTCAGGAACATGGTCCCTTCCTCGTACAGCAGCTCCTCGTGCCGCACCAGGCGGTCGTCCTGGTACAGTTCCGTGGCCAGGAGGTTGCCGACGGTGTCGTACCGGTAGGTCTCCCTGACGTGCTGCGGCCCGCGCAGGTCGGGCTTTTCGGTGCGCTCGGCCAGCCGCCCCTTCTCGTCGTAGCGGAACTCCACCCGCGAACGCCTGCCGCTCATCAGGTAGAGGTCCTCGATGCTGCGCAGGTAGCCCCAGCGGTCGTAAGCGTGCCGCTGTTCCCGGTAAGGCAGGTCCAGGTCGTTGCGGTACACGCGCACCCAGGCCGTGTCGCTTTCCTTGCGGTATCCGAACCGTTCCTGGCCGATCACCGTGCGCTCGCCCGGCCGGAAGTGGTAGCGGTCCGGCCCGAGGTTCGCCACCCGCACGTAGGTCTCACCCACCGCCCTTCCGGTGCTGTCGTAGGCGGTTTCCAACAGGTAGTGCCCGGCGATGTCGGTGCGCAGTTGCGACAGGGGCCGGCCCAGACTGTCGTGCTCCCAGATCACCGAGGTGGTGTCCGTTCCGCTGCCGGGGCGGCCGCGCGAGGTGTTGGCGTACACCATCCGCCCGGCCGGGTCGAACCGGTACAACACGCGTTCGGGCAGATCGTACATCGGCTTGCCCTCGACCTTCACCGCGGTGGTGCCGATGATGGCCGCCACGGCGTTGCGCCGCATGAAGGCCGTGTCCCACGATGGATGGTCGGGCTTCTTTTCCGAAGGCAGGATGCGCAGCACTTGGGCGGGCAGTACGCCGGGGACAAGGGCCAGGAGCAGGGCGACGGTCCTCATGGCATTTGGCGCAGCGCTTCCTCCACCGTGGCCACGGGCATGCGGCAGGTCTTGTCCAGGCACACGTGGATCATGGAGGCGCCGGATTTCAGTTTGCCCTCCAGCAGCGGCAGGGTGGAGCCCGCCACGGTGCCCAGGAAGACCGCGTTGGGCAGGAAGTGGCCGCCGAAGCCGGCACGCAGGGCGATGGCTTCCGGGCCGGTGATGGCGATCTCGTGGAAGGGGAAGACGTGCGCCTGCATCAGCATGGCCCAGTTGCTGTAGCCGCCCGGGTAGCTGTCCATCTGTCCCTTCACGTTCTGCAGCATCTGCTCGGCCATGGCCAGGTAGCGCGGCCGGTCCAGCAGGTGGCCCAGCAGGAAGAGCCCCTTGGCCATGCTGCTGTTGGACGCCGGCACCACGTTGTCGTTGATCTCCTTGCGGCGGGCCACCAGGGGCGGGTCGAGGTCGCTGGTGAAGTGGAACATGGCGCTGGTGCTGTCGTGGAAATGGGCGATGGCATACTCGGCCAGCTTCTCCGCCTCGCGCACGTATGCCTCGTCGAAGGTGACGCCATACAGGGCCAGCAGCGCCTCGATGGTGAAGCAATGATCCTCCAGGTAGCCGTTGATGGTGGCCCTGCCGTTCTTCCAGCTGTGCCAGAGCCCGCCGTCGGGGCGCCTGCACGAGCCGAGCAGCAGGGCCATGGTGCGCTTGGCCTGCTCCAGGTAGGCCGCTTCGCCGAACGCTTCGTAGGCATCGGCGTAGGCCTGCACGGCGAGGGCGTTCCAGCTCACCAACGCCTTGTCGTCCAAGCCGGGCCTTGGTCGCCCGGCGCGTGCCTCCAGCAGCCGCGCGTTGATGCGGTCGATGCGGGTGCGCAGCGTGGCAGGGTCCATGCCGTTGCGCTTGGCGAAGGTGGCATCGTCCACCGGCCGCAGCAGGATGTTGCGCCCATGCTCCCAGAGGCCCTCCCCGCCCACGCCGTAATACTTCAGGGCCAGTTCGAGGTCATCGCCCAGCGCGGCACGAAGCTCCGCCTCGGTCCACACGTAGAAACGCCCCTCTTCGCCCTCGCTGTCGGCGTCGAGCGCACTGAAGAAGGCGCCTTCGGGGGAGCGCAGCTCGCGTTCCAAGAAGGCCAACGTGCGTTCCACCACGCGCCGGTGCCCGGGGTCCCCGTAGGCTTTCCAGGCCTGGCAGTAGAGGCTGACGAGCTGCACGTTGTCGTACAGCATCTTCTCGAAGTGGGGCACCTTCCAGAGCACGTCGGTGCTGTACCGTGCGAAACCGCCGCCCACCTGGTCGAAGATGCCGCCGCGCGCCATGCGGTCCAGCGTGAGCTTCACGTACGCCCCGAGGGTCGTGTCGCCGGTGAGCCGGGCCTGCCGCAGCAGGAACAGGAGGTTGTTGGGCATGGGGAACTTGGGCGCACCGTCGGTGCCGCCGTGTTCCCGGTCGAACTGCCGCTCCCACACCGCCACGTAGTGGTCCAGCTCCTTGCGGGTGAAGGGCGCGGGGTCCTCGTTGAGCACCACCAGGTCCAGTTCGGCGATCCCCTGCTGCAGGCGTTCGGCGTAGCCGCGCACGCGGTCGGGTTCCTGGGCCCAGGTGGTGGCCAGGTCCTGAAGCAGCTGCCGCCATTGGCCCGGCGGGAAGTAGGTGCCGCCGTACACCGGCCGGCCGTCGGGCAGCGTGAAGCAGTTGAGGGGCCAGCCGCCGCGGCCGGTCATCAATTGCACGGCGCCCATGTACACCTGGTCCACGTCGGGGCGTTCCTCGCGGTCCACCTTGACACAGACGAAGTGGCGGTTCATGAGCGCCGCGATGCTGTCGTCCTCGAAGCTCTCACGCTCCATCACGTGGCACCAGTGGCAGCTGCTGTAGCCCACGCTGACGAGCATGAGCTTGTTGCCGGCGCGTGCCGCATCCAGGGCCTCCTGCCCCCAGGGATACCAATCCACCGGGTTGTGCGCGTGCTGCAGGAGGTAGGGGCTTGTTTCGTGGATCAGCCGGTTGGCAGGGCGGTGCGCGGTGCTGTCGTCCATGGTTGCGGTGCGCCCGCTGCCTGGGTCACCACATCCCCCGGCGGACAGCAGCAGCGCTGCGCAGCAGGGGAGCAGGGACCGCCGGGACACGGGGTCAAAGAAAGGCCCGTGGTACGGCGACCGGGTGCGACCGTCCCCGCAGGTCGTCAACGATCGGGCGTGCGCAGCGGCGGTCATTCCCGCAGGGGGGCCTCCAGGCGGAAGGGGATTCGCCGGCCCACCCAGCCGGCACGCACATGCACGGTGCCCTCGGCGCGCAGCACCGGCGTGCGGCCCAGCAGCATGCCCAGGCCCGTGGCCAGCAGCGGGCCGCCCTCCAGGCGGGCATGCAGGGGCACCCGGACCACGGAGGTGGCCCGCGCGGGCACCGTGAGCGGGGTGTCCAGTACGGCGGTGCCGACGCGCGTGCCGTCCAGGAAGAGTTCCAGGTCCGGGTCGCGCAGGCGGATGCGGTAGCCGTTGGGGTTGTTCACCCGCACCTCGGCCCGCACCGCCAGGCCACGCGCGTCGAGGCCCGTCAGCCGCAGGGCCTCCACGCCTTCCACGGTCACCTCGCGGTAGCTGAGGCAGCCGGCGAGCAGCACGCACAGCCCGAGGGCCGGCAGCGCGGCCACCATGCGAAGCGGGTGGGGCAGCGGGCTCACGCCTTGCCGTTCATCAAGGCGGCGTAGTGGTGGAAGAACCGCGGGATGGTGCGGATGCCCATCATGTAGTTGAACACGCCGTAGTGCTCGTCGGGGCTGTGGATCTTGTCCGAGTCCAGCCCGAAGCCGAACAGCACGGTTTTGAGCCCCAGCTCGGCCTCGAACAGGGCCACGATGGGGATGCTGCCTCCCCCGCGCGTGGGGATGGGCCGCTTGCCGAAGGTCTCCTCCATGGCCATGCTCGCGGCGCGGTAGGCCTCCGAGGTGATGGGCGTCACCACCGCCTCGCCCCCGTGGTGGGGCCGCACCACCACCGTCACCCCGGGCGGGGCCATGCGCACGAAGTGCTCTTGGAACAGCCGGGTGATGTCGGCGCTCCGCTGATCGGGCACCAGGCGCATGCTGATCTTGGCGTAGGCCTTGGAGGGCAGCACGGTCTTGGCCCCTTCGCCGATGTAGCCACCCCAGATGCCATTGACGTCCAGGGTGGGGCGGATGCTGCTGCGCTCGGGGGTGCTGTACCCCTTCTCCCCGTGCACGGCACCGATGGTCAGGTCGCGCATATAGGCCGCCTCGTCGAAGGGCGCTTCGGCCAGGGCCTGGCGTTCCGCGGCGCTCAGTTCGCGCACGGCGTCGTAGAAGCCGGGTATGGTGATGCGGCGGTCGGCGTCGTGCAGGCCGGCGATCATCTCGCACAGGGCGTTGATGGGGTTGGTCACCGCGCCCCCATAGACCCCGCTGTGCAGGTCGCGGTCCGGGCCGGTGACCTCCACCTCCAGGTAGCTCAGTCCGCGCAGGCCGGTGTTGATGCTGGGCACGTCGTTGGCGAGCATGGCCGTGTCGCTGATCAGCACCACATCGGCCCGCAGCCGCTCCTTGTTGGCCCGCACGAAGGGCCCTAGGTTCACGCTGCCCACCTCCTCCTCACCCTCGATCATGAACTTCACGTTGCAGGGCAACCCGCCGTGGTGCAGCATGGCCTCCACCGCCTTCACGTGCATGTAGAACTGGCCCTTGTCGTCGGCGCTGCCGCGCGCGTAAATGCGGCCGTCCCGCACCACCGGCTCGAAGGGCGGGGAGGTCCACAGCTCCAGCGGGTCGGCCGGCTGCACGTCATAGTGCCCGTACACCAGCACGGTGGGCTTCGCCGGGTCCACGATCTTCTCGCCGTACACGATGGGGTGGCCCGCCGTGGCGATCACCTCCACGGCGTCGAGGCCGGCCTCGGTGAGCCGTTGCCCCACGGCCCCGGCACAGCGTTGCACATCGGCCTTGTACCTAGGGTCCGCGCTCACGCTGGGGATCCGCAGCAGGTCCATCAGCTCGGCCAGGTAGCGCTCCTGGGCCGCCTGGATATGGTCGTCAAGTACAGTCACGATATCTCGGTATATTGTTGACCAAGTGCTTCTTCTTGAGGAACTTGGTCGTGTGGATCCGACCCGAAAGATAGCGGACCGCCGTTGGCGCGATCGTTCAGGCCACTTGCTCGGTGGCGGTCCCGTCTTGTACCCAGCAGGGGTTCCTTCGCCCATCGAACGCCCCTCCCCCCCATGAAACGCGCCCTGATCCCTGTGCTGCTCGGCCTGACCTTCCTGCCCGCCATGGGGCCGGAGGCCCAGGCGCAACTGTTGATCAACAACGCGCCCACCCCGCAGAACCTGGTGCTGAACACCTTATTGGGCGGTGGTGTGGCCGCCAACAACGTTCTGTACAACGGCATGGCCGGCGCTCCGGGCGGGCAGGCCGGGTGCGGGGCCTTCACGGCCAGCGGCACCAACCTGGGACTGGCCTCCGGCATCATCCTTTCCACCGGCAGCGTGCTCGATGCCCCGGGCATGGGCGACATCACCTTCGCCAGCACGTCCATCTTCGGCGGGAGCGACCCCGACCTGCAGCTCCTTTCCGGTGTGCAGATCTCCGACGCTTCCGTACTGGAGTTCGATTTCGTGCCCACCGGCAACGCTATCTCGTTCAACTTCGTGTTCGCTTCGGAGGAATATCCCGAGTACGTGTGCAACACGGTGAACGACGCCTTCGGCTTCTTCCTGAGCGGCCCGGGCATCTCCGGCCCGTACTCCAACGGTGCGGCGAACATCGCCCTGATCCCCGGCACCGGGGTGCCGGTGACCATCAACACCCTGAACAGCGGCTCATCCGGCGATCCAACCTTGGGCTCCGACCCCATGTACTGCTTCGCGGCCGATCCCAACTGGGTCGCCAACAGCGTGTACTATGTGGACAACATGATGGGCAACACGATCACCTATGATGGGATGACCACCGTGCTCACCGCCAGTGCGGCCGTGCAGTGCGGCCAGACCTACCATATCAAGCTGGCGATCGGCGACGGCGGTGACGACCTCTACGACTCGGCCGTGTTCCTGGAATCGGGCAGCTTCGTGAGCGCGCAACCGGTGGTGACCGTCAGCCCCGACGTCAACCTGCCGTGCAGCGGCACAGTGGACATCAGCATCCTGAACGTCACCGGCGGCACGCCGCCCTACAACTACCAGTGGACCCTCAACGGGAGCCCGGTGAGCAGCAACCAGACCATCACCGTGGGGCAGGGCCAGCAGGGCAACTACGTGGCCACCGTGACCGATGGCTGCGGGGCCGTGGTGCAGGAGACCGTGGTGGTGGGTGCTCCGGTGAGCCCGCCCATGACCCTGACGCTGACGCCCGACCTGAACCTGCCTTGCAGCGGCACGGTGGACCTGGAGGTGCTGAACCTCACGGGCGGCACGCCTCCCTTCACCTACACCTGGACACTGAACGGCACCACGGTGGGCACGGGCACCTCCATCACCGTGCCCAACACGGCCCCCGGGACCTACGTGCTGACGGTGAACGACAACTGCGCCGGGACCGTGCAGGAGGACGTGGTGGTGGGCCCGCCGGTAAGCCCGCCCATGACCCTGACGCTGAGCCCCGACCTGACCTTCGACTGCCTGGGCACGGGCGACCTCAGCGTGCTGAACGTGGCCGGCGGCACCCCGCCCTTCACCTACACCTGGACGCTGAACGGCACCACCGTGGGCACCGGCACCAACATCCCTGTGGACGCCACGGCCCCCGGTACTTACACGGTGACGGTGAACGACAACTGCGGCGGTGTGCAGCAGGGCACCATCACCGTGACGGTACTGCCCCCGGCCGTGCTGACGGTCACCGCGTCGCCGGACCTGGAATTGCCCTGCCAGGGCACCGTGCTGTTGGAGGTGCTGAATGTGGTGGGCGGGGTGGCCCCGTACACCTACGAATGGACCCTGAACGGCGCGACCCAGGGCACCACGGCCCAGTTGACCGTGCCCGCCGGTTCGCCCGGCGCCTACGTGGTGACCGTGGAGGACGCCTGTGGCGGCAGCGGCACGGCCACCGTGCAGGTGAGCCCGCCCAACATGCCCACCCTCACCATCACCCCCGGTGGGCCCTACACCGTGCCCTGCCTGGGCAACGTGGTGTCCCTGACCCCGGGCGTCACTGGCGGCGATGGCCAGTACACCTACCTCTGGACCGATGATGCGGGCAACGGCGTAGGCAGCGGGGCCACCCTGAACGTGCCGGTGACCGCCGACGCCACCTACACACTGACGGTGAACGACAACTGCGGTCAGCAGACCAGTGCCACCCTGGCCGTGGATGCCCCGGAGCCCTTGGACCTGTTGCTGCCCGCCACGGCCGTGGCCTGTGAGGGCGGCAGCGCCACGGTGACCGCCGGTGGCACGGGCGGCGGTGGGACCTACACCTTCCTGTGGCAACCCTCGGGCGCCACCGACAGTGCGGTCACCGTATTCCCCGCGGGCGACACCACGCTGACCGTGACGGTGATCGACGCCTGCGGGGACAGCGTCAGCGGGGCCGTCACCGTGATGGTAGAGATCCCCGTGGTGGAGATCACCACCAGCGAACTGGGTGGCGACGAATTCCGCTTCACAGCGCAATGCCTGCCCGGGGCGGAGACCTACCATTGGACCTTCAGCAACGGGGCGCAGGCCTTCGGCACGCCCGTGCAGACCACCTTCGCCGATGGCGACGAGTACTGGGCCACCGTGACGGCCATCACCCCGGCGGGATGCACCGATGTGGACAGCGTGTTCCTGCAGCCCGGTGGACAGCTTTACATCCCCAACGCCTTCACCCCGGACGGCGATGGCATCAACGACACCTGGGGCCCGGTGTGGTACGCCATGACCGAGGTGAGCTACACCATCTACGACCGTTGGGGTGAGGTGATCTTCACCACCGATGAACCGGGCCGCACCTGGGATGGGCGTTTCACCAACGGCCAGCCCTGTCCCACCGGGGTCTACGTGTACCAGTACAAGGCCAAGGGCGTACGTTTCCCCTCCACCAAGGGCATCGGCTCGGTGACGCTGCTGGGCCAGGACCTCGACCCGGATTGACCCCCATCCCGGGCGGCTCCGGGCAACCGATCGCCCCCCGGAGGGGTCATGTGGTCGTTGAGGCTTAATTTTCAAGGCCTTTTCCCGTCATGGCCACCCTGAACCGCCCCCTGTTCGCGCTCTGCACCCTGCTGCCTCTCGGCACCGCCGCCCAATTGGTGGTGACCAACACGCAGACCCCGGCCCAGCTGGTGCAGAACGTGCTGTTGGGCGGGGGGGTGACCGCCAGCAACTTCGTCTTCAACGGGGCGCCGGGCAACACCATCCATCCGCAGGCCGGGGAGTTCGACGGCACGGCCTCCAACGTGGGCCTGGCCGCCGGCATGATCATGGGCTCGGGCGACGTCACCTTCGCCATCGGCCCCAACAACATCGGCAGCGGATCCCTGGGCGGAGGCAACTGGGGCTTCAACGACCCGGACCTCGATCAGTTGAGCGGCGTGGCCACCCACGATGCCGCCATCCTGGAGTTCGACTTCATCCCCACGGGCGATTCGCTCCGGTTCAACTACGTCTTCGGTTCCGAGGAGTACGATGAGTACGTGTGCGGCACCGTGAACGACGTGTTCGGTTTCTTCCTCAGCGGGCCGGGCATCACCGGGCCTTTCAGCAACAACGCCATCAACATCGCCCTGGTGCCCGGCACCCAGGTGCCCGTCTCCATCAACACGGTGAACAACGGCACCGTCGGCATGAACGGCACGGCCTCCAACTGTGCCGCGCTGGACCCCAACTGGATGAACAACAACATCTACTACACCAGCAATGCCAACGGCACCACGGTGCAGTACGACGGCATGACGGTGGTGCTGACGGCGCGTGCCGCGGTGGTCTGCGGCCAGACCTACCACATCAAGATCGCCATCGCCGACGGTGGCGACACGGCCTTCGACAGCGGCGTGTTCCTGGAGGCCGGCAGCTTCGTGAGCACCGGCCAGGTGGTGCCCGAGCTGGTGAGCGGCGTGCTGGTGAACGACAGCACCATGCTGGAAGGCTGCGGCCTGGTGGATTTCACCTTCTACCGGGTGGGCGACACCTCGATCACCGACACGGTGAACCTCAACATCCTGGGCACGGCCACCCCCGGCGTGGACTACAGCCCCGCCTTCCCCAGCCAGCTCATCTACTACCCGGGTGACACGGCCATCACCTTCCTGCTCACCATCCCCCAGGACGCCGACGGCTTGGAGTCCATCATCATCCAGATCCAACAGATGATCCAGTGCGCCGGACTGCAGGTGCAGACCGAGTTCCACTTCTACATCGATTCACCACCACCGCTGGACGTGCAGGCCAGCAACATCCAGAGCGACTGCAACCTCACCGAGCTGCTGGCGCCGGTGGTCTCCGGCGGATCGGGCAACTACGATTACGCCTGGAGCACGGGCGAGACCACGCCCACCATCTCGGTGAGCCCCGGGGTCACCACCACCTACACCCTCACCGTGAGCGATACGTGCAGCATCGTACCTGTCACCGTGGACATCACCGTGGATGTGCCCGTGTACGCGCCCATGGTCCTGACCCTCACGCCGGACACGGCGATCCCCTGCCTGGGCAATGCGGACCTGAGCGTGCTGAACGTGGCCGGGGGCGACGGCACCTTCACCTACCAATGGACCGTGGGCGGCACGGTGCTGAGCAACACCGCCACGGTGAATGTGCCCGCCGGGCCGCCCACCTACTACGTGGCCACGGTGACCGACGGATGCGGCTCGGTGGCGGTGGACAGCGTGCTGACCTCCACGGCCCCGCTGCCCCCCATCGCGATCGTCACCAACGGCGACCCCACCGTGATCTGCACGGGCGACACCATCACCATCTCCATCGCCTCGGTCACCGGCGGCAACGGCGTGTACACCTATACCTGGGAGGATGCCAACGGCACGGTGATCGGCACGGGGACCAGCGTGGACGTGCCGGTACCCACCGACGCCGTGTACACCTTCACGGCCAGCGACCAATGCGGCTACACGGGCAGCGCCACCGTGGCCACCTACATCCCCCATCCGCTTCCGATGGCCATCGACCTCACGGACGACCAGGTGATCTGCTACGGTGAAAGCATCCTGTTGAGCGCGCAGATCACCGGCGGCTCGGGCATCTACACCATCGAATGGCCCCTGCTGGGCCACAGCGACCCCGAGGTGATGGTGGCCCCCCTGGCCAACACCACCTACGTGGTGAACGTGTACGAGGAGTGCGGCCTCTTCAGCACCGCGCAGGTGGAGATCGAGGTGGAGCCCACCCTGGCCGACATCGTGGTGACCAACCTGGACGTGGACGGCTGGCAGTTCGAGGCCGCCACGCATCCCGAGCCGATCGCCTACTTCTGGACCCTGGGCGACGGCACCAAGGCGAGCACGCAGGAAGTGGTGCATCACTACAACGACATGGAGGACCACTGGGTGCACCTGGAAATGGTGACCGCCAACGGCTGCCGCGCCACCGACTCGGTGTACATCATCCCCCCGGCCCAGATCCACTTCCCCAACGCCTTCACGCCCGACGGCGACGGCCTCAACGAGCTCTTCGGACCGGTGAGCCACATGGTGTCGGCCTTCGAGATGGCCATCTTCGACCGCTGGGGTGAACTGATCTTCGCCTCCAGCGACGAGGAGCCCTTCTGGGACGGCAAGGTGATGGGCGGCCAGATGGCACCCACCGGGGTGTATGTGTACAAGTACAAGGCCGAGGGCCACTACATGCCGCCACGCGAGGGCTATGGCCATGTGACGTTGATCCGCGGCACGATCGAGGAGAACTGATATGAACAACAAGACTTTCGGTGGCCTGATGATGGTCGCCCTGCTGATGCCCACCCTGGCCTCGGCGCAGATCACCGTGGACAACAGCCAGACCCCGGAACAACTGGTGCAGAACGTGCTGCTGGGCGCCGGCATCACGGTGAGCAACGTGACCTTCAACGGACAGCCCGGCAACCTGGTCAACGACCAGATCGGCAGCTTCGACGGCACCAATTCCAACGTGGGCATCGCCCAGGGCCTGGTGATGTGCAGCGGGAGCATCCCGGAAGTGGTGGGCCCCAACGACGATGAGTCCTTCTCCGTGGGGCCTGCCTCCCCGGCCTTCACGGGCGACATCGACCTTGAGACCATCTCCCAACAGGCCGTGAACGACAAGGCCGTGCTGGAATTCGACTTCGTGCCCGCCGGGGATTCGCTGGTCTTCCGTTTCGTGTTCGGCAGCGAGGAATACAACGAGTACGTATGCTCCTCGTTCAACGATGTCTTCGGTTTCTTCCTCAGCGGGCCGGGCATCAACGGGCCCTTCAGCAACAACGCTGCGAACATCGCCCTGGTCCCCGGCACCAACGTGCCCATCGGCATCAACACGGTGAACAACGGTACCCCCGGCAGCTTCGGAGACGCCGCCAACTGCGCCGCGGTGGACCCCGGCTGGCAGAACAACAGCATCCACTACTTCGACAACGCCGGCGGCCTCACCGTGCAGTACGACGGCTTCACCGTGGTGCTCACGGCCTACGCCCTGGTGCAGTGCGGGCAGACCTACCACATCAAGCTGGCCATCGCCGATGCCTTCGACTCGGCCTTCGACAGCGGTGTGTTCCTGGAGGGCGGCAGCTTCAGTTCGCCCAATGCCATCGACCTGGAGGTGGTGACCGCCAGCGCCGACGGCACCATGACCGAGGGCTGCACCGATGCCACCCTCACCATCACCCGCCCGGGCAACGAGGATGACCTCGACGTGTCGGTCGTCGTGTCGGGCACGGCCACGAACGGCGTGGATTACCCCAGCATCCCGGTGACCATCGTGATCCCCGACGGACAGAGCTCGGTGAGCTTCCCCTTGAGCGCCTTCGAGGACGGGGTCGCCGAAGGCATGGAGGAGATCATCCTGACCGCCACCTACGTCAATGCATGCGGCGACACCTCGGTGAGCACGGCCGCGGTGCCCATCCTGGAGTACGTGCCCATGCAGCTCTTCGCCGAGGACCTCGCACTGCAATGCGAGGACGACTCGGTGATGCTCACGGCCTCGGCCACCGGCGGGTTCGGGGACCTGACCATCACCTGGGCCACGGGCGACCAGGGCACCACCACCTGGGTGCCGGGCATGCAGAACGGGACCTACCAGGTGACCGTGACCGATGCCTGTGCGCGGACCGTGACCGACCAGGTGAACGTGGACAGCGGCTGCCAGATCGTGATCCCGAACGTGTTCAGCCCCAACGGCGATGGCGACAACGATACGTTCTACATCGACGGTATCCAGGGCACCAACAACAAGGTGAGGATCTTCAACCGCTGGGGCCAGGTGGTCTTCGAGGCCAACAACTACCGCAACACCTGGGATGGGCGCAACGTGCCCGACGGCACCTACTTCTATGAGGTGGTGGTGGAAGGTGGTGAAGGGCCCTTCACCGGTCATCTGACCATTCTGAACAACTAACGAAGCCTCACCCGGCCTCCACGAGCGAACGCCCGGTCATCTGCGCGGGCTGGGGGAGGCCCATGAGCTGCAACAGGGTGGGCGCCACGTCGGCCAGGATCCCATCGCGCAGCGTCCATCGCCGGTCGTCCACCAGCACGATGGGCACCGGGTTGGTGCTGTGGGCGGTGTTGGGCGAGCCGTCGGGGTTCAGGGCCTTGTCCGCGTTGCCGTGGTCGGCGATGATCACGAAGCTGTAGCCCGCGGCACGGCCAGCGTCCACCACGCGGCCCAGGCAGGTGTCGGTGGTCTCCACGGCCTTCACCACCGCGCTGAACACGCCGGTGTGGCCCACCATGTCGGGGTTGGCGAAGTTGAGCACCACCAGGTCGGGGCCGTCGGGTGTGAGGGCCTGCGCCACGCGCTCGGCCAGCTCCGGCGCGCTCATCTCCGGTTGCAGGTCGTAGGTGGCCACCTTGGGGCTGGCGACCAGGATGCGTTCCTCGCCGGGGTAGGGTGCTTCGCGGCCGCCGCTGAAGAAGAAGGTGACGTGCGGATACTTCTCGGTCTCGGCCGCGCGCACCTGCCGCAACCCCGCCGCGCTCACGGTCTCGCCCAGCGTCATCGGCAGTTCGTCCTTGCCCAGCACCACGCGCACGTCGCGGTAGGTGGGGTCGTACTCGGTGAGGGTGACGTAGTGCAACGGGAGCGGCGTCATGCCGTGCTCTGGGAAGGCCTGCTGGGTGAGGGCCTGGGTGATCTCGCGGCAGCGGTCGGTGCGGAAGTTGAAGCAGATCACCACGTCGCCGGGGCGGATGGTGCCGAGCGGCGCACCGTCGGATCCCGTGATCACGTGCGGCACGATGAACTCGTCGGTGATGCCTTCGGCGTAGCTGCGCGTGTAGGCCTCCGTGGCGTCGGCCACCGCCGTGCCCGTGCCGTGGACGAGCAGGTCGTAGGCGCGCTTCACCCGCTCCCAGCGCTTGTCGCGGTCCATGGCGTAGTAGCGGCCCACCACGCTGGCCAGGTGCACCGGAAGTCCCTTCACCCCGGCGAGGAAGTCGCGCAAGTAACCCAGGCCGCTCTTCGGGTCGGCATCGCGCCCGTCGGTGAACGCGTGCACGAACACCTGCGGCGCGCCCGCCTCCACGGCCGCGTGGCACAGCGCGCGCAGGTGGTCCTGGTGGCTGTGCACGCCGCCCTTGCTGAGCAACCCGATGAAGTGCAGCCGGACACCGGGGGTGCGCGCCGCGCGGAAGGCCTCCTGCAGCACGGTGTTGCGCGCCAGGGAGCCGTCCTCCACGGCCTTGTCCACGCGCAGCAGGTCCTGGTAGACCACGCGGCCCGCGCCGATGTTGAGGTGGCCCACCTCGCTGTTGCCCATCTGCCCGGCGGGCAGGCCCACATGTTCGCCATCGGTGCGTAGTGTGGCGTGCGGGCAGGTACTGCATAGTGCGTGGAAACGCGGCGTGCGGGCCTGGGCGATGGCGTCGGTGCGATCGCCGGCGCCGATGCCCCAGCCGTCGAGCACGACCAGGGCGACCTTGCGGGTTGCGGGCATCAGGAGGCGGTGGGGAAGGAGGCCGCGAAGATAGCCCCCCCTTGCGGGGCGTTGCGGACCGTGAGCGTGCCGCCCATGCGGCGCATGAGACGCCGGGCGATGTATAGGCCCAGACCGGTGCCCTGCGTGGCGCGCACGGCCTCGTCGCCACCGCGGTGCAGGCGTTGGAAGATGCGTTCCTTCTCACTCTCGGGCACACCGGGCCCTTCGTCGGCCACCTCCAGCACGGCGCCCTCGCCCTTGCGGCGCACGGCCACAAGCACACGGCTGCCCGGCGGGGTGTACTTGCCGGCGTTCTCCAGCAGGTTGTCCACCACGGAACGCAGCGCCAGCGCCTCGGCCTTCACCGTGAGCGACGGTGGTGCTTCCAGCGTCACTTGGTGCCCTGCCAGGATGGTGCTGCGGGCCTGGTCCACGGCGTGGCGCACCCCGGCCACCAAGTCCATCATGCCCATCTCCAGGGGCAGGTCCGTCTCCTCGGCCCGTGCGGCCAGCAGCACCTTGTCGGTGAGGGCCGCCAGCCGGTCCAGGTCGGCCACCGCCCGGGCCGCGAGCTGGTCGCGCAGCCCCGCCTCCAGGTCGTGGCGCTGGAGCGTCTGCATGTTCAGCTTGGCGCCGGCGATGGGGGTGCGCAGCTCGTGGGTGACCGCCAGCAGGAAGTTGCGCTGCGCACGGGCCAGTTGCAGGTCGCGGCGGATGGCGCGGTAGGTGAGCACCAGGGCGGCGATGAGCAGGGCCAGGAACACGCTGCCCTCGCCCACCACCATCCGGAAGGTGCGGTCGGCCCGCCCTGCGCCGCCGTCGGTCGCCAGTTGGAAGGCTTCGATCAACGCCTGCATCTCCTGGTCCTTGCGCACCAGCAGATAGGCCCACCACAGCGATTGCAGCACGATGTACACCGCCAGGACGCCGAAGAGCAGCAATGTGCGCCGGTGGCCCTGCGGGAACATGGGGCCAAGGTACAGGTGCCCGGGGGGCGTTATCTTGGTCGCTCCCGTATGGACCTTCAGGCCGCCAAAGCCTACATCCTGCGGAAGCTGCGCGAGGAGCTTCCCGAGCGGCGCGCATACCACAGCCTGGAGCACACCCTGGACGTGTACGCCTCGGTGATCGACATCGCCGCACAGGAGGGCGTGACCGGCGATGACCTGCTTTTGTTGAAGACGGCCGCCCTCTACCACGATGCCGGTTTCACCGAACAGGAGGTGGAGCATGAACGCGTGAGCTGCGACATCGCCCGCCGGGTGCTTCCGGGATGCGGCTATGCCCCGCCACAGATCGAGCGGATCTGCACCCTCATCATGGATACGCGGGTCCCACAGCGCCCCACGGATGCGCTTTCCATGATCCTCTGCGATGCGGACCTGGACTACCTGGGGCGGTCGGACTACCCGCGCATCAGCCGCCTGCTCTTCGAGGAGATGCGGGCCCACGGGAAGCTCACCTCCGAGCTGGAGTGGAACCGCCTGCAGGTGCGTTTCCTGGAGGACCATCGCTACTTCACGACCACCAACAAGCGCTCCCGCGAACCTGGCAAGGCCGGGCACTTGGCCGCCCTGCGGCGCCTGGTGGAGGATCAAGGCGCGCCCTGAACGGCGAAGGCCGGTCCTGCGACCGGCCTTCGGAGGGTGGTGCCTCCCAGAATCGAACTGGGGACACACGGATTTTCAGTCCGTTGCTCTACCAGCTGAGCTAAGGCACCCTATGTTTCGCCCGTCCTCGGCCCAGGGGCCGGACGGACAAGGGCGGCAAAGATAGGACTTCATGCGTTCCCCGGACCACAGCTGCACCGACCTGGTGGTGGACATCGGCAATTCGCGGGTGAAGCTGGCCCTGTTCCGGGGCCGGCAGGTGCTGCGCTTCACGCGGATGGACCGGCCCGATGCCGAGGCCCTGCGGGACTTCCTGGGAGCCGACCGACCCGCATGCATCGCCGTGGCCTCCGTGGGCGTGCCCGCCACGACGGTGATGCCGATGCTGGAAGCCTACGGCCCTGCGATCGAGCTCACCGGTGCTTCGCCTGCGCCCCTGCCGGTGGCCTATGCGACCACGGCCACCCTGGGGGTGGACCGCCTGGCCAACGCCGTCGCGCTGCACGAAGGCTTCCCCGGCCGGCCGGCCCTGGCCATCGACCTGGGCACCTGCATCACCTACGACCTGGTGCTGCCCGGGGCCGGTTTCGTGGGCGGGGCCATCAGCGCGGGCCCCCGCATGCGCGGCCAGGCCATGCACCGCTACAGCGCCCGGCTGCCGCTGGTGGAAGATCCCGGATCGCCCCCCCTGGTGGGCCGCGACACCCTTTCGTGCCTGGCCTCGGGCATCCACCACGGGGTGCGCTTGGAGCTGGCCGGCATGATCGCCGAACTGACCCTGCAACACCCCGGGCTGGCCGTGGTGCTCACCGGCGGCGCGGCCCCGGCCTACGCGGCCGCCCTCAAAAGTGGCATCTTTGCCGACCCGCTGCTGACCCTTCGCGGACTCCATGCCCTGCTTGCGCACCACCGCCACCTTGCTCACGATCGCGGGACTGGCGGGCCTGCCGGAGGCCGTCGCTCAGGAGAGCCTTGAATCGCCGTACACTTCCTATGGCTTCGGCGACCTGCTGAACACCAACCAGGTGGTGCAGGCCGCCATGGGCGGGGTGGGCGTGGCCGCCACCGACCCGTACAGCGTCAGCGCCCAGCAGCCGGCCAGCTACGCCCACCTGTTGAAGCCGACCTTCGAGGTGGGGGGCCTGGCCCGCTGGATGCGCCTGCGCGCGGCGGGCGGGGAACAGCGGCTCAGCACCATGCGGCCCCTGGGCCTGAGCGTGGGCATCCCCTTCGCACAAGGCAAGGCGGGGCTGGCGTTGGGCCTTTCCCCTTTCACCGATGTGGGTTACCGCATCAACGACCAAGGCGCCCTGCCGGACGGGGCCACGGTGCGGTACGCCTACGAAGGCTCCGGCGGGCTCAACAAGGCCTTCGCCGGCCTGGGGACCACCGTTTGGCAGAAGCGTGACTCGCTGGCCAACGGGCACAAGCTCACCGTGGGGGCCAACTTCGTGTACCTCTTCGGCGGCATCGAACGCACGCGCAAGGTGTACTTCCCCGAAGGGGCCAACTACCTCAACACCCAGGCCTTCTCCTCGCTGGTGATGCGGGGTCCGGCGGCCACCGTGGGCCTGCAGTACCTGGGCGACCTGCGCCGGCGCAGCTCCCTGGATGACGAACCCCTGCGGTGGACCGTGGCGCTGAGCGTGGATCCCGGCCTGGCCATCAGCGCCCGCCGTACCGAACTGGTGAACTCCTTCACGGCCACCACCACCGGGGTGGAGACCTTCCGCGACACCATCGCCTTCACCGACGGGGCGCGCGGCACCGTGGGCCTGCCCACCGCGTATGCCATCGGTTTCGGGGTGGTGAGCCCCACCTGGACCGTGACGGCCGAAGTGCGTCGGCGCGATTGGAGCGCCCTGCGGATCGATGTGGAAGGCTATGCGCTGCCCGAAGGGCTCGGCCCCAGCATGAGCTACGCTGTGGGTGCCGCCTGGACGCCGCTCGGCCTGCGCAACGGCTCATTCCTCGGCCGGACCACCTACCGCCTGGGCTTGCGCCACGCCCAGGATTATTTGCGTGTGGGCGGGGAAGCCCTGCGGGGTACGGCGCTGAGCGCCGGCCTGTCGCTGCCCCTCATGGGCTCCACCACCCGGTCACGCTTCAACCTGGGCGTTGACCTGGGCGAGCGCTCCACCCCGGCCGCCGGCCGGATCACCGAGGGTTTCATCGACCTCTTCGTGGGCTTCACGATCACACCGGACATCCGGGAGGTCTGGTTCCGCAAGCGCCGCATCGAATGAGCTGCCGCACCGGCGGACCCCTGCCCTGGTTCGCCCTCGCCCTGCTCGGCGCGGGGCTGGTGGCGTGCACCAACGACCTGGACCGCGTGGCGGCCGTGGAGCTGCCGGCCGATGCCCCGGACCGGGTGACCGGCAACGCCGAATACCTGTACAGCGACAGCGGGCGCCTGCAGAACAGGCTCCGCGCCGGCCGCATCGTCGAGCACCTGGCCCCCGACCGGCGCCGCACCGAACTGAGCGAGGGGATCGAGCTGGTTTTCTTCGACCGCACCGGAGCACCCGGCAGCGTGCTCACCGCACGCCGTGGGATCATCCTGCCCGCGGCCGACCGCATGGAGGTGAGTGAGAACGTGGTGTTCACCAACCCCCGGGGCGAACGCCTGGAGACCGAACACCTGGTGTGGGACCGCGACAGCGGCCGTGTGCATACCGAGCGCCCGGTACGCATCGCCCGCCGTGGCGACGTGATCCACGGGGTGGGCCTGGAGGCCAGCGAGGACTTCAGCCGTTACACGGTGAAACGCATCACGGGCACCTTCCATATCGCCACGGGCGATACCTTCGCCACACCAGCCCGCTGACCACTGTGCGCAAGGTCCATCGCTTCATGGAGCACTTCTGGCTCGCCGTGGCCATAGGCACCGCCCTGGCAGCCGTATGGAGCATGGCCGTGTACGGCTGGAAGGAGGGGGGGCGCTGGCTGTGGTTCCCGGTGATCGCCGCGGCCATGTGGGGCATGCGCCGCATGATGCGCGGCAAGCTGGAGGCCATGGACGACCGGGCCCGCAAGGCTTAGGCCCGCTGCCATGGCCACGGCCGACCTTGTGCTGATCATCGCCAGTCTGCTGGTGGCGGCCCTGTGCGCGGGGCTGGAGGTCGCCTTCGCCGCCGGCAACAGGCTTTACATCGAACTGCAGCGCAAGGAAGGGGCCTGGTGGGCGGCCATGGTGGCCCCCCTGCTCGACCGCCAGGCCCGTGTCTCCGGTGTCCTTCTGGTGGGAAGCATCCTGGCCCAGGTGGTCTTCGGCCTGGTGGCCGCCAAGGCCATGGGGCCCTGGCTCCACGGCCTGTATCCGCATGGGCTCTTCGTCCTGGCCGGGCAGGTCGGCCTTTGCACCCTGGCCGTGCTCGCCCTGGGGGAGTTCCTGCCCCGGGCCCTGTTCCGCATCGACCCCGACCATGGCCTGGCCCTGTTCGCCGTACCCCTGCGGGGGCTTTACCTGCTGTTCCGGCCCCTGGTGGCACTGCTCACCGCCGTGAGCCAGGGCCTGCTCGGCCTTTTCGGGGTACGCGGCCAGGCCGCACTGCCCGGCATGGGCCGGGTGGACCTCGACGAGTTCCTGCGCACCATGGACAACCGGTCCCCGCGGTCCGAAGTCCTGGACGCGGAGGTGGAATACTTCCGCAACACCCTGACCCTCAGCGCCACCAAGGCCCGCGACCTCATGGTGCCCCGGGCCGAGGTGGAGGCCATCGGCGTGGATGAGCCCATCGAAGCGCTGCACCGGCGGTTCGTGGACACCGGGCTCAGCAAGCTGCTTGTGTACAAGGACAGCATCGACAACATCATCGGGTATGTCCACGGCCACGAGCTGTTCCGCAGGCCCCGCACCATCCGTTCGGTGCTGCGGCCTGTGGACTTCATCCCGGGAACGATGCCTGCCGACGAGGTGCTTCGCAAATTCACCCGTCAGCGCGGCCATGTGGCCGTGGTGGTGGACGAGTTCGGCGGCACCGCCGGGCTGCTCACCATCGAGGACGTGGTGGAGACCATCGTGGGCGACATCGAGGACGAGCACGACATCGGCCAGGAGGTCGAGGAGCGCGTGGGCGAGCACGAATTCCTCTTCAGTGCGCGCACCGAGGTGGAGCACCTGGTGACGGCCCACCGCCTGGCCCTGCCGCGCAGCGACCATTACGACACCCTGGCGGGGTTGCTGCTCCACCACACCGGCTCCCTGCCCGAGCAGGGCCGGGTGATCGACCTGGGCCCTTTCCGGTTCACCGTGGCCCAGGTGGCCCACAGCCGGATCGACCTGGTGCGCCTGGAGGTCACCGACCCCGCCCAAGGCTACGTCCCCTAAGGACCAGCCTCCTATATTTGCACCCCTTTCAACAGAGCACCCATGGCAGTCATCGGCAAGATCCGTGAGCGTAGCGGCCTCCTCCTCGTCCTGGTGGGCGGCGCCATGGTGGCCTTCATCCTGACGGACCTCTTCAGCAACCGCGGCAGCAGCGTCAACGACCAGGCCGTGGGAAGCATCAACGGCGAGGAGATCCCCCTGGTGCAGTTCGAAAAGCGCGTGAGCGACGAGCTGGACAGCTACCGCAACGACTTCGGCCAGTCCGTGGACGGCCAGATGACCGAACAGGTGCGCAACAGCGTGTGGCAGGAGGTGGTGCGCGAGCATACCCTGTTGCGCAACGCCGTAGAGGCCGGCTTCGGCAGCACCCTGAGCAAGGAGGAATATGACGACATCCGCTTCGGCAACAACCTGCTGGCCGAGTTCAAGGGCAACCCCAACTTCCAGGGCCCCGACGGGCAGCCCGACAAGGAGGTGCTGCGCAAGTACTTCGAGAGCGTGCAGACCAATGCCCCGGTCTATCACGAGATCCAGAAGCGCCGCATCATCACCAACCGCATCATCACCAAGTACAACACCCTGGTGCGCAAGAGCGTGTTCGTCAACGCCGCCCAGGTGAAGGACGACCACATGCAGCGCAACGCCAAGGCCTCCTTCAACTTCGTGGCCAAGCGTTTCGACAGCGAGCCCGACAGCCTCTACACCGTGAACGAACAGGAGCTCAGCCGGTACTACGAGGCGCACAAGGACGACAAGCGGTACGCCCAGAAGCCGTCGCGGGCCTTCGACTACGTCACCTTCCCGGTGACGGCCACCGCCGCCGATATCGAGCAGCTGCGCACGGAGATGGCGGCCCTGAAGCCCGACATGGAGACCGCCACCAGCGATTCCCTGTTCATCGTGGGCAACAGCGAGGACCGCAGCTACGCGGTGACCCCCTACAGCCCGGGCACGGCCGACGCCCTCAACGACAGCCTCATCCAGGCCGCGGCCGTGGGCACCGTGGTGGGCCCCTTCCGCGACGGCCAGAACTTCAAGCTGGTGAAGGTGAAGGAGCTGGCCAAGGTGGAGGAGGCCCGTGTGCGCCACATCCTGCTCAGCACCCAGAGCGGCAAGCCCGAGGATGAGGTGAAACAGCGCGCCGACAGCGTGCTGGCCGCTGTGAAGCGCAACAAGGGCGTGTTCGAGGAGCTGGTGAAGAAGTACAGCGAGGACCCGGGCAGCGTGCCCAACGGCGGGGTTTACGAGTGGTTCGACCGCACCCGCATGGTGCCCGAGTTCACCAAGGCGAGCTTCGACGAGAAGGTGGGGGCCATCACCATCGCCAAGACCAGCTACGGGTACCACATCGTGGAGGTGCTCGGCCAGCGTGAGCGCGACGAGCGCCGTGTGGTGAGCCTTTCGCGCCGCATCAAGCCGTTGCCCGCCACCTTCAAGGAGGTGTACAAGACGGCCAACGAGTTCAGCCTCAACCACGCCGGCCCCGACAGCATGAAGGCCGCCGCCGAACGACGTGGCCTGAAGTTCATGAACGTGGATGAGCTGCGTGCCGACCAGCGGTTCGTGCCCGGCCTGCAGGAGCCCTTCAGCCTCATCAGCTGGGTGAACCGCGCCGAGGTGGGCAAGGTCAGCGAGCCCATCGAGGTGGGTGAGAGCTACGTGGTGGCACTGCTGCGCAAGGTGCGTGCCCAGGGCCGGCCCCAACTGGAGGACGTGCGGGAGACCTTCACGCGCGAGGCCGTGAAGGAGAAAAAGGCTGCGGCCTGGATGGAGAAGATGAGCGGGAAAACCGACCTGAACGCCTTGGCGGGCGAGCTGGGCGGTGCGGTGCAGAACGCCACCGACCTGGCCTTCAATGCCACCAGCATCCCCGGCGGCTTCACCGAGAGCGAGGTCATCGGCAGCATCTTCGCCATCCCCGCCGGCGAGACCCGCGGGCCCCTCAAGGGCGACATCGGTGTGTACATGGTGAACATGACCGCACTGACCCCGGCACCCGAGCTGGCCGACGTCAACGCCGAGCGCAGCGGCCTGCTCCAGCGCATGCAGAGCCGGGCCGAGGGCAATCTCTTCAGCGCGTTGCGTGAGGCCGCCCAGGTGGTGGACGACCGCAGCAAGTTCTACTGAGCGCCGCCCGGCGCCAGGGGAGAGGAGGCGGGCCACAGGCCCGCCTCCGCGCTTTCAACGCAACTGCGTCAGCCTTTCGGCATCCATCCGCACCAGGATGCCCAGCAGGACGGTGAACCCGATCAGCGAACTGCCGCCGTAGCTGAAGAAGGGCAACGGGATGCCGATCACCGGGGCCAGGCCGATGGTCATGCCCACATTGATCATCAGGTGCATGAAGAAGACGCACGCCACGCAATAGGCGTAGATCCGCGTGAAGCGCGATCGCTGCCTGTCACTGATCTGGATGCACCGCAGGATGAGGAGCGTGAACAACAGCACCACGGTGGTGGTGCCCAGGAAGCCCCATTCCTCGCCCACGGTGCAGAAGATGAAGTCGGTGCTCTGCATGGGCACGTACTTGTACTTGGTCAGCGTGCCCTTCAGATAGCCCTTCCCGGTGAAGCCTCCGCTGCCGATGGCCGTCTGGCTCTGCTTCACGTTGTAGCCCAGCCCCTGGGGATCCTCCATCTGGCCGAGCATCACCAGGATGCGGTCGCGCTGATGCTGGGCGAGCCCGCTCACCAGGTGGTCCACGCTGCTGATGAAGCCGATGCTGCCCAGCAGGGCGAAGAGAATGAGACCGTAGTAACGCTTGCGGTAGCGCCGCACCACCAGGTTGCGCACGGCCCAGAAGGCCACCAGCGCGAAAAGGGCGATGAGGGCCATCAGGAAGTACTGCCCGCCCAGACGGACCCCGGTGAAGGGCAGCCCGAAGGTGCTCTCCTTGAGGATCAGCGCCAGCACGCTGAGCACGGCGGCCACGATGGCGATGAGCAGGATGTTGCCCGACAGCCCTTCGCGGTAGAGCACCAGGATGAAGGCGCCGGAGACCAGCGCGGTGCCCGTGTCGGGCTGCAGCATGATCAGGGCCACCGGGGCCAGGATCAACAACGTGGCGACCGCCCGCGAGCGCAGGTCGGCCAGGGCCTTGAGCCCGCTGAGGTAGCGCGACAGGGCCAGGCTGGTGGCGAACTTGGCGAACTCGGCGGGCTGGATACCGAAGCTGCCCACGCCGAACCAGGCCTTGGCGCCGTTGACCTCCTTGCCCACCACCAGCACCAGGGCGAGCAGCACGAGCACGGCGGCGTAGATGCCCCAGGCCAGGTCGCGGAAGAACCGGCCCTGCACCAGCAGGATGCCCGCGCCCAGCACCAGGCTGGCCACGATCCACACGCTCTGGCGGCCGTATTCCATGGACTGGTCGAACAGGCCGGGGTGCTCCGGATCGTAGGCCGCCGAGTAGATGTTGGCCCAGCCGGCGCCCATCAGCACCAGGTACAGGAACACGAGCACCGGGTCCAGGTGCGCGGTGATGCGGTCGCGCGGGGTGCTCATCGGCGGCGGCGGGTGGGCTTGGGTTTCCGGCGGAAGAACTTCTCCTGGGCGATCAGGTCGGCCTCCAGCATGCGCTTCTCAAGGTCGGGCCGGCTGATACTGTCCGTGAGGTACTGCTCGATCAGCAGGCTGGCGATCGGGGCCGCCCAGGTGCCGCCGAAGCCGCTGTTCTCCACGTACACGGCCATGGCGATCCGCGGCTGTTCCATGGGCGCGAAGCACACGAACACGGCGTGGTCCTGCCCGTGCGGGTTCTCGGCCGTGCCGGTCTTGCCGCACACGGTGATGCCCGGGATGCGCGCCTGGCGGGCGGTGCCGCCGGGTTCGTTCACCACGCGCCGCATGCCCTCCTGCACCAGGTCGTAAAGCCGGGGGTCGACCCCGGTGTAGTGCTTCTCCTCCCACCTGGCCAGCAGGCTGTCCGGGCTGCCCACCGCGCGCACCACATGCGGGTCGCGGTACCAGCCCTTGTTGGCGAAGATGGCCGCCAGGTTGGCCATCTGCATGGGCACCACCAGCACTTCGCCCTGCCCGATGCTCACACTGTAGATGGTGCTGAAGGCCCATCGCCCCCGGCCGTAGATGCGGTCGTAGAACGCCGCGTCGGGGATGCTCCCGCCCTTGAGCGCAGGCAGGTCCACCTTGGGGCGCTGGCCCAGGCCGAAGGCATGCATCCCCGCGTTCCACTTGTCCAGGTTGATGCGTGCCGCCGTGAATCGGTCGCCGTGGTCCCCCTGCTCCAGCATGCGTTTGAACACCATGTAGAAGTAGGGGTTGCACGAATACTGGATCGCGCTTTGCACGTTGCCCGCGTTGGGGTGGGCGTGGCAGCCCACCAGCGCCTTGTTGCAAGGGAAGCCCGTGTTGGGCGTGATGGCCGTGTCCTCCAGGGCCAGCAGCACCTGCACCAGCTTGTAGATGGAGCCGGGCGGGTATTGCGCCTGCAGGGCACGGTCGAAGAGCGGCTTGAGGCTGTCGCGCTGCAGGATTCCGTAGTTGGTGTTGCGCACCCGGCCCACCAGCAGCTCGGGGTCGTAGGTGGGCGAGGATACCAGGCAGAGGATCTCCCCCGTGGCCGGTTCGATGGCCACGATGCTGCCCTTCTTGCCCCGCATGAGCCGCTCACCGTAGGCCTGCATGCGCGCGTCGATGCTGGTGTACAGGTGCTTTCCCTCGTGGGCCAGGGTGTCGTAGCGTCCATCCTGGAAAGAGCCCTGCACCTTGTTGTGCACGTCCACCACCACGTAGCGCACCCCGCGCCGTCCGCGCAGTTCCTTCTCGTAGTACTGTTCCAGCCCGCCCACCCCGATCACGTCGCCAGGTTTGTAGTACGGGTCCTGCTCCACCTTGCGGGCGTCCACCTCGCTGAGGTAGCCCAGCATGTGGGCGGCGATCCGCTGCGGATAGGTGCGCAAGGTGCGGCTCTGCCCGTAGAACCCTCGGTATTTCGAGAGGTGCGGTGCGATGGCGGCGTACTGGTCGGCGGTGACCTGCTTCTCGAAGACCGAGGGTTTGTAGCTGCTGTAGCGGCCGGCCTCGGCGATGCGGCGACGCACCTCGGCCACCTCCACACCCACCAGCGCCGCGAAGGCCGCGGTGTCGAAAGGGGCCACTTCGCGCGGCACCACCATCAGGTCGTACACCGGGGTGTTGGCCACCAGCAGCTCGCCCTTGCGGTCCAGGATCAGCCCGCGGGCCGGGTACACGGTCACCTTGCGCTCGCTGATGTTCGCCGCTTCGGCCTTCCATTGGTCGTCCACCACCTGCACCCAGAACAGGCGCAGCACGAACACCGTGCTGATGAGGATCACGGCGGCGATGAGGACGTATTTGCGCTCCTCGAAGTTCATGCCCGTTGGCGGCGTTCGCTGCGCATGAGCAGCTGGCCCAGCAGCACGAGCACCAGCGTGAAGGCGGCGCTGCCCACCGCCCGCAGGAAGGTCCCGCCCGCGCGGTCGAACCGGTGCAGCTCGAAGAAGAAAAGCCACAGGTGATGGACCAGCACGAGCACCCCGGCGTAGGTGAGGGTCCAGGAAAGGCCCATGTGCCGCAGGTCCGGCCGCATGCCGAACTCATAGCCTTCGCGTGGTGCGATGAGGCGCTGCCAGGGGCTGCGCACGTACATCATCACCAGGCAGGCCGTGGTGTGCATGCCTGGGGTGGCGCTCAGCAGGTCCATCAGCGCACCGGTGGCCGCCCCGGCCAGCAGCAGGGCCCACGCCGGCAGCTCGAAGGGCAGCATCAGCAGGAAGAGCACGTACAGGTGGGGAACAAGCCACCCGTTGGCCACGTCCAGATGGTCCAGCACGATCACCTGCAGGGCGATGAGCGCCACGAAACGCAGAAGGTTGGCGACGATCGTGGCGATCATGGGGCTTGGGTGCGGGCTTCGAGGGTGTCGCGCTCCAGCCGGTGCAGGTCCTTGACGATGTACACGTGGCCGCTGCGGCCCAGGTCCTCGGTGAGCCGCAGGCGGATGGTGCGGTAGTTGCTCGCCGGATCGTCGATTACCCGGGTGACCACGCCCACGTCGATGCCGGCCGGGAAGATGCCGTCGCCCCCGCGGGTCACCAGCGTGTCGCCCACGGCCACGGGCGCATGCTTGGCGATGTCCACCACCGAGGCCGTGTACGGGTCGCCGGTGTCCCAGCTCAGCAGGCCGAAGTGTCCGGTGCGCTTGAGTTGCACACTGGTGTTGAGGTCGGGGTCGAGCACGCTGGCCGCCACGCAGAAACGCGGGCCCACCTGCCGCACCACCCCCACGATGCCGTGGTCGCCGATCACACCCATGTCCGGCGCCACCCCGGCCTGCAGGCCCTTGTCCAGCGTGAGCGTGTTGCGCTGGCGGTGCACCGTGCTGTTCACCGTGCGGGCGGCCAGGTAGGCGTACTGCTGCTCCTGCACCGTGTCGTGGAAGGCGACGAACCGGGCGGTCACCGGGGCGTAGTTGCCGCGGCCGCGCATCATCAGTTCGGCGTTGGCGCGTGCCAGGCGATCGTTCTCGCCGCGCAACCCGGTGTAGGCGGTGAGCTCCGAACGCCAGGTGTACAGCGTGCCGATGGCCGTGCTGGCCGAACCGATGGCCCGCGACCGGTGGTGCTCGTTACCGCCCAGCGCCCAGCCATAGGCCAGGACCATCAGCAGCAGGAACAGGAGCGTGCTGCGGATGCGGAAGAGGAAGCGGAAGAGGTCGCGCATCCCTTGCGAATGGCGGGTGCCGGATGGCGGGCGGCGGGTGCGGGGCACCCATCACCCGCCATGCGTCACTCCCTCATGAGGAACTGGAAACGGTCGATGTTCTTCAGGGCGATGCCGGTGCCGCGCGCCACGGCCCGCAGCGGGTCCTCGCTCACGTGCACCGGCAGCTTGGTCTTGATGCTCACCCGCTTGTCCAGCCCGCGCAACAGCGCACCGCCGCCCGCCATGTAGATGCCCGTCTTGTAGATGTCGGCGCTCAGCTCGGGCGGGGTGGCCTCCAGCGCGCTGAGGATGGCCTCCTCGATCTTGCTGATGCTCTTGTCCAGCGCCTGTGCGATCTCCCCGTACGTGACGGTGATCTCCTTGGGGATGCCCGTCATCAGGTCGCGGCCCCGCACGGCATAGTCGGGCGGCGGGTTCTCCAGCTCGGTCATCGCCGCGCCCACTTCGATCTTGATCTGCTCGGCGGTGCGTTCGCCCACCAGGATGTTGTGCTGGCGGCGCATGTATTCCTCGATGTCCTGCGTGAACTCGTCGCCCGCCACGCGGATGTTCTTGTCGCACACGATGCCGCCCAGGGCGATCACCGCGATCTCCGAGGTGCCCCCGCCGATGTCGATGATCATGTTGCCCATCGGCTCCTCCACGTCGATGCCGATGCCGATGGCGGCGGCCATGGGCTCGTGGATCAGGTAGACCTCCTTGGCGCCGGCGTGCTCGGCGCTGTCGCGCACGGCCCGCTTCTCCACCTCGGTGATGCCGCTGGGGATGCAGATCACCATCCGCAGGTTGGGGGTGAAGAGCTGCCGGCCGGGCTTGATCATCTTGATCATGCCCTTGATCATCTCCTCGGCCGCCTGGAAGTCGGCGATCACCCCGTCGCGCAGCGGCCGCACCGTCTTGATGTTCTCGTGCGTCTTGCCGTGCATCTGCTGGGCCTGCCTGCCGATGGCGATCACACGCCCCGTGGTGCGGTCCACCGCCACGATGCTCGGCTCGTCCACCACCACCTTGTCGTTGTGGATGATCAGGGTGTTGGCCGTGCCGAGGTCGATCGCGATCTCCTGGGTGAAGAAGTTGAGCAGGCCCATGCGCAGGCGTCAGTGTTTGAAGTGTCGGTTGCCGGTGATGCACATGGCCATCCCGCGCTCGTCGCAGGCGTCCACGCTTTCCTGGTCCTTGATGCTGCCGCCCGGTTGCACTACCGCCGCGATCCCGGCGGCGCCGGCGATGGTCACGCAATCCGGGAAGGGGAAGAAGGCGTCGCTGGCCATCACGGCGCCCTGGAGCTCGAAGCCGAACTTGCGCGCCTTGGCGATGGCCTGTTCCAGGGCGTCCACCCGGCTGGTCTGGCCGGTGCCGCTCGCCAGCAGCTGCCGGTCCCGGGCCAGCACGATGGCGTTGCTCTTGGTGTGCTTCACCAGGATGTTGGCGAAGACCAGGTCCTGCAGCTCGGCGTCGGTGGGCGGCCGCTTGGTGACGGTGCGCATCGTACTGGCCGTGTCGAGCACCTGGTCGGGCGTCTGCTCGAGCAGGCCGTTGAGGGCCGAGCGCCACTTGCGTGCGATGCGTCCGGTGGAACGGCGCTTCAGGATGATCCGGTTCTTTTTCCGACGCAGCACCTCCAGGGCCTCCGGCGTGTGGTCCGGGGCGCAGATGATCTCGAAGAACAGGTCGCCGATGGCCTCGGCGGTGGCCTTGTCGATGGGCGCGGTGGTGATGAGCACCCCGCCGAAGGCGCTCACCGGATCGCCGGCCAGGGCCGCCTCCCAGGCTTCCTTCAGCGTGGGCCGGACGGCCGCGCCGCAGGCGTTGTTGTGCTTCAGCACGGCGAAGGGCACGCCCGGCAGGGTGGCCAGGTCGTCGATCAGCTCCAGCGCCGCGTCCAGGTCCAGCAGGTTGTTGTAGCTCAGCTCCTTGCCCTGCACCTGCTCGAACAGCCCGTGCAGGTCGCCGTGGAAGCGGGCCGGCTGATGCGGGTTCTCCCCGTAGCGCAGCGCATGCACGGGCTGCCCGCCGGCGGGGGGCAGTGCCGTCGGCGCTCCGGTGAACCAGCCGTGGATGGCGCGGTCGTAACCGCTGCTCACCCCGAAGGCGAGCCCGGCCAGGCGTTTGCGTTCGGCGAGGTCGGTGGTGCCGTCCCGTTCGCGCAGGATCGTCAGCAGGTCGGTGTATTGCGCCTTCGCGGCGATGATCACCACGTCCGCATGGTTCTTGGCCCCGGCGCGCACCAGGCTGATGCCGCCGATGTCGATCTTCTCGATGATGGCCTGTTCGCTGCCCCCGGCCGCCACCGTGGCCTCGAAGGGGTACAGGTCCACCACCACCAGGTCGATCGGCGGGATGGCGTACGTCTCGAGCTGGGCCACATCGTCCGCCAGACCGCGCCGGCCCAGGATGCCGCCGAAGACCTTAGGGTGCAGGGTCTTCACCCGGCCGCCCAGGATGCTGGGGTAGCCCGTGAGCTCCTCCACGGGCACCACCGGCAGGCCGAGGCCCTCGATGAACGTCTGTGTGCCGCCGGTGCTGTACAGGGTGACGCCGAGCCGGTGCAGTTCACGCACGATGGGCTCGAGCCCGTCCTTGTCATGGACCGAGACCAACGCACTGCCGATGCGCTTCGTATCGCTCAAGGTGCCCTGTGCTGTAGGATGGGCGCAAGTTTACGCCACGGCCATGGGCGCAGGATGGCGGGGACGGTTCCGTTGCCCATAGGTTACGAACAAGGTTGCCCACGTTCACCGGGCCCGCAGGCCGAGGCGATCGCGCACACGGCCCAGGGTGGCGGCCGCCACGGTGCGTGCCTTGTCGGCGCCGATGCGCAGGCGGCGCTCCATCTCGCCGCGATCGGCCATCAACCGCGCGTAGGTCGCGCGCTCCTCGCGGAAGCCGTCGAGCAGGGCGGCGAGGAGTTCCTTCTTGGCGTGGCCGTAGCCGTAGCCGCCTGCGCGGAGCTTGCCGGCCATGTCGTCCGCCGCCCCGGCCGGGGCCACCAGCCTGAACAGCCGGTACACCGTGTTGGTGTCGGGGTCCTTGGGCGCCTCCAGCGGGGCGCTGTCGGTCACGATGCCCATCACCTCCTGCTTGAGCTCCTTCTCCGGGGCGAACAGGCGGATGAGGTTGCCGCGGCTCTTGCTCATCTTCTCCCCGTCGGTGCCCGGCACGATCATCACCGCCTCGTCGATCCGCGCCTCGGGCAGCACGAAGGTGTCGCCCATCTGGTGGTTGAAACGCTCGGCCACGTCGCGCGTGAACTCCAGGTGCTGCTTCTGGTCCTTGCCCACCGGCACCACCTCCGCATCGTACAGCAGGATGTCGGCGGCCATCAGCATGGGGTAGGTGAAGAGCCCGCCGTTCACGTCCTCCAGGCGGTCGGCCTTGTCCTTGAAGCTGTGCGCCAGCGCCAGCCGCGAATAGGGGAAGAAGCAGCTGAGGTACCAGGCCAGCTCGGTCACTTCGGGCACGTCGCTCTGGCGGTAGAAGACGGTGCGTTCCGGATCGAGCCCGCAGGCCAGCCAGGCGGCGGCCACCCGGTCGGTGTTCTCGCGCATGGTCACGGGGTCCTTCACCTGGGTGAGGGCGTGCAGGTCGGCGATGAAAAGGAAGGAGGAGCCTTGGGCCTTTTCGGCCATGGCGATGGCCGGGCGGATGGCCCCGAGCACGTTGCCCAGGTGCGGGGTGCCGGTGCTCTGGATGCCGGTGAGGACGCGGTTCATGGATCGGGCGCGCGAAGATAGCCGGTTAGCTTTGCGGCCTTTCGGCCGGCCATGCCCGCGCACCCGCACCACCACCGCCCGGCGATCCGCACCGGGGAGGAGCGCCGCCATCCGGTGGCCCGGTGGCTTTTCGCGCCGCTGCGCCTGGCCTACAAACTGTGGTTCGGGCTCATGTTCTGGCTGAGCCTGCTAGTGCTCTACGTCCCTTTCAAGCTCGCCCTGCGCCGACCCAGCGGTTACCGCACGGCCTTCCGGCTGAAGCGTGCCTGGGGCGCCTTCCTCCAATGGGCGGGCCTCTTCCCCCAGCAGGTCACCTGGCACGGACGCCTGCCCGCCCCCCCGTATGTGGTGGTGAGCAACCACTCCAGCTACATCGACATCGTGCAGATGTTCAACCTGGTGCCGCACTACTTCCTGATGATGGGCAAGTACGAGCTGCAGCGCTGGCCCCTGTTCCGCATCTTCTTCAAGGGCATGGACATCGCCGTGAACCGCGGCAGCCGTGTGGAGGCCGCCCGGGCTTTCCGTCGCGCGGCCAAGGCGCTGGAGGGCGGGGCCTGCGTGGTGCTCTTCCCCGAGGGCACCATCCCCCACACGGTGCCCCGCATGAAGCCCTTCAAGGACGGGGCCTTCCGCCTGGCCATCGAGAAGCGCGTGCCCGTGGTGCCTGTCACGTTCGTGAACCATTGGCGGCTCTTCGGCGACCCGGAGGACCTGCTGAGCCGCGGCCACCCGGGCATCAGCCGCGCCGTGGTGCACCCGCCCGTGACCACCGACGGCCTGGGCGAAGGCGATGTGGTAGCTTTGCGCCAACGCGTCTTCGCCCTCATCGAAGCGCCCCTGCTGGAGCATGAAGCTGGATGACGCAGCCCTGGACCGCATCGCCGAACTGGCGCGGCTGGACTTCAGCGACCCCGACCGGCGGGCGGCCGTGCTGCGCGACATGGAGCGCGTGCTGGCCTTCGTGGAGCAGCTCAACACCGTGGACACCCGCGGGGTGGAACCCCTGGTGTTCATGACCGAGGAGGAGAACGTGCTGCGCGACGACGTGGCCCTGCCCGGCGTGAGCAAGCAGGATGCCCTGCGCAACGCCCCGGTGAAGGACAGCGACTATTTCAAGGTGCCCCGCGTGGTGGACAAGGGCTGAACGCCCTCACCGGCGCAGCGGCGTGTCCACCGCCAGCGGCGACGTCAGCTCCCGGTCCGCTTCCTCCGTGGGTGCGGGGAACACCGTGTCGGTATCCCAACGTGCACGCGGCCGCCGTGCCAGGTCCCTGGCACCGTAGAGCAGGGGCAGCAGGGCACAGAAGCTCATGAACACCCAGCTGTAAGCCACGATGAAGTGCTGGTCGCCGGTGACCGCCGGGAGCACCGGGGTGACGAAGAAGGCCGTGTTGCTGATGATCTGCATCACCAACAGCACCAGGCCGCTGCGCGTCATGTTGTACGCCCAGGTGAGCATGATGCCCAGGCCCAGCATGCAACCCATGAACACCGGCACGGGGTAGCCCGGCGGGACCCCTTCGTCGATGATCAGCATCGGCAGGTACCACATGCCCCAGCTGAACCCGATGATCAGCGCCGATGTGAGCGCGTTGTACCGCATCTGCAACCGGGTGACCCCGAACTTCATCCAGCTCGTCTCCTCCATGAGGGCGATGTAGATGATGGCGGGCAGGTTCACGGCCCAACCCTCCCAGAACCGGTCCACGTAGAAGCCGGGGAAGACGCCGTAGATCAGGAACACCGCCCCGATGGCCAGATAGGCGTTGATGAACTTCCAGGTGAAGGCCAGCAGGTACCAGCGCGCCGGCACCTTCCACCGGGTGTAGGCCGCGAACAGCTTGACCACGCCCTTGCCCCCTTCCAGGTACCAGGTGAGCACCAGGCAGACGAGCAGGGGGCCCAGCAGCCGCAGGCGGAAGAGGCCATGGGCCGTCGCATCCTCCGAGACATGCACACCTGGAGGCGTGATGACCTTCACCACACCCACCAGCCCCCATTGCAGGATCCAGGTGATCGCGATGAAAGTGAATACCGGATTTCTTGCGACGAATGCGCGCATTTAACCGATGAATTGGCTGCGAATATAGACCAATGGTTCCAGTTGTCAACATTTTATTAACAAGCCGGTCCCGATGAACACCGCACCCCAGGATGTTCCGGAGCGGACCGAACGGATGTTGTACACGGCCTTCGTTCGTTGGCCCGCGCCCTGACGATGCCGGAACGTGCTGGCTGTCCCGGCCTCGGGCATCGCCTTGGCGGCCGGGCCGGTCGGGTGGACCCGGCCTGCCAGTACCTTCGCGGCCCCCAGCCCCGGCACCCATGTACGGCTCCCTCCAGCACCATCTGCAACGTGAACTGAAGGCCATCGACGAGGCCGGATTGTTCAAACGCGAACGCATCATCACCAGCGATCAGGGCGCGGAGATCACGGTGAACGGCAGGCAGGTGCTGAACTTCTGTGCCAACAACTACCTGGGCCTGTCCGCGCATCCCGAGGTGGTCCAAGCGGCGCATGCCACGCTCGACACCCACGGCTACGGCATGAGCAGCGTACGCTTCATTTGCGGCACGCAGGACATCCACAAGGAGCTCGAACGCAAACTGGCGGAGTTCCACGGTACCGAGGACACCATCCTCTACGCCGCCTGTTTCGATGCCAACGGCGGGGTGTTCGAGCCCCTGCTGGGCGAGGAGGATGCCATCATCAGCGATGCGCTCAACCATGCCAGCATCATCGACGGGGTGCGGCTGTGCAAGGCCCGGCGCTACCGCTATGCCAACAACGACATGGCCGATCTGGAGCAGCAGCTCAAGACCGCCCGGGCGGAAGGCGCCCGCCACATCATCGTGGTCACCGACGGGGTTTTCAGCATGGACGGCATCATCGCCGACCTCCAGGGCGTGTGCGACCTGGCCGATCGCTACGAGGCCCTGGTGATGGTGGACGAATGCCATGCCGCAGGCTTCATCGGCCGGACCGGCCGGGGGAGCGTGGAGCATTGCGGGGTGATGGGCCGGGTGGACATCATCACCGGCACGCTCGGCAAGGCGCTGGGCGGTGCCATGGGCGGCTACACCACCGGGCGCAAGGAGATCATCGAGATGCTGCGACAGCGCAGCCGGCCCTACCTCTTCAGCAATTCGCTGGCCCCGGCCATCGTGGGCGCGTCCATCAAGGTCATTGACCTGCTCAGCAAGAGCACCGCGCTGCGCGATCGTCTGGAACGCAACGTGGACCGCTTCCGCACCGGCATCGAAGCCCTGGGTTTCAAGACGCGCGGTGCAGGCGCCGCCATCGTCCCGGTGATGCTCGGCGATGCCCGGCTGAGCCAGGTGATGGCCGACAAGCTGCTTGACGAAGGGATCTATGTGATCGGCTTCTTCTACCCCGTGGTGCCCAAGGACACCGCCCGGATCCGGGTGCAGCTCAGCGCCGCCCACACCGACGCGCATATCGACAAGGCGTTGGCCGCCTTCGGGAAGGTGGGCCGGGAACTGGGCGTGCTGGCCTGATCGGGAGCGGTCGGTGAATACCGGCTTTCGTCATTTTTCCAGCTTAGAATTGCGTTATCCTCGTTCACCGTTCAACCCGTCCATGGCATGGTGCGGAAAACCGCCATCCTGGCGCTTCTCGTGGTCGCGGTGGGCAACTGCCTCCCCGCCCAGGACCTCGCAACCTTGGGCCAGCAGGACAATTTCCGGCTGAGCGCGGGCCTGCAGGCACAGTTCACCTTTTACCAGGCGCACGGCATCGACCCGCGGCGCACGCCCTGGTCGTGGTCGCTCTGCGGCACGCCCACGGCCACCATCGCCGGTGTGGACCTACCCTTCCTGCTGGTGATCGGCGACCAGCAGCGCTCGTTCCAGCAGCCCTTCAACCAGTTCGGCATCAGCCCCAAGTACAAGTGGGCCAAGCTGCACCTGGGCTACCAGGACGTCAGTTTTTCCAAGTTCACCATGGCGGGCTACCGTGCACTGATGGCCGGCGTGGAACTGAACCCGGGGAAGTTCCGCTTCGGCTTCCTCTATGGCCGCTTCCAGAAGGCCGTGGAGGAGGACACCACCGCGGTGTACGACCCCGCGAAGTTCATCAGCGACGTGCCCGTGCCGGCGTACGAGCGCAAGGGCTTCGCCGTAAAGGTGGGCGTGGGCACCGAGGAGGAGCACGTGGACCTGGTGCTGCTGCGTGCCAAGGATGATCCGCGCTCCATCCGGCGGCCGGTGCGCACCGCCCTGGCCCCGGCGGGGAACCTGGTGGCCGGGCTGAAAGGCCGGGTGAAACTGGCGAAGGACCTGCATTGGGACTTCGATGTGGCGGCCAGCGGGTATGTGCGTGATCTGGAGGCCCCGGCCCTGACCGGCGAAACCGGGCCGATCGTCACGGTCGTGTCCAACATCCTGGGGCCGAACACCAGCACCCAGGCGCTGATGGCCTTGGAGACAGGCTTGCAGCTCAAGCGGAAGCGCGCCCGGTACAAGCTCACCTACCGCCGGGTGGACCCTGACTTCAAGAGCATGGGCGCGTACTACCTGCAGACCGACGTGGAGCAGGTGACCGGCACGGTGACGGCCACCCTGCTCAAGGGCAGGCTCAGCACCAACCTCACCGCAGGCTGGCAGCACAACAACCTGAAGAAGCTGCGCGAGGCCACCGCGCGGCGCATCATCGGCAACCTGGGCCTGAACTACCAAGCCAAGAAGGTCTTCGGCTGCCTGGTGAACTACACCAACTTCGGCATCACGCAGACACCGGAGCGCCGCAGCGTGAACGATACCACCCTGCTGGAACAGGTGAGCCAGAACCTGCTGGTGCAGCCGCGTGCCCGCTTCGCCGCGCCCAATGGCGGCCACGCCGTGTCGTACACGTTCAACTATTTCGCGCTCAGCGACCGCAGCGAGAACGCCTTCAGCAGCGCCCAGCTCACCGGGTTCCACAACGACCTGGCCTACACGCGCAACTGGAAATGGGCGCAGGCCACCCTCGGCGGCGGGTTGATCTGGCGGCGCACGGAGAACTTCGCCGGGCGCATGGAAAGCCGGGGTGCGCACGCCGAGGCCGGCTGCGCCTGGCTGAAGAAGGACCGCCTGCGCACCGAGCTGCGCACCAGCTTCGTGGCCAATGCGCTGCCCGCCGGCGGCGACGGCAGCACCTGGCAATTGGACCTGCGCGCCACATGGCAGTTGGACAAGCTCGCCATCACGCTCACCCTGGGCCATCAGGATAACCGAAGCCGCGATGCCACCGTGCCCTCCTTCACCGAGGACCTGGCGCAGCTCGGCGTCAATTACCGTTTCTGACCATGAGACACAGGCTCCCCTCCCTGATCGCCGCGGCCCTGGTCACCGTCGCCGCGGCGGCGCAGACACAGATCTCCGTGATACCCGTGATCACGCCGCCCTACAGCACCCACCTCAGCGACTACCAGGGCGCGCTGATCGTGAACCTCACCAACACCACCAACGAGCAGGTGGCCCTGAAGCTCATCGGCACCCTCACCGGCGACAACGGCTTCAGCGGCCACACGCGCAGCACCTACGCGCCCCCCGCACCGGTGGTGCTGGGCCCGCTGGAGACCCGCGTGCTGCAGGCCAATGCGCAGGCGATGGACTTCATCGACCCCAACAACTTCGAGGTCAACGCGCCGCAGCAGGTGCAGAACGCCGTGATCCAGACGGGCCTCCTGCCGGAGGGCAACTACGAGTTCTGCGTGCAGGCCGTGGACTACCAAACGGGCGAGCCCTTGTCCGCCGAAGCGCCCGTGGGCTGCCTCTTCTTCCCCATCACCTACGCGCAGCCGCCGGTGCTCACCTTCCCCTGGTGCGACGGCACCGTGGGCGATCCCTGGCCGGTGTTCACCTGGAGCCCGCCGGTGGGCGCCATCAACATGGCCAACGTGCGCTACGACCTCTACGTGCTGGAGGTGCTGCCCGGGCAGAACCTCGTGAACGCGATGATGCTGGCCATGGACGGCGTGGCCGGCAACCCTATGGTGCGCACGGACCTGTTGGTGCCTTCCTATCCGTGGCAGCCCTACGATCCGCCGTTGAAGGAGAATACCCTCTATGCCGTGGGCGTGGTGGCACGCGATGTAACGGGAAGCGTCCTCTTCGAGAACCGGGGGCGGAGCGAGGTGTGCACCTTCACCATACAGCCGCCGACCCCGACCACCGGCACGGGCGCCTCCGTTACCGGTCAGGGAATCAGCACGGTTGTTCCGGCGATCACCTTGCCCATCGGGCCGTTGCCGGACACGCATGTGAAGGGGCGGTTGCTGTACCGCTTCAAGGAAAGCACGCGCCCAGGCTGTGATCCGGCGGGGCCACTATCGATCGCGAACATCGGTGGGGTCATCCTCTCACCCAATGCCGCGGTAGGCCTCGCTGGCCTTCCGCCATCGGCCGGGGGCGCAACTGGCCAAGGCACCAACACGGCGATGGCGGGTCCGTTGATCAACGCCATGGGCGCAGGCGCGGCGGGCGGCACCCTTTCCATGGGGGCGTTCATGGGCGCCTTCAACCAGTCCGGCGGCTCCTCGAGCTACAGCTATGGCATGGGCGAAAGCCTGATCGCGTCGGTGGGCATGGAGCTGATCAGCCTGTTCCCGCAGGACAAGTGGAAGGACCCCTTCCCCGTGAGCACCACCGGAGCGAAGCCCTTGAAGAACATCCCCATCAAACTGGTGGAGCATGTGGTGCTCACCAATGCCACCATTCACTACGGCCAAGGCCAGACCGTGGAGCGCGACCGTTTGATCCTCGGCGTGGATTCCCTGCCTTTCATGGGCGGTGCACTCACCGGCCAGCAGGGTGATGCGGTGGAATGGCATTACGGCAAGGTGGTGGCCACGGGCACCACCGATGGCAACGGCAACTTCGACCTTTTCTACCACCAGCCCAGCTACACGGGCATCCACTTGGGCAGCTCGTCGGCGGGGATCAACAGCCTGATCATCGACCCCATCAGCCAGGAGCCGTTGATGCTGGGCTCCATCGATGCCCTCAACACTTCCAAGGTGCTGATGATCGAGGTGGCCTCGCCCTATTACTGCAGCCCCGACCTGGAGATCTACGCACAGCCCGGCGATGTGGTGGAACTACCGGAACAGGCGTGCTACGTGCGCAGCTACGACCTGAAGGTGAGCGTTCGGCAGGGCCAATGCGCCATGCAGATGGGCGGCACCGGCTCGCCCATGGGGAACGTGCAGGTGAGCGTGATGCGCCCGGCGGACCATACGCCAACGGAGATCCCGGATGACGAAGGGCAGCACCTGGACCAAAGCATGCCGATGCCCGGCCTGGGCGATGTGCCGCTGGTGGCCCGGTGCGCCACCAAGGCCAGTGATGGCAGCGCGCTCTTCCACAACATGGTGGTGCACAGTGACGCCGCTCCCGACGATTATTTGCTGGACTGCCGCACCAGCACTGAGCGCGGGCTTTACCACTACCTGTCGTGGAACAAGACCTGGCCCAACTGGTACGGCAAGCCGCCCGTGGTGCTTCACGGCGCACGCAGCCCGCTGAACAGCCAGCTGGGCGACATCCCCGTGTACGAGGTGCCCGTGGACCTGGTGCCGCTGCAGCCCCGCGTGATGGGCCGCGTGATGGTCTCCGCCACCGAGCCGCTGCCCAATGCGCTGGTCACCTTGAGGCTGGCCTACGATCCCGCGCCGGGCAACGTGTCCCCGGTGATCGTGGGCTGCGACCAGAACACCGGGACCGCCGACTTCACCTACTTGGAATACACACGGCTCACGGACCCGGACGGCTTCTTCGATTTCACCGGCATCCTGGTGAAGGGCTCCAGCGACGGCATGTTCTTCCTGGGCCCGCATGCCAGCATCCTGGTTTCCAAGCCGGGCTACTGGCCTGCCGTACGCCCTTTGGCCGGCGAACCGCCCGGTGTGCCGCCCGGGCAGGTGAACAACAGCAACCCCGCCAGCCCCAAAGTGGACCTGAAGATGGGCCTGCAGTGGGACATGACCAGCGGCATCCTGATGAAACCCGTGGGCTGGGTGAAGGGCTTGATCCAGGATGAAGAGGGCCGGCCCGTGCGCTGCGATGTGCAGGTGGGCGATGGACCGTGGGGCCGGTCGGAGTTGATGATGGAAGTGGTGGGCACCACCGGCGGCGGTCAGGCGCCACCAAGCGGGAACACGAATGCGCCGCTGGTCCAGATGGGGGACCCGATCATTCCGTGGTTGTTCCAAGTGCCCGCTGCGGGCGGTGGGCAGAACGTGCAACCGGTGCTGCCGCAGGGGCAAACCCAGACCCAGGCGCCGTTGCTTGGGGCCGGCGGTTTCATGACGTTCAAGGCCACCGAGCAGTTCATGGTGCACGGCCCTTCGGGCATGCAGCAGGTGAAACTGGTGCCGCTCAGCGACCAGTACTTCCCGCTCACGGTAACGCGCAACGTGCCCTTCCCCGTGGGTGATCAACCCGTGGACCTGGGTGCCTTCACCGTGAAGGAGAAGCGGCACCGCCTGCGCGTGAAGCTCGATTCGTTCGGCGGGCCCGTGGCCGGTGCCGTGGTGCGCGTGGACGACCGCCAGCAGGTTTCCGGCAGCGACGGCGTCGCCTACTTCGAGTTCCTCTCCGCCGCCTCCGAGTTCCGCCTGCGCGTGCAGCCGGGCGGCGACCTGATCCCGGTGGACCGCATCATCGTGAACGACGTGTCGCCCGAACCGGTGACCTTGGAGCAGTTCCTGGACAACGGCACCCAGCTTGTCGGCCATGTGGTATCCGCGCCCGGCAATGCGCCGGTGCCCGGTGCGCGCGTGTGGGTGGAGATCGGCAGCGATCAATACGGTCCGCAGCTGAACCAGACCACCACCGACGCCAACGGCAACTTCACCCTGTCCGGCGTGCCCATGGGGCCCTTCACCGTGCATGCCGCCAAGTCCGACCCGCAGGTGAGCTACATCGGCACCGCGCAGGATGTCACCTACCTGATGGTGCCCGGCCCGCCGCCGAACTTCGGCATGGTGCCCAAGATGCCCGAGGTGACGCTGGTGCTGCAGCGCGCGGACGACCTTGACCTCACCACCCTGCTGGGCTTCCCCGTGGAGGTGACCGGGCGGACCAAGAACAACGACGGCAGCTCCACCATCAGCGGAGCCTTCGTCAACCTGCCCGCCAACCCCAACTTCCGCCTGTACGATCCCGCGCAGCGCATCCTCTTCAGCGCCATCACCGTGGACCCCGGGCCGCCCGGACCCGGCGGCAAGCCGCGCGCTGTGCCCCGCGACGGGAAGGTGGTGACGGACATGGCGCAGGTGCCGCTCGGCCTCTACACCGGCCTGCGCGCCAGCCTGAAGGGCCTGCCGTTCTCCTTCTTCCCGGGGCGCGTGGAGGTGCACGCCATACCGAACGGAGGCGAGGTGCGCGGCACGGTGGGCAGTGAGCTCTCCTCCTTCAACTTCTCCTACGACTTCACCGGCAGCTTCTACCTGGGTGATGGCGCGGAGCAACCCCTGATCACGGTGTTCCGCAACGGCGCGCCGCTGCCCCAGCGCAGCTACAACCTGATGACGCTGGCCTACGGCGGAGGCCTGTTCGGCACATGGTCCCCCTCGAACGCGCAGTTCTCCCTCCGCGGCTTCCCCGCCCGCAGCGACCGCGCGCGCTCGGTGGTGGAGCCCGACGTGTTCCGCATCGCCACGGTGATCCAGGTGAAGGACGTGCCCGACATCACCCCGGCCGTGCTGGACCTGGACGTGGGCGAGATCCGCGTGAACGCCACCACCATCGAGGGTATCCAGGGCGGCGGCAGCACGCTCAACTTCAAGCTGAACGACTGGAGCTTCAGCGCCACCAGCCCGTGGACCTTCAACAACGAACTGGCCGCCATCGTGATCCCCAGCGGCGTGCTGGACATGAAGCTGGCCAAGGCCGACATGAACCAGGTGATGATCCGCCCCAACGCGCTGGAGATGGCCGCGAAGAACCTGGGCGAGGTGCGCCTCGGCGGCGTGGCCCCGCTGCAGCCCGCGCCCGGCACCACCTGGACCTTCGGCTACGATCCGGGCTACCTTTTCCAAGGCAAGGCCGGTGCCTGGCGCTTCGGTGCGCTCACTGCGGGCAGCACCTCCGTGGCGTCCATCAAGGGCCCGCCGGAACTGGTGCCGGGCCAGGTGGAGCTTTCCAGCTTCTCGCTCTTCAGCCGCGGCATGCCCCTGGCCGAGGTGCGCGCACGCAACTACCGCTACCACGACATCGTGGACCTGGTGCCCGTGGGCGCCATGCAGTTCACCCCCGACGGCGTGGACCTGCTGGCCAACTGCTCGCTGGCCATCCACGGTCTGCCGCAGACCACCGGCTTCTTCAGCTTCTACAAGGAGAACGGCCAGCCCGCCAGCCGCCTGAAGCCCCTCGGCGCCACCATCACCACGGGCCGGGGCAACGTGTACTTCCAGCTCGATGACCGCATGGCCTCGCAAGCGATCGGCCCCGGCCATTTCACCTGTTACGGCCGCTTCCGCATCGATCCCGGCGCCGGCGAGACCGGGGCGCCCGTGTACGCCTACGGCTTCCTGGACCACAAGGCGGGCAACACCTTCATCGACCTGATCCGCGAGGATGCCCAGCACTACAAGGGTTCCACGCGGCAGGCCATCGCCTTCGGCGGCGACAAGAAGATGCTGCTCAACAGCGGAAGGCAGACCATGGGCAGCAGCCAGTGGGAGGAGCTTTCCTTCAAGGGCAACCTGGTGAACATGGAGGGCATCGCCGATGCGCCGGAGAATGAATTGTCGTTCACGGTGAAGGGCGCCGTGAGCCTGCAGGACGGCAAGATCGGCATGGACCAGCTGGCCACGCCCTTCGGCAACATGGCCATGAGCTACGACTTCGAGCATGCACGCCTGGTGGGCAGCCTGGGCCTGCACAACAACATGTTCGGCGCGGTGAACATCGTGGACGCCCAGCTCGGCCTGCTGGTGGACAAGGGCGGCTTCCTGGTGAGCTGCTACGATGCGCACGTGATCGTGCCGCCCGTGCCCTGGCCGTTGAACGATCACCACCCGGCCTTCCTGATCGGTTCGCACAACAGCATCCCGGACACCCTGCTCTCCAACATGATGGCCGGCTTCCGCCTGAAGAACCTGCCCGCGCACATGGCGGGCAAGCAGATCAAGGGCCTCTACCTGCAGGACAAGATGAGCCTCGTGGACATCTCGGTGCCCAGCGTGGACCTGCTGCTGCTGGGCGTGGAAGGCCATGCCGGCTGTGCCGTGGAAGGCCGCAACTGGGTGGACCTCGGCGGCAGCATCGGCTTCGGGGGCATGGCCTACGCCGATGCCAGCCTCAACTTCTGGCTGCTGAGCCCCATCCCCAACTGCAGCAGCCTGGACCTGTCCACCGGCGCCTCGGCGCTCTTCGAAGCCTCCCTGCAGAACGGCAGCTTCGGGCTCGATGCTTGCGGCTCCACCAGCGCCAGCGCCTCCATCTGCGGCGTGGGCGACAGCTACACCTTCACCGTGAAGGCCGGCGTGAACTCGGGCGGCTTCTACCTGAACCGCACCGACGCACCCTGCGGACAATGAACGGCACTGCGATGAAAACGATCCTGTTCTCCCTCTTGCTCCTGGCCGCCGTGCCCAGCCTGGGCCAGCAGGCCGCCGCCAAGGCCGCCCAAGGGACCTGTGCGCTGAAGCCCCTGCATGCGCAAGGCCATGGCACCCGGATCCAAGTGACCTGGGCCGCACCCGCCTGCACCATCGCCAAAGTGCGCATCTACCGCCGCCGCCAGCATGTGGGCGACGAAGCGGAGATCCATCCCGCGGTCCTCATCGGCAACCGGCACGACACCACCTTCGTGCAGTGCTGGGACAGCGCCTTCACCGCGCTGGGCATCTACGAGTACCGCGCCGTGCCGGTGGATGCCGACGGCAGGGAAGGGGGCAGCTCCGGTTGGATCTCCGCGGACAACCTGGCCGATGAGGTGCGGCCGTGGATCAGCTCGGCAAGCGCCGCGGACCTGCCGGGCCAGCGGGCCATCCGCCTGCGGTGGAAGCTGGGGAACGGTGCGCGCGTGCGCGGCATCGTGGTGCATCGCGCCGACCGCTTCGACGGGCCGTACACCCCCATCGCCGACCTGCCGCCCACCGATACCGCCTACACCGACCACGTGCAGCGCGTGAAGGAGGCCTACTTCTACCGCATCGAACTGGTGGATGTGGTGGGGCGGTCCACCGTGGGCATGCCTGTGCAGGGGCTGAGCAACGACGAGCCGAAGGTGATGCCGCCCGCCGCCGTGACGGCGGAGGCCACCGCCCGCGGCACCGTGCTCCGCTGGCAGCCCGGAGGCCCTGACGTGGCCTTCTATCAGGTGGAACGCGGGGCGCCCAAGGACAGCGCCTTCGCGCTTGCCGCCTCCGGCATCCGTGCACCGGCGCAAGGCCCGGTGGAATGGACCGACAGCAGCGCGACGGACAACACCGTGCGGCGCTACCGCATCCGGGCCGTGAGCGTCGGCGGGCCGGTGAGCATGCCCTCCATGACCGCCACGGTGCAGGCCTTCGATGGCCGCGTGCCCAGCACGCCCACGGAGGTCGCGGTGCGCGAGGCGGACGGCGTGGCCTGGGTGAGCTGGCGCGACCCTTGGGCGGAGGATACGGGCATCTTCCTGGCCGATGTGGAACGCGCCGGGGCGGGGGATACCGCCTTCCGCGCCGTGAACGCCGCGCCGATACCGGCGGGCACCGCGCTGTTCCGCGACAGCAGCATCGTGACCGGGCGTTCCTACCGCTACCGCGTGGTGGGCCGCTCCGTCAGCGGTGTGCGCGGCCGGCCCTCCGCGCCCGTGGAACTGCGCGGCCGGAGCGAAGAACTCGCGGCGCCACGCCTGCTGATGGCGAAGCGCACGGCCGAAGGCATCGCCTTGGAATGGGCCGCCCGCACACGGAGCGGCAAGGCGCTGAACCTGTACCGTGCGGTGAACGGTGCGGCGCCGGTGCTGATCAAGGCCCTGCCGCCCGATGCCGCAGGCTACACCGACCGGCAAGCCGTGAAGGGCGCGTTCAACCAGTACGTGGTGCGCCTGGTGCGCATGGACGGCACCGAGAGCGATCCGAGCGAGGCGGTGGGCTTGCGTTGGTGAGGCTCAGCGCCGCCCACACCGACGCGCATATCGACAAGGCGTTGGCCGCCTTCGGGAAGGTGGGCCGGGAACTGGGCGTGCTGGCCTGATCGGGAGCGGTTCCCCCTCCTTCGTGCGGTCGGTGGTGGCGTTCAACCCCCTTGTGTCCCATGGTCCTGGTCACTACCCGCAGCAAATTCCTGGTCGCCGGTGCCCTCCTTGGGGGCGTGCTCATCACCTCGGCCTACGAGGTCTATGAGCTGCCCAACGTGGGTTCCGCCGTGCCGGTGGATCAGTTCGTGAACTTCGAGAGCGCCCACGTCCATCCGCTGGACCTGACGCCTGACGGCACCAAGCTCCTGGCGGTGAACACCGCCAACAACGCCCTGGAGGTGTTCCTGGTGACGCCCAACAACCTGCTGCTCCAGGCCAGCATACCCGTGGGCCTGGACCCGGTGACCGTCAGGGCACGCAGCAATACCGAAGCCTGGGTGGTGAACCAGGTGAGCGATGAGGTGAGCATCGTGGACCTCACCCAGAACATCGTGGTGCGCAGCCTGCTCACCGAGGATGAACCGGCGGACGTGGTCTTTGCCGGGGGCGCGCCCGCCACTAAGGCGTTCGTGTCGTGCGCCGGCCGGGAGAGCGTGCAGGTGTTCAGCCTGGCCGACCTGGCCGCCCCGCCCACCGAGGTGCTCCTGAAGGGCGAGCAACCTCGTGCGCTGGCCGTGGGTCCCGGCGGGAACACCGTGTACTGTGCCTTCTTCGAGAGCGGCAATGCGACCACCGTGCTCAACGGCAACAGCTTCTTCAACTTCACCCACGGCACCAAGACCGGCATCTGTTCCCCACAAGGGGGGTGCACAGTGATCCCCAACGACATCACCAACCCCAACGGCCCGTACGGTGGGGCCGTGCCCGTGCCCAACGCTGGCGCCGGCTTCGACCCGCCGATGAACCCGGCCGCACCCACGAGCCTCATCAACACCCACAGCCTCATCGTGCGCAAGAACGCCGCCGGCCAGTGGATGGACGACAACGGCGGGGACTGGACCGCCATGGTGAGCGGCAACGCTCCGGGCAAGGCCCGCATGGTGGGCTGGGACATGCCCGACCGCGATGTGGCCGTCATCGACGCCAACGCGCCCAGCACTGCCGGCGTGCAATACCAGACCCGCTTGGGCAACATCCTCATGGCCATGGCAGTGAACCCCGCCACCGGTGGGGTGAGCGTGGTGGGGACGGACGCCACCAACGAAGTGCGCTTCGAGCCCAACCTGAACGGCACCTTCCTGCGGGTGAACATCAGCCAGTTCACCGCCCTGGGCGGGACCAACACGATCACGGACCTGAACCCGCACCTGACCTACACCACGCCCAGCGTGGCCCCGGCGCTGCGCAAGCAGTCCATCGGCGACCCGCGGGGCATCGCCTTCACCACGGACGGAACGCTGGCCTGTGTCACCGGCATGGGCTCCAACAACGTGGTGCTGCTCAACACCGACGGCACCCGGAACCAGCAGGACCCGATCCCGGTGGGAGAGGGGCCCACGGGCATCGTGCTCAACGCGGCCAACGACCGCGCCTACGTACTGAACAAGTTCGAGGGCACGGTGAGCACGGTGGACCTCACCACGCGCAAGGAGGTGGCGCGGGCCAACTTCTTCGACCCCACGCCCTTGGTGATCAAGGCCGGCCGCAAGCACCTGTACAACACCCACTCGGGCTCGGGTACCGGCCACCTGAGCTGCGGCAGCTGCCATGTGGATGCCCGTTGGGACCGGCTGGGCTGGGACCTGGGCGACCCCAGTGGTCCCGTCGATACGGTGGACGGCAACCTGTACCATCCCATGAAGGGGGTGAAGACCACCCAGTTCCTGATCGACATCATCGGGCGCGGGCGCGGCAACCTGCACTGGCGCGGTGACAAGGAGAGCCTGGCCGAGTTCGCCGGCACCTTCCAGCATCTGCAGGGGCTCGCCGCACCCGGCACCCCGGCCATGATGCAGGAGATGGAGGACTTCCTGGCCGCCACCTGGTATGTGCCCAACCCCTACCGCACGCTGAAGCCCGAGAGCCAGAGCAGCACCGCCCGCCTCAACCCAGGCCGGGTGCGCGGTACAGGCACCACCTTCCAATCCATCCCGCCCACCGTGCCCCTGTTCCAAAGCGTGCAGATCAACTGCTCCCACTGCCACAACGCACAGACCGGCCGGGGCGAGCTCTTCGGCATGGGCAACGTGAGCGGCACAGGTGCGGGCACCCTGGTGGACTTCACCCCCAACCGCAACATGGCCGCCGACCTGCGCAGCACCTACCGCAAGAACGGCTTCTTCTACAACACCACCGAGTGCAATGCGGGTTTCGGCATGCTCAGCGAAGGGGTGATGGAGACCTGGTTCAACGGGGCCGGCGTGGGCAACTATCTGGGCGACTACGAGCCGGAGCTCCTTTCCTGGTCCGGTGGGATCGATGCCACCAACAGCCCGCAGAGCTTCAACACCAACAACTTCCCCCTGGCCAGTTATGCGGTGCAGGATGCCATGCCCGCCGTGGGCTTCCGTGAAACCATCAACGGCAGCGTCGGCAGCACCTCGCGCATCACCATGATGAAGGACCTTGCCGCCACGCGCACCACTGAGTACGGTATGATCGTGAAGGGGCGCTATGGCGGGGTGATGCGCGGCTTCCGTTACCTGGGGGGCAACGATTACCAGAGCGACATCGCCGGCCAGACGGTGACCCACGCCCAGTTGATCGCCTCCGCGCAGGGCACCGGCGGTCCGCTGAGCTGGACCCTGGTGCATCCCTCCACCGCCGTGCGCATGGGCGTGGACGCCGATGCGGACGGGATCCTCGACCAGGATGACACCCACGCCCACCTGGACCTCCGCCTGTTCCTGGACGGCCCCTACCAGGCGGGTGGTATGCGTGCGGACCTGGGCACGGCCGGCCTGTTGCCCGCCACCGACCCCTACGGGATGAACGCCCAGGCTGCACCCGACGTGCTGGCGCGGCAGGGCATGACCGCCCCGGTGGACTGGGCCTTGGTCGAGCTGCGAAACAACGCCGATCCGACGCAGGTCGTGGCCACGCGGGCCGTGCTGGTGCAGCGTTCGGGTAATGTGATGATGCCCGCTGGCGAGCAGACGGTGACCTTCCCGTCGGTGCCGGACGGCAGCTACCACGTGGTGGTGCGTCACCGCAACCACTTGGGGGTCATGACCTACCAGCCGATGCTCCTGGGTGCACCGGGCACCCTGCTGGACCTTACCGTTCCCGGCACCGCCACCTACGGGACCGACGCCCGCCGCAACCGCAGTGGGGTGATGGTCCTGTGGGCGGGCGATGTCACCGGCGAGGGCACCATCAAGTACGCCGGCGGCAGCAACGACCGCGACCCCATCCTGGTGGGAGTGGGCGGGGTGGTGCCCACGGCCACGGCCCCCGGCTATCTGGACGAGGACGTGAACCTGGACGGGGTGGTGAAGTACACCGGCAGCGCCAACGACCGCGACCCCATCCTGCAGTCGGTGGGCGGGGCGGTACCCACGGCCGTCAGGGTGCAACAGCTTCCCTGACATAGTATAAACCGCTGAGGGTCAGCTGGTAATGTCCGATGAGTCCGGGCCATCAGGCCGCTGCACTGCCGGAAGGGGCGGAGGCCGTGGACGGCGTTGTGGGCATCTTGCATGGGCTTGTGTTTGTGCGATCGGGGAAACGAACTAACTTCGCGGCCCCTTCCGAGGGGAGGTGTACACGACCCGCACGCCCATGGCATCGACAACGCATACGACGAGCATGGCCAACAAGGCCACCGTCACCAAGGAATGGCTCCTGGTGGACGCCGAGAATGAAACGCTGGGCCGGCTGGCCAGCATGGTGGCCATGCTGGTGCGCGGCAAGCACAAGCCCACCTTCACGGCGCATGTGGATACGGGCGACCACGTGGTGGTGATCAATGCCGACAAGGTGCGCCTGACCGGCAGCAAGATGGAGGACAAGGAATACCAGCGCTTCAGCGGGTATCCCGGAGGCCGCACCGTGGAGGTTGCCCACAAACTGCACCGCCGCAAGCCCACGGCGCTGGTGGAGATCGCCGTGCGCGGCATGCTGCCCAAGACGCGTCTGGGCCGTGCCCAGTTCACCAACCTGCATGTGGTGGCCGGCACCGAGCACAAGCACGGCGCGCAGAACCCCCGCAAGATCGACCTGAACAGCATCAAGTAAGATGGAGCCCATCAACACCATCGGCCGCCGCAAGACCTCCGTGGCCCGCGTGATCCTCACCGAGGGCAGCGGCGCGGTCACCGTCAACGGCGTGGAAGGCAAGGAATACTTCCCCCTGCTGGCCCAGCAGTTCAAAATGAACCAGCCCTTCAAGCTCACCGGCACCGAGGGCAAGTACGACGTGCAGGCCCGCGTGGACGGCGGGGGCATCACCGGCCAGGCCGACGCCCTGCGCCTGGGCATCGCCCGCGCGCTGGTCGAGGCCGACGCCGAGAACAAACCCAAGCTCAAGGCCGAGAACCTCATGACCCGCGACCCCCGTGCCGTGGAGCGCAAGAAGTTCGGCCGCAAGAAGGCGCGTAAGCGCTACCAGTTCAGCAAGCGTTGAGCCCGCGCTTGCGAGACCCGCACGGGCCCTGGCACCGGCGGGTTCAGCATCCAATCCGGACGGACTCGTCCGCCTCACCGCGGAAGGCTACCGTCCGGATGCCTGCAAAACGGGAAAAAGGAACGTGAACCCAGAACCAGAACAAGCACATGGCCCGTACTGAATTCAAGCAACTGCTCGACGCCGGCGTCCACTTCGGCCACCTGCGTCGCAAGTGGAACCCCAACATGGCCCCGTACATCTTCGGGGAGAAGAAGGGCATCCACATCATCGACCTCAACAAGACGGTGGTCAAGCTCGACGAGGCCGCCGCCGCCATGCGGAGCGTGGCCCGCAGCGGCAAGAAGATCCTCTTCGTGGCCACCAAGAAACAGGCCAAGGACATCGTCGCCGAGAAGGTGAAGGCCACCGGCATGCCGTACGTCACCGAGCGCTGGAGCGGTGGCATGCTCACCAACTTCGGAACCATCCGCCGTGCCATCAAGAAGATGGCCGCCATCGACCGGATGAAGACCGACGGCACCTTCGACAACATGAGCAAGCGTGAGCGCCTGCAGGTGATGCGCCAGCGCGAGAAGATGGAAAAGAACCTGGGCTCCATCGCCGACCTCACCCGCCAGCCCGCCGCCCTCTTCGTGGTGGACATCGTCAAGGAACACATCGCCGTGGCCGAGGCCCGCAAGCTCAACATCCCGGTGTTCGCCATGGTGGACACCAACAGCGACCCCACCCTGGTGGACTTCCCCATCCCGGCCAACGACGACGCCACCAAGAGCATCGAGCTGATCGTGGACGTGGCCATCGCCGCCATCAACGAAGGCCTCGAGGAACGCAAGAACGACAAGAACGCACAGCCCGAAGGCGAGGAGAGCGAGGAGGCCGAGGAGGTGCAGGTGGAGGAGGAGGGCCGCGAGGAGGAGGCGAACTGAACCCACACACCAACCCAACGCAAGTGAGCACGACCATGGCCATCACCGCCGCCGACGTGAACAAGCTGCGCCAGATGACCGGCGCAGGCATGATGGATTGCAAGCAGGCCCTGAGCGAGGCCAACGGCGACTTCGACGCCGCCATCGACATCCTGCGCAAGAAGGGCCAGAAAGTGGCCGCCAAGCGCGCCGACCGCGATGCCAACGAAGGCCTCGTGATCGCCAAGACCACCGCCGACGCCACCCGCGGGGTGCTGGTCTGCGTGAACTGCGAGACCGACTTCGTGGCCAAGAACGCCGACTTCGCCGCCATGGCCGAACGCATGGCCACCATCGCCCTCGAGAAGAACGTCGGTACCATCGATGCCCTCAAGGCCCTCCCCTACGACAGCAACGGCCTCAGCATCGCCGAGAAGCTCATCGAACAGACCGGCGTCATCGGCGAGAAGATCGACATCAGCGCCTGCCATGAGGTGAAGGCCCCCTTCGTGCTGGCCTACAACCACCCGGGCAACAAGGTGGCCAGCATCGTGGGCCTCAACAAGGCCGGCTTCGAGGCCGCTGCCAAGGACGTGGCCATGCAGGTGGCCGCCATGGCCCCCGTGGCCGTCAACAAGGAGACCGTGCCCCAGAGCGTGATCGACAAGGAGATCGAGATCGGCAAGGAGCTCGCCATCCAGGAGGGCAAGCCCGCCGAGATGGCCGAGAAGATCGCCATGGGCCGCCTCAACAAGTTCTTCAAGGAAAGCACGCTGCTGGCCCAGGAGTTCATCAAGGATAACAAGCTCAGCGTGGAGCAATACCTCAAGACCGCGGACAAGGAGCTGACCGTGACCGATTTCAAACGGCACTCGCTCACCATCTGATGGTCGCAGCGCACCGATAGGAGGAGGGGGGCTTCGGCCTCCCTCTTTTCTTTGTCCCCAACACCCCGCATCATGGCCCGCACCTACCAACGCATCCTGCTGAAGCTCTCCGGCGAAAGCCTCATGGGCAACAAGGCCTACGGCATCGACAGCGAACGACTGGGCGCCTATGCCGATGAGATCATCGCCGTGGCCGAGGGCGGCGTGCAGGTGGCCGTGGTGATCGGGGGCGGCAACATCTACCGCGGCATGGAGGCCGAGGGCGCCATCGATCGCGTGCAGGGCGACCACATGGGCATGCTGGCCACCATGATCAACAGCCTGGCTCTGCAGAGCGCCTTGGAGGCCAAGGGCCACAAGACCCGGCTGATGAGCGCCATCAAGATGGACACCATCGCCGAACCCTTCATCCGCCGACGCGCCGTGCGCCACCTGGAGAAGGGCCGCATCGTGATCTTCGGCGCAGGCACCGGCAACCCCTACTTCACCACCGACACCGCCGCCAGCCTGCGCGCCATCGAGATCGAGGCCGATGTCATCCTCAAGGGTACCAGGGTGGACGGCATCTACACCGCCGACCCCGAGAAGGACCCCGCCGCCGTACGCTACGAGCGCATCACCTTCACCGAGGTGTACGACAAGGGCCTCAACGTGATGGACCTCACCGCCTTCACCCTCTGCAACGAGAACAAGCTGCCCATCATCGTGTTCGACATGAACAAGCCCGGCAACCTGCGCAAAGTCGTGGCCGGTGAGCGCGTGGGCACGTTGGTGGAATTCTGAAACGACCGATCGGGCCGGAAGCCGGAGGCCGGAAGCTGGAGGCAGGTGGCTGGAAGCTGGAAGCTGGAGGCCGGAAGCCAAAGCCGAAAGCCGAAAGTTGAAAGCTGAAAGCTGAAAGCGGGAGGCCGGAAGCCGGAAGCGGGAGGCTGGAGGCTGGAGGCCAATGCCGAAAGCTGAAAGTTGAAAGCTGAAAGCCGGAAGCTGGAAGCGGGCGGCTGGAGGCTGGAGGCCAAAGCCGAAAGTTGAAAGCTGAAAGCGGGAGGCCGGAAGCTGGAGGCCAAAGCCGAAAGCCGAAAGCTGAAAGCTGAAAGCTGAAAGCGGGAGGCCGGAAGCCGGAAGCTGGAGGCCAATGCCGAAAGCTGAAAGTTGAAAGCTGAAAGCTGAAAGCGGGAGGCCGGAAGCCGGAAGCTGGAGGCCAAAGCCGAAAGCTGAAAGTTGAAAGCTGAAAGCGGGAGGCCGGAAGCCGGAAGCTGGAGGCCAAAGCCGAAAGCTGAAAGCTGAAAGTTGAAAGCCGAAAGTTGAAAGCTGAAAGCTGAAAGCGGGAGGCCGGAAGCCGGAAGTTGGAGGCCAAAGCCGAAAGCTGAAAGTTGAAAGCTGAAAGCCGGAAGCAGGCGTCTGGAAGCCGGAAGCTGGAAGCCTGAGGCCGGAAGCTGGAGGCCCGTCTCCCGCGCTCCCTTGCACCATGCCGCGCCGCATCCCCGGGCACCTGTTATTTTCGCCATCCCGTAACACACCTGACGATGGACGTGAAAACGCTGATCGCTCCCAGCGAGGACCTGATGAAGAAGGCCATCGAACACCTGGAGCACGAGCTCACCAAGGTGCGGGCCGGGCGCGCCAACCCCGCCATGCTGGACACGGTGCGCGTGGAAGCCTACGGCGCGCACATGCCGCTCAATCAGGTGGCCAACATCAACACGCCCGATGCGCGCACCCTCATGATCCAGCCGTGGGACAAGAAGATGATCGACGCCATCGAGAAGGCCATCCAGGCCGCCAACCTGGGTTTCAACCCCAGCAACAACGGTGAAAGCGTCATCATCAACGTGCCCATGCTCACCGAGGAGCGCCGCAAGGACCTGGTGAAGGCCGCCCACAAGGAGGGCGAACACGCGCGCGTCAGCATCCGGGGCGCGCGCCAGAAGGCCATGGAGGCCATCAAGGGTTCCAAGCTCCCCGAGGACGTGGTCAAGGATGGGCAGGACCAGGTGGAGAAGCTCACCGCCGGCTACAACAAGAAGGTGGAGGCGCTCATCGAGGCCAAGGAGAAGGACATCATGAAGGTGTGATCCGCAAGCTCCGGAAGGACCTCGTCATAAGTCCGCCGGGGATGCGAACGGTTTGGCCCTGCGGGCCTTGGACCACTGCGGTGCTTGGCGTGATGGGGCCGGTTCCCAGGGCTGTTGGTCGATCGTGTTCCCGTGGAGGTCGGCCGTGCTCCTGGGGGCGTGCCTGGCGTTCGGTGCAGCGGCGTACAGGCCTCGGATCCGGGTGCCGGAGGAACGGTTCGTGGGAAGCGTGCCCGCCACCCTTCCGCGTGTCACGCAGCGCCCTGCGCGGGGATGGCATCCACGGCACCCTCGGTCCGGGAGCGGACCGGTACCTGCCCGGACCCGATCACCAGGGCGTTTCCAGGTCCTTGGCCGTGTAGGTGTGGTCGCGCACGGTCCAGATGCTGCCGGCGGGTTTGCGCAACGCCAGGCCATCGGAGCGCCCCAGGCGCCGCAGCAGGGCGATGGGGGTCAGCAGCAGGAAGAACACGGCGCCCAGCAGCACCCGCCCGTTGAACCAGCCCAGGGCGTGGGCCAGTTTCATCCAGCCCCGATGCACCAGCCGCGCCAGCGGGGGCACCAGGAGGCCGATCAGGCCGGCGCACACCGCCACGATCAGCATCCACCGGTGATGGAAGATGAGGAACAGCACAAGGAAGCCGGTGGTGATCGCCAGCATGCTGGCATCCGTGCGGTCCTCGGTGCGGGGCGCGCTCATGGCTCAGAACAGCGTGTAGATGAAGGGGGCCACGGCCGATCCGCCGCCGATCACCAGCAGCACGCCCAGCAGGAGCAGTACGATGATCACGGGGGCGAGCCACCATTTCTTGCGGCTCCACAGGAAGCCCCAGAGGTCCTTCAGGAAGTCCATGCGTTCAGTGCGTCGGGTATTGCGGATAGCGGGCCGAAAGGTAGGCCGACAGCCGATCCGCGCATAGGGAGGCCACGGCGGCCGCGCCGTTCTTGGTGAAATGGAAGGCATCGTAGTAGTGCGCCGGTCCGCCGGGCAGCATGCGGGCCAGGTCGATCAGGGGCAGGTCGTGGGCGAGGGCCACCGCGCGGGTGATGTCGTTGATCGATCCCAATCTGCGCACGAGGGTCCTTCCGTCCGTGCCGGTGAGCAGGGGCAGGTCCATCAGGCGGCGGGCCAGCACCGTGTCGGCCACGTTGGAGGCGATGCAGGGCTGCGTGATCAGCACGGGTAGTGCGCCCCTGTTGCGGCACAGGGCCACGAGGTCCTCCAACCGCTGCCGGTAGGCGGGCAGCAGTGCCTGTTCCCGGGCCAGTTGGGCCATTGCGCTGTCCGGTGCGAGGGGTGCCGGTGCCGTGGTGAGGTCCAGCGCATGGTGGCCGATGCCCGCCTCGCGCACGGTGCGTGTCTGCCGCCAGGCCTGCCAGGTGCGCCACAGGGCGCTGTGCTCCCACCAAGCCCGGGGCCGGGTGCGCCATTGGGCCCGGTCGTGCCGGCCCAGGTCGGTGCGGCCCAGTTCGTTGGCCCCGACGAGCAGGAGCACCACGTGCGGCCGCAGGCGTAGGATGTGGTCCTCCAGCAGGATGGCATGGCCGAAAGTGCTGTGCCCGTCGAGCCCGGCGTTGTTCACCCAGGTGGGGCGGCCCACGCCCAAGGGCGGCCCGCCGGCCAGGTGCGCGCCCAGAAGCGCGGGCCAGTCGTGGCCATCGCTCAGGTACATGCACTCGGTGGTGCTGCCGCCCACGGCCACGATGCGCAGCAGGCCGGCAGTATCGGGCGGCAGGTCGGGCCCGCGCAGGCCGAGCCGGTTTCGGTGCAGGTGGATCACCGGGTCGGTGCCGGGCAGGGTGGACCCGCGGATCACGTCGTCCACCTCGGTGGGCAGGGCGATGCGGTCGCCCTGGACCCGGATGCCGAAGGGAGGCCGGAGGCGCAGCAGCACCTCCGCGGCCCCCACGGTGAACAGCAGCAGCAGCAGGGCCGTGCCGATGCGCCGCACCATGGTCAGTCGAGCACGAACTCCTCCTTCCAGTTGTCGGTGCGCTGCCATGCCGGCTGCTCGTGCTTCAGGAAGAGGTGATCGCCCACCACCAGGGCGTCCATCTCGGTGCGCATGAAGCAGCGGTACGCATCGTCGGGCGTGCACACGATCGGCTCCCCGCGCACGTTGAAGCTGGTGTTCACCAGCATGCCCACGCCGGTGCGGGCCTTGAAGGCCTCGATCAGGGCGTGGAAGCGCGGGTTGGTGTCGCGGTGCACCGTCTGTACCCGGGCGCTGAAATCCACATGGGTGATGGCCGGCAGGCTGGAGCGCTCGTGGTAGAGTTTCTCGCGGATGCCGAACTGCGGGTAGTCGGCGGGCAGGGGCCGCCGCAGGTCGTGCTGCACGGGCCGCACCAGCAGCATGTAGGGCGAGCGGCCCTGGAGGTCGAAATAGCGGGACGCATCCTCGGCCAGCACCGCCGGGGCGAAGGGGCGGAAGCTCTCGCGGTACTTGATCTTCAGGTTGAGCTTCTTCTGCATGCCGGTGTCGCGCGGGTCGCCCAGGATGCTGCGTGCGCCCAAGGCGCGCGGGCCGAACTCCATGCGGCCGTTCACCCAGCCCACCACCTTGCCTTCGGCCAGCAGCTCGGCGGTGCGCTCCACCAGCTGCCGCGGGTCGTCGAACCGGTGGCAGGGCGCACCGTAGCGCCGGGCGGTGCGCTCCACGTC
>JABWBQ010000013.1 GCA_013360395.1 Flavobacteriales bacterium
CTTCTTCAGTTCCTCGCTGTACTGCTTGTTCACTCTGAACTCTTTTGAAAGTCCCATCTTCGGTTGGTTGTTGGTGTCAACCTATTTCAGGACAAGACAGGCGACGAGGGCGTGCCCCGGCTCATCCCTTCGCTTCGCAGAGCCTTCGCTCGGGAGCAGCCGGGTCGGGTGCTCCGCTTTAGCTGCTTCGTGCCCGCCAGCATCCACGGCGCTGCGGGGGCTTCCTCCGGTCGCCTGCTCGCCTACCGCAGGCAGGCTCGCTGCACGTGGCTGCACGCCGGTCCTTTCAGTAGGCTGCCGCTGCGTCTGCTCACACAGGGAGCCAAGCAATAACCACTCGACGATGCGAAGAGTTCAAAATCCACTTTTTGGTCAATCACTTGTGCCGCCATTCCCATGGAGGTACAGGTGAAGGTTCTGCCCAGATGCCAAGCTTCGCTGTTCTTGCCTGTTGCTCAAGTAGGTGGTATGCTTCGTTGTCCGAGTATCGCCTAAAGTGCCATGCCAATCCGGCGCGCGCCAGTTCCTTGTTCACCACCTTGCCATTGCGCAGCGATACGGTCGCGATCATCCGGCCATAGCGATCTCTTCGGCCCACTTCCCGCACAATCACCGCCTTGCCGAAGCACAAGTCCGATGCGAACTGCTTTGCGGCCTTGCCGAAGGGCTGACCACGCTCCGGGCAATCGATGTGCGCCAGGCGCACGACCTCCTGCTTCCCGTTGATCAATACCTCAAACGTATCGCCGTCCTTGATGCCCGTGACCTTGCCCTGCATGCCACCAGCGGTCCGACCGGATGGCCCGCACGCACATAGGATGAGCGCACAGGCCAGGAACAGCAGGGCGACCGTGGGCAACACACCTCCTCTGAACTGAAACAGTCCTGCACGGCTCATTCTAGGATGATCACTCGCTTGTCGTTGTCCACCGTGTATCGGCCGAAGCGACCGATCGCGGATTGGCCCAGCAGCAACGGGGCATCGATGTTGTCGATTACCAAGGCATCCACATTGTGCAAGGTTCTGTTGCCGATCCGCACAGTACGCAGCTTGATCCAATGCGCCTCCGACACCCGACCTGTGGCATCCTGCATCTCAACAAGTTCATGGACATCCTCATCGGTGAGGGTACCGGACCTCCACATGGTCAGTGCTTCAGCCAAGGATATGCAGATATTGCTTGCGCCGGTGTCGAAGATGAACGGCAGTTTGAGCCCGTTCACCTCGACTTCGATGTAGTCCACGCCGTCTTTCCTCTGGATGGGTATAGACGACTTTTCATCCGAGCTGCCGAGCCTGTGACGATCACGACCGGCATCGCTTCCTCGGTCCGTAGCGGCCGCACTTTCTTGCCGGTCCTGCCGGGTATCCGCCCTTCTTCCGGAGCTTGAACAGCCGGAGCAGCCGGAGAGGCCCAGCCAAAGGGCAAGGACCAAGGGAGCAAGGTTGCCTGTTCGCATACGTTCGTTATTCAATCTTGCCGATTTTGGGTACGATTTGAATCAGGATTCGTTGGTTCTTGGTCTCGTTGTGGTCGCGCCCAATACCCCCAATGCCCGATCCTGCTATCTGAACTTCGCAGATCGTCTGATCGGGGACCACCCCATGTTGTTGCCACAGCTTTAGTACGGCCCACGCGCGCTTGTAGCTAAGCGGGAAATTGTCCATATAGCCATCCTTCGAGGCCATGCCTTCGATGACGACGAGGTACTTGATGTCCTGCCCGACGTACTTGGTCTTCAAGGTATTGATCAGGGTGTTGATCGCGGAGCCCACGCCAACTAGATAGTTCTCGTCCTGCGTCGAGATCATGTCGCTCATTTTCTTGAACCGCACATCCTGCGTGAGAGAGAACCTCTTATATGTGGAGTCGTAGACGAAGTAGTGCTTGGGAAGCTCTTTCACCGCGTCCTGTATCTCTTTGATCTTGTTCAGTTGCTCTTGTGTCACACGCCGCTCCTCGTCGATTATCCGCTGCTGCTGTGTGAGCTTAGCGTAGGTGAGCACGTACAGCACGAGCATAATGAAGAACAGGCTCGTCATCAGGTCCGTGAAGCTCGGCCAGAAGAAGCCGCTGTCCCTGCTCTTCATGGCATGGTCATTACTTCCGACTCGATCCGTTCTTCCCGAAGATCCGGCCCCATGCCTTGGCCACCACGCCCTGCTTGGCAAGGCGGGCGTCCACGGAACGCAGGCTCTCGCTCATTTGTCCGAGCGTTCGCACCGTGGCGTCCAGTTCCCCTTTCAACCGCTCCATTTGGGACGCAGTGCTTGCCTTCATCTGCGAAACGTCCTTGGAAAGGGTTTCCAGGTATTCGAGGTTGCTCAAGTTGGTCTTGCTCTCGGACAAGGCCGCCTTCAGTGCATCAAGCTCATCCACCGTGAACTGTTTCACCGCATCCGTGGACTTGCCGATATGTGCCTGTAGCTCGTCGAAGGTGCCCGATATGGCGTGTCCCACCTCGGCGACGGCGTTCGCGGTTAACGCCTTGTGTTCCTCCAGTTGGGTGAAGTGTTCGGACAGGAACTGCAACAGGCTGCCGCTTTGGTGCAATCGCTGGTCGATCGTATCGGCGACCTTCTTCAGGTCATCGGTGCGCGAAAGGAAAGAGTTCACCCCGGAGACGATCTGCTGGGACCCGCCCACCAGCAGGTTCACATTGATCAAGTACTCGTTGAAGCGCTCCAAGTGACCCACGGAACCCTCCAGCTTGTTCAGCACCTTCACGTTGTACTTCGCCATCTCCGAGATCTTGGCCTCCGCGATGGTGTCGATCAATTCTTTCTGGGCCTTGACCGATTCCGTGTTCGATCGGAAAACGCCGCTCAACAGCGACAGGTTGGTGGTGAAATCCTCGTTGAACCGCATCAGGTTTCGTTGCAGGGAATCCAACGTGGAGGCCATGCCTTGATTGATGATGGGCAGCAGTTCGATCTGGATCAGGGTGTACAGGTCGTTCTTGCGGGCTTCCACGTGGCGGCGGGCGGCCTTGAAGCGCCAGCCTGAATTCACTACGGTCAACAGCAGTCCAGCGAAGCTGGCGATCATGGCGATGCGCACACCGCCGATCAGCATGTCAATCCCATCGCCCATCTTACTATCCGCAGCATCTGAAAGGGCAGTCCCGATGTCAGGCATACTGAACAGGCCGATCACGATGCCCAACATCGTTCCCATCAAGCCGAGATAGAGTGGCACGGCCACCGAAAGATTGATATCCTCTTCCACGGCACTGGTGTTCCGTTCCACCACATCCTTGATCAGATTGAAGTCCGTGGAGGCGCCCCGATTTCGTATGAGGTAGTTGTTAATTGAGTATCGTATCTGTTCGAACAACCGTCCTGGCTTACCCTCAGTCAGCAATAGGCTCACAGGCTCCGTTCGGCTCACATCCGTATCGCCCCCGTTCGGTTCCTGCACCCTACCAACGGATGCGTACCTCACGATGATATCATGCACTGAAAGACCATCAAGTTCGTGTTTCGGAATCGAAATGTTGCCTATTCGTAGCGTGGACGCCTTCGGGATGATGCTCCTGAAATCAGAGATCCGCGACCAAGTACGTACAAACACGATGAATTGGACCACCAGCACCGCACCCACCAAACCCGCTTCAAGCAGCTCAATGCTCATAGCGGATCCTTGCTTTGCGGACCATTTTCCATTTGCCTCCTTCAAGCCTTGCTTCGCCGGGTACTTCGGTCAAGATGCGCTTGGCGTTGCGGTCGTATGCGTTCAACGCGTCGCACACGCGATCTATGTACACATCATGGGTTTGGATCGCCAGCCCGATGGCTTGTTCGTAAACAACGAATGACCCCTGTTCGCCTCGCTTGGTTAGCTTGTATACATGTTTCTGCGCGTGGTATGTGTTCGACGCGTCACCGAAGGCCCCTTGTTCGTCAGGCGCTGGAAGATACAAGAACTCATCAGGTACGGGCGGTGGGGCGGGCGTACCGCCTTCTCTCCGAGATTCAAGCGCGGCGATCCGAGATTCATGCGCAGGGACATGACTACGCAGATCATGGAGATCAGCCTCCAGTTTGCCCACCTTATCGCGTAATTTGTCCATGTCCCTGCTGCTGCCCCCCTTCGGAGGAACATCCCAACTGCTTTGCGGGGAAGATGCCTTGATCTCCTTCTTGATGTAGTTCTTTACTTCATTGGACACCCCGCCCTTGCCGTGGGACCTCAGCAGGCGACCCAACAGGAAAACCGTCAGCGCGCCCGACGCGACCACGGAAGCCAGCCATACAAAGAGCCATGTCCAAATACCTGTACCATTCTGTTTCTCCTGGTTGTTGGCAGGTGGCTTAGGCGAAGCCGCTCTTTCCCGCAGCAGGTTTTGCTGAGGAGGCGGTGCTTGTGCCCAACCATCCAGTACAGCGACCACCTGACTTGTGATGTTCTTGAACCGCTGATCCTCTCTGCGCGGTTTGCCCTCCTTGCCCTCTTTCACGGACCGATCAACGAATTCAGACAACGGAGTATGCTTGGTCTTGTCGTTGAACACCCCCTCCGTTAGGTAGCGCACCGCCTCGTCCTTCGTCCATGCATCGTTGAAATCCTTCTTCACCCGCTCGATATCCTCGGACAAGGCCTGTGTTTTGGCCGCGTCCTCGCCGCTGATGCATTCCTTCACTTGGTCGTAGGTGGCATTCTCGCAAGGACATTTATCCTTGAACGTCGAGTTTTTCACGCTCTCCATGGACCAAGCTACTGCCTCGCAATTCAATCGGTCCACGGCTCGGTCAAACAGGGCCTTGTTGTTGGGTTGTGCCATTACACCTGTGTATGACAGGGCGATGACCATGGCAAGCGAGCTCGTTCTTAAAGCACGCGTCATTGTTGGTCGGTGTTTAGAGTAGCCAGTTCCCGTAGCAGATGACTGATCGTGCCGATCAGGGGCAGGAAGAACAGCGGATCGGCCAGCGGCTCGTTGTCCCCGGCCACTTCGTCCAGTCGCCTGTTGTAACCGATCCCGTCCTCCAAGTAGTCGCGCAGGTGTTTGTTCACCTCGTCGCGGAAGAGGTTCAATGCATCGGCCGACACATTGAAGTGTTCGCGGAACGCAAGTTGGTCGTTGAGGCCGAGGAAGAACCGGTTGAACCGCTCCACCTCCTTTGCTATCGCTGCCTTGCTGGTCTCATTCAGGTCGGCATACGTGTTCAAGCCATGGTTATGCACCACCCTGATCTCCCGGGCATCGGTGGCCAGTTCCTCCGGCTTGCACATCAACCCGCCCCGGCAAGTGACCTCCTTGGGGGCGTTGTCCTCGGTGATCACCGTCAGGCCGTCCTGATCGTACGTGCGCTCGTACACTTCCTCGAAAATCCTTTTCGCGAGATCGGCGAGCAGCTTCTTATCGGGCGTGATGATGCGCAACACCTTGGAGCCGGTACCGCTGAACACCAGATGCTTCGGCAGGGCCACGTCCTTGGCCTTCATCATGTGGGCGATGTGGTACACGATCGCCACGTAGAAGTAGAGGAACATGATCTTCAAGTCCTCGTCCTTCGCGAGTTCGCGGTTGTACGAGAAAAGCTGCTGGTCCTTGACCTGCGGACTGTTCTCGATCGCGAAGAAGAAGGCGTTCAGGTCTTCCGATCGGTTCTTGTCGCGTATGGAACCGAGTACTTTCTGCAGGTCGTACAGCTTGTTGTCGCTCAGCAGGCGCTCATAGTGCGGCAGGAACTTGCGGGTCAGTCCACTGGAATCGGCCGCACCGTGTTCGCTGAGCCCGTCGCCGAACAGGGTGTTGGCCGCGAACTTGAACGAGGTGAGCAGGAGCGGCTCGTTCTGCTTGAACATCACCGCGTCCGTGGTGCCGCCCCCTATGTCTATGGAAACCACCGGCCTGTAGGCTCCGCCCTGCAATTCGTTCTTGCCCTTGAAGAAGTAGAACGGCGCCAACGACTCCATCATTTCGATCGGATTGACCTCCGGCCCCAAGTGCTGCCGGGCCAGTTCGCTCCACGCCGCGCTCAAGGTGGATTTGCGGCCCGGCGTCATGCTCGATGGATAGAACCAGATCAACCGGGTCTGCGACAGGTCGCCTTGGTTCAGCAGCACCTTGTTCCGCAGCAGCATGAGCAGTTCCTCGAAGAAAGCCCGGACCCGCTTGTCATTGCCTTCCTCCCGTTTTGCCCATTTCAGGTTGGACTGGATCCGGTCGTGGCCCTTTTCCTCCTTGCGCTCGTAGATGAAGGGGATGTTGAAATCGGCCAGCGAGAAGGTCTGTGTGCGGATGTTGAGGGCGCGGCTCTCTGAGATCACCGTGCGGTGCGGGAACTTGTACTCCGTGCCATTGCCAAGGAGGCGGGGAATGAACTCATGGTCCAAACGGTCCAGAATGGCGTTCAAGCCTTCCTCCCTGATCAACTGCTGCACCTCCGGTGTGGGCCGGTGCAGCGTGGCGATCTGCACGTCCTGTGGTGTGACGTCGAAGGGCCTCGCCGGTCCATCGTCCACCTTGTACTCCACATGGGTGTTGGTGGTGCCGAAGTCCACGGCGAAACTGAACCGTTTGTTCCCCGGCGCGATGGGTGGCCATTGCGGGATGATGACCCCGCTCGCATCGCCACCTTTCATGCTTACCCGGATCAGGTCGAACTCCTGTCCCAGCACGTAGTACTGCGAGGTGGCGGTTCCCACCGCATCGGGTGTTTTCAACGCACGTGTCTTCCGGCCGGTAGGCTGCACTTCGTTCAATGCCGGGCCATCGGCGTGGAAGCTGAGGTCGTACTCGGCATGCTTCAACGGCCCCAGCACTTCCTCGTCGATCAACTGCACCCGGTAGTGCGCTGGTATCTCCGGCCTGCCCGTCTTGATGAACGGATACAGCGTGAGCCCGAACTGATGCTCGCGCACCACGCCCTTGTTCCCCGCTTCATCAGGCTGGACTTGCTCGTAGTAGATCCGCTCCAGCGCGATGTGCTCGCCCTGCTTGGCGACCGGTATCCACAGGGTGACTTTCACCGAACCGGCCACGCCGCGTTCCATGCGGACCATCGGGGTGCCGGAAGGCCCCTTGCTCCGCAGATCGTCAATGCTGAAGTAGTCGAAGAATGCGTTCTTGAGCGGGAGCAGATGGCCTTTTTCCTTGCTGTTGTCCGCGTTGCCGGACTTGGCCGCGTCAAAGAAACGATCCCGGTCCAGCGGGTACATCAAGCGGATCAGGTACGGCTCCAGGAAGTCGCTCACGGTGAGGTACGGGTACTTCACCATCACGCCCGGCAGTTCACGTTCCTGAAGAGGGCGTGGATCGTACGTGGGCACCTGTGTGCTGCTGTCCCACGTATCGTTCACGTACTTCAACGGCTTGTTCAGCTTGTTCTGTAGCACCAAGGGCCGGTGGCCTGCGGGTTCCTTCGTGGCGCGGATCACGAAGTCGCTGGCCTGCACCGTTCCGATCAGGTCGGCCCGGCGCTGCTTGCGCAGCCGGACCCCGAATACTTCCACTTCCTCGCCGTAGGTGCCGGTATGGATCACATCGTAGCGGTCGCGCATGGCCGCGGTATCGGCCCGCTGGATCTCGTCGTGCAGCGCGGCGTTGGTTCCGTGCAACAGTTTCAAGCTTTTCGACAGGTACTCCTCCATGCCCTGCATGCGGCGCGGCAGTTCCGGGTGGGCCTTGAACAGCAGGTGCAGGTACTTCTGGAATTCCGGGTCGCGCTCGTAGAGGGGCACATGGCGATCGCCGAACAACTCATGATCGTTCATCGTGAGGCTGACCCGCGCGTTGCCGGGGTCGTTGGCCGTGGGGAAGAACAGCGTGACGGGGCTGGTGCAGCCGATCACCCGGTGGTCGTACTCCACCAGATACAGCCGCTGCATGCGATCGAAATTGTAGGCGGCGGCGTCCTGCTCCAAGTACAGTTCCAGCGTTTCGCCCAGCCTGCGGTGCGCTTCGGGGCCGCTCTTCAGCTGTGCAAGCTCGGCCTCCCTGTCCCACACGATGATGCGCAGCTTGTCCCGCACGCTGTCGTGGTTGAACAGCAGTTCGGCAAGGTCCAAGCATTGCGACACAAGCTTCTCGTCGTTCCGGCCGGCCACCACGTTGCCGTCCTTGGTGTGCGCCCGCAGGTCCGGCGTGCGTCCTATGTTCCGGAAGGCGGTCCGTGCCAGATCGATCCGCGCGAACGGGCTCGGGATGGCCGTGGGCATCACCGTGCCGCCACCGCCCTCGGGATCCTTGATCGCCTCGATCTCCTTGTCGAAGTATGCGTCGGAGCGGAACCAGTGCTTCCCTCCGCGTTGCGTGTAGCCGAATACCTTGCTCATGCCTGTGGTGCGTTAAGGCCGAATCGGGATGTCAATACGTGCTCGGTGGCCTTGAAGAAGAGGCCGATCAGTTTGCTGTGCGCGGAATCGTGGACCGCTCCTTTCGCCGTCTTGTTCAATTGCTCGTTCAGCAGCACATGGTCCACATTCTTTTTGAACCACCCGCTGTCCGGCTGCCGACCCTTTACGAGCGCGGGAATGGCACCGCTGAGATTGAAGGGGGCGAAGCTGCGTTGATTGCCCGCCATCTCGTTCAGCCACTCTCCGAAGGCTGTGAGGAACTCCTTTACGTGCGTACGGTGGAAGGTGTCGCTGAAGAAGCGGCCGTCCAGCGCGGGCGCGTCCATGCTCCACGGTTGCTTGTCCTTGGCAGCCTCCAGCGCTTCGTCCACGAACTTGCGGAACAGGGCCAGTTGCGAGAGGCGCAACGCCACCATGTGCTCGGTCCCATCCTCCAGTTCGGCGAACGTGACCGCGCCGGCATCGTTGCGTATTCCGAACTCCTTGTACACCGGGTCCTGCGCCCGGCCATTGTCGCAGCGCAGTTCAGTAGCGGGGATGCTCAGGAAGTCGATCACCGCCAGCGCCGATGCCAGTTCCACGAAGTGGGCATCGTTGCGCTGCCCGCCATTGCCGGGGTCGTTCTTGTACGGTCTACCGATGTGGTCGTCGGCGATGTAGTACATGGCGTTCACCGACCCGTTGCCGGTCACGTTGTCCTTGTAATAGTGCAGCGCGGCCTTGGTCTTCGCCACGAAGTCCGCGCGTTGGATGGGGCTTTTCTCATCCGTCTCGATGTTGAAGTAGGGCATTACCGACAAGGCCCCGATGGGCGCGTCCTGTAGGAAGCCCCGACCATCGATCCCCGTGTTGGCCATGGCACCACGGATGTTCTTCAAGATCACCGGGAACCCGGCCGCGCCGGTGCCGCCGAAGATGGAACTGATGATGAAGATCCGGTCGTCCTGCTTGAAGTTGGACGCGATCACCCTGAACTCGTCCGAATCCTTGAACTGGTTCAGAACCACGCTGCCGATGTTCGGATTGCCCACGAAACCGATGTCCATCTCCACATCCAGCAGGTCCACCTCCTGCCCATGCTTGTTCACCGACTTGCCGGAGAACAGGATGTCGGCCAAGGCCCGGCTGGGTGCGCTCAACTGATGCAGGTCGATGTACTCCTTGAACCGGGTGTTGGAGACCTGCTGCAACCCGAAGGTGAAGCTGCCCCGCGCTTGGTTCCCGGAAGGAACGATGTCATCCAGCGTGGCGATGCGCGTGCTGAAGAACCCGTTGCCGGTGCCAGCCTCCTTGGTGATGGAGCGGTAGTTCCACAGCAGGCGCTCGGTGCGCTTCAGGTCCTCGTTGCCCTTGTGCGGGTCGATGATCACGGGGACGATCTCATACTCCCGTCCGCCGACCGGCTTCACCCCGGCGGCCAACAACATGGTGAGCGAGCGCAGCACCCGGGACCCGGTGCCGCCTATGGCGAATATGAACAGACGTGGCATGGTCGTCAGGGATCAGGGTTTCCAAAAGGTGGTTTGCCGGCAGTTGGTGCTCAATCTGCGTGGGAAAGGCAGCGTGGTAATGACCACGAACAGGATGAAACCCCACAAGGCGTTGGAGAACCCGAAGCCAAGGCAATCGGGAACGGTCAGGTACAGGTCGGGGCAATGATCGCCCGACTGGATCGCATTAAATGGAATGGTGAACGCGATCAGGAAGTTCACCCCGGCCACAGCCAATGCCACCAGCCACCAATGGTGCTTCTTGTTGAAGCTCGACCGGTCCCAAATGTGGTACTGGATGGCATAGAGCAAGCCGGTCACGGCGAACATGAGCCAGCCCATGTACACGTACCACGGTGTTCCCGTGTAGCTTTCGCACAGGATGTCCCAGCCCCGCAGGTGGTCGCCCATGTCGCGGGAATAGGGGAGCAGTCCGAACCACTCGTACAGTGCGGCGAAAAGATCGGTCATGGTGCTTACTTCTTTTTCGTGATGGGGATGGCGATGGAGGTCAAGGACCCGTTCGGGTCGGGATGGAAAGCCCCATGGACGCCCTCCATGAGGTGTTTCAGGCCGAAGGTCTTCTCCATTTGCGCAGGATCGTTGGCCATCCTTGTGTCATCCGAGGATGTGTGTTCATTCACCCATTGCGGCATGCGGGCCAACAACTCCACCCTGACGGTCTCATTCGGCTGAAGAGGGACGGCCTCGCGTGTACTCAATTCAAGCAAATGGGTGTAGCCCTTATTGTAAAGTTGGTCATCGTGTTTGATTGCTCGGATGTCCTTGATCACATAGTAGGCGGGGTGTACTTGGTAGTTCGATGTGTCCCGCAAGTAGCTCTCGTCCTGCCAAGATCCGGACAGGTCGGTCGCTATGCTGAACCCGAATCGCTTGGTCTCCTTGTTCCACTCTGCCCCGGTGATGCCCTTGCTCACATCGCGATTGAAGGTTCCTTCCTTCCATTTCGCGTGTTGGACCGCGTACGCCGCCGCCCCATTCCCAGACTTCTTGTACAGGGCCATGTTCATGTAGCCGTTCCTGCCCTTCAACTGTTCAAGGATCCTTTTGTTCCTAACCTCCTCGATCTGTTCCCTACTCCCGATCAGCCACACGTAATAGGGTCGCTTGTTGTCGATCGGTATTCCCGAATTGTTTCTGTCGTAGTAAATGCCATGGAACTGTGATCCGAGTTGTATCACCGCCAGTGCCAGGTCAAAGGAGTCTAACTTCTGAGCGATGTCTATCCGGATGCCCACTTGTTGCTGTTCCAGGTATTCTGTGGCATCCTTGTTCTTGCCAGGCGAGAAAACGAAGTCAGAAACCAGTACTGCCATGTTGCGATTGTTCACCCTGCCGAGCACATTGGAAAGGATTTCCTTGATATCCGTGGTGCCCCGATCACCTCCTCTTTCCTTGAACGTGGTCGGTTCAAGCTTATTGATGAAATCCTCAATATCAGGAGGGAACTTGAGCACCTGACTATTGATGTAATTCAAGTTCAAACTGTCGCAGAACGTACTGAGCTTAACGTCCGCCAACAGGTTGTAAATGGCGGTTTCGAAGTCGGTCACTCCTTTGACATAACCATCCATGCTTGCAGAATTCTCCACAAACACATTCACATTGAATTTCAGACTCTTTTGTGGTGCGGAAGGCCTCCATATTCTTACCGGACCATCAGATAATCGTGGTTTAGCCCTGAACCAATCATCGAGATACCTTGCTACTGCTATGGTGTCAACAACGCCCTCCGTGTTTATGAATTTGGAATATGAACCAGGGGTGGAATTGATAATTTCGATTATTTGTACCATCTCCTTTTGATCGATTTGCCCATCCTGTGCCAATCTTGTGGCATCGTCTCGTAGACGCCCCAAATCATTTCCGCAGCCTGTGCAGAAAATGAGACTAATTGGAAGGAGGGTTTTCCAAAGCATAGCTTGTTTCTGGGTTAATGGGAAGAAGAGCAACATTGGTGCGTTTGGCATCCCGGGATGCCGTACAAGGGGGGCCGAGCCTTGGGGGCAAAATAGCAATAATGCGGTTCCTAAATATTTCATGGTAATCATATCCGCCTCCAGACCGTTTGGTGATAGTGGAACAGGGGAGACCGGCGGATAATTACACAGGTCGGACTACGGCGGCAATGCCATTGTAAGCGTAGCACCACTCCGAAGCAAAACATCTACGTGACCCAGACTAGCTTGGGTGCACAGGGTCAACCTCAATCAGGAAGCATCACCTCCTACTCCCCAACACCCCCAAGATCCCCTTCGCCGCCTTCGGGATCTTTGTGCCCGGCCCGAACACCTCGAAGCAGCCGGCCTGCTTGAGGAAGTCGAAGTCGTTGGGCGGGATCACGCCGCCGGCCACCACGATGATGTCGGGGCGGTTCCAGGTGTCGCGCAGTTCCTTGATCACCTCGGGCACCAGGGTCTTGTGGCCGCCGGCGAGGCTGCTGATGCCCAGCACGTGCACATCGTTCTCGATGGCCTGCTTGGCCACTTCCTGCGGGGTCTGGAACAGCGGGCCGATGTCCACGTCGAAGCCGATGTCGGCGAAGCTGGTGGCGATCACCTTGGCGCCGCGGTCGTGGCCGTCCTGGCCCATCTTGGCCACGAGGATGCGCGGGCGGCGGCCTTCGTGCTTGGCGAATTCATCGGCGAGGCGCATGGCCTCCTGCATCTCGGGATCTTGCATGGCTTCCGCGGAATAAACGCCGCTGATGGCGCGCGGCACGGCGTGGTAACGGCCAAAGGCTTTCTCCAAGGCGTCGCTGATCTCGCCCAAGGTGGCGCGGTGGCGGGCGGCGATGACGGCGAGTTCCAGGAGGTTGCCGCGCGCGGGGCCTTCGCGCTTGTCCGATGTCTGATGTCCTATGCCTGATCCAGCATTGGGCATAGGACTTAAGCCATCGGACATTCCTTCTTTCGCCGCCCTCGTCAATTCCTCCAGCGCCTCCTTCACCTTCTTCTCATCCCTTTCCTTCTTTACCCGCTTCAACCGCTCCACCTGCTGCTCGCGCACCTTGGTGTTGTCCACTTCGAGCAGTTCCAGTTCGGTCTCTTCCTCCACCTGGAAGGCGTTCACGCCGATGATGCGGTCCTTGCCGGTGTCGATGCGGGCCTGGCGTTTCGCAGCGGCTTCTTCGATGCGCATCTTGGGCAGGCCGCTCTCGATGGCCTTGGCCATGCCGCCGAGCTCCTCCACTTCCTTGATCCGCGCCCAGGCCTTGTGGACGAGCTCGTGGGTGAGGCTTTCCACGTAATAGCTGCCGCCGAGCGGGTCGATCCATTGGGTGATGCCGCTGTTCTTCTGCAGGTAGAGCTGGGTGTCGCGGGCGATCTTGGCGCTGAAGTCGGTGGGCAGCGCGATGGCCTCGTCCAGCGAGTTGGTGTGCAGCGATTGCGTGCCGCCGAGGGCTGCGGCCAGGGCTTCCACCGTGGTGCGCGCCACGTTGTTGAACGGGTCCTGCGCGGTGAGGCTCCAGCCGCTGGTCTGGCAGTGGGTGCGCAGCGCGAGGCTCTTGGGGTTGGTGGCGCCGATCTCCTTCAGCAGCTTGGCCCACAGCAGGCGTGCCGCGCGCATCTTGGCCACTTCCATGAAGAGGTCCATGCCGATGCCCCAGAAGAAGCTGAGGCGGTTCGCGAACTCGTCCACCTGCATGCCGGAGGCGATACCGGTGCGCACGTATTCGATGCCGTCGGCCAGGGTGTAGGCGAGCTCCAGGTCGGCGGGCGCACCGGCCTCGTGCATGTGGTAGCCGCTGATGCTGATGCTGTTGAACTTGGGCATCTGCTTCGCGCAATAGCTGAAGATGTCGCCCACGATGCGCATGCTGGGCCCCGGCGGGTAGATGTAGGTGTTGCGCACCATGAACTCCTTGAGGATGTCGTTCTGGATGGTGCCCTGCAACTGTTCGGGCGGTACGCCCTGTTCCTCCGCGGCGACGATGAAGAAGGCCATGATGGGCAGCACGGCGCCGTTCATGGTCATGCTCACGCTCATCTTGTCCAGCGGGATCTGGTCGAAGAGCACCTTCATGTCCTCCACGCTGCTGATGCTCACCCCGGCCTTGCCCACATCGCCTTTCACGCGCGGGTGGTCGGCGTCGTAGCCGCGGTGCGTCGCTAGGTCGAAGGCCACGCTGAGGCCCATTTGCCCGGCGGCGAGGTTGCGGCGGTAGAAGGCGTTGCTTTCCTCGGCCGTGCTGAACCCGGCGTATTGCCGGATGGTCCACGGGCGTATGGCGTACATGCTGCCGTAGGGCCCACGCAGGTAGGGCGGAATGCCGGCCGCGTAGTGCAGATGCTCCATGCCTTCGAGATCCGCGCGGGTGTAGTAGGACTTGAGGGGGATCTCTTCGCGGTTGGGAATGCTGGGTGAGGGTGGTGAGAGTGGTGATAGTGGTGATGAAGAAGGTGAGAGAGGCGTTGACGTCACTTTCTCTCCACCTTCACCCTTCTCGCTATTCTCACCCTTTTCACCCTTCTCACCCTTCTCACCCAGGATCCTACTAACCACATCCGTCAGCTTCTCCACCGAATAACTCCCGCCTATGGGATCAGCCACTCGGCTCAAGAAACTCTCATCGCGCAGCAGGTTGTGGATATTGCGCACCACACGCCGGGCCAGGGCATCGCCTTCGGGAATGTGCGGCGTGGGGATCGTGAGCCCGTCGCAGCCGCCGGTGATCGCGCTCACGGCTTGCAGGGTGGCGCGGATCAGGTTCTCGTGCGCACTCTTCGTTTCGGCGGGGTAGGTGACCACGGCTTGGATCCACGTGGTATGGGAGCAATCGTGCTGGGGTTTGAACTCATCCACCACGGCTGCCCAGGCTTCGCGGAAGGCGCGCAGACGGGCCACTTCAAGGAAGAGGTCGTCGCTGAGGTGCAGGCGGAACTGCAGGCGGGCGCATGCGTCGTCGATGGTGAAGCCTTGGTCCAGCATGCGTTGCAGGAGGATGCGACCTTGCTCAAGCGCTTCGCTGGTAGGGTGAATGGCGAATGGTGAATGGTGAATGGGGCCATCGCTCACGCTGAAAAGGCGGACGCGCGGGTGCTTCGCAACGCGGTCCTTCAGGTCGCGCACGTCGGCCGCGTGGGGCAGGCCCAGGCAGAAGCTGAGCTCGGCGGGTTGTGCGCCCTGTTCCTCGGCGCGCTTCATCAGCAGGCCCAGGGTGCCGTGCTCGCCGTCCACCTGCAGGTCGATGCCTGCGAACAGCACATCGTCCAACACGGGGGAGAGGTCGGCCATGCGCCCGTACACCTCCACCGCGTCGGCACCGCCCATGAGGCCCTCGAGGAGCTTGTCGTTGGCATCGGGATCGTTCGCGTCGACGCCGATGGTGGCGCGCCAGGGGTTGCCCGTGCGTTTCACGCCACGCCGCCGCTCGCCGGTGGCGTCGCCCTCGCCGGCCATGTGGAAGGGCGGCAGCTCCGCCCCGGCCATGGGTACGTGGAGCGTGGACAGGGCCTTGTCCTTGAGTTCCTTGGTGATCACGGCCTCCCATTGCGCGCGTGTGGCGGGGGGAAAGGCGCTGAACAGCTTCGTGGTTGCCATCGCCGCGAAGTTCGTGTTTGGGGCAGGCCCACGGAAGCGCGGGGAGCCGCGGCCTGATGCCGGACACCTGCGGAGGGGCGCGGGAGGGTTACCTTGCCGCCCCAACCCCGAAAACATGCGGATCGCCAAGCACTCCGTGGTCTCCTTCCACTACACCCTGAACGACCCGGACGGCGTGCTGCTGGACACCAGCGCGGGCCGTGAGGCCTTCGCGTACCTGCATGGCTCGGGCCAGATCGTGCCGGGGCTCGAAGAGCAGATGGAGGGCCGGATGAAGGGCGATGCGATGGAGGTGGTGGTGCAGCCGGAAAAGGGCTATGGCGAGCTGGACGAGAACCTGCTGCAACGGGTGCCCAAGGACCGCTTCGGGGACCAGGTGGTGGAGGCGGGCATGCAGTTCCAAACGCCCGACCACCGGGTGTGGAGCGTGGTGGAGGTGAAGGACGGGGATGTGGTGCTGAACGGGAACCATCCGCTCGCGGGGGTGACGCTGCACTTCAAGGTGGAGATCACCGATGTGCGGCAGGCCACGGCCGACGAGATCGCGCACGGGCACGTGCACGGGCCGGGTGGCCACCATCACTGATCCCGGGCGGGCTCACTCTTCGGCGGGCACCAGCACGAAGATCTCCTCGTTGTCGCGCTTCATCAGGTAGCGCTCGCGGGCGAACTTCTCCAGCAATTGTTTGTCGCTGGTGAGCTGGTGCAGGTGCTGGCGGGTGACGCCGATCTGCTCATGGTACCAGGCCTGCTCGGCCTTCATGTGCGCCAGCTGGCGCCGCAGCTTGAAGGTGGTCCACAGGTCGTATTCGTCGAAGAAAGCGATCCAGGCGAACAGCACCAGGACGGCCGCACCGTAGCGGTTGCGCAGCCATCCGGGGATGGAACGGGGCACTCGCAGCTTCACACGGCGAAGATCGCGGCGGCGCGGGGCGGCCCCCAGCCCCCGGAACGGACCGGGATCAACGATCGATCGTGCAAAAGCCTCACCCCATGAAGGGGTAGCGGTGGTCGGTGGGCGGCACGAAGTTCTCCTTGATGGTGCGGGCGTTCACCCAGCGCAGCAGGTTGAGGTAGCTGCCGGCCTTGTCGTTGGTGCCGCTGCCCCGCGCGCCGCCGAAGGGTTGCTGGCCCACCACGGCCCCGGTGGGCTTGTCGTTGATGTAGAAATTGCCCGCCGCATGGCGCAGGGTGGCCGTGGCCTCGACGATGGCCGCACGGTCGTTGCTGAACACCGCCCCGGTGAGGGCGTAAGGGCTGGTGGAATCGACCAGTTTCAGGGTCTTCGACCACTCCCGGGCGGGGTACACGTGCACGGTGAGCACCGGCCCGAAGATCTCCTCGCACATGGTGACGCTCCTGGGGTCCTTGGTGACGGCCACGGTGGGCTCGATGAACCAGCCCACGCTCTTGTCGTACTTGCCCCCGGCGATGATGCTGATGTTCTTCCGGTCCTTCCGCAGGCCGTCGATGTATGCGGCGATCTTGTCGAAGGCCTTCTCGTCGATGACGGCGTTGATGAAGTTCTTCGGGTCGCGCGGACTGCCCATGCGGAAGCTGTCGAGGTCGGCCAGGAGCTCCTTCTTCACCGCGGGCCACAGGTTGTCGGGGATGTAGGCCCGGCTGGCGGCGCTGCATTTCTGCCCCTGGAACTCGAAGGCGCCGCGGCTCAGGGCCGTGGCCACCTCCACCGGGTCGGCGCTGGGGTGCGCGATCACGAAGTCCTTGCCGCCGGTCTCGCCCACGATGCGGGGGTAGCTGCGGTAGGTGTGGATGTTGGCGCCGATGGTGGACCAGATGGTCTGGAACACGCCGGTGCTGCCGGTGAAGTGGATGCCGGCGAAGTCGGGATGACCGAAGATCACCTCCCCGGCATCCCGGCCGCTGACGTGCATGAGGTTGATGACCCCGCCGGGCAGGCCTGCGGCCCGGAAGATGTCCATGAGCACCTGGGCGCTGTACACCTGGCTGTCCGCGCACTTCCACACCACGGTGTTGCCCATCAGGGCCGGGCTGGCGGGCAGGTTGCCGGCGATGCTGGTGAAGTTGAAGGGCGTGAGGGCGAAGACGAAGCCTTCCAGGGGACGGTACTCCACGCGGTTCCACGTGCCGCCCGGGCTGTAGGGCTGGTCGCGGTAGATCTGCTGCATGTAGTGCACGTTGAACCGCAGGAAATCGGCGAACTCGCACGCGGCGTCGATCTCGGCCTGGAACATGTTCTTGCTCTGGGCCAGCATGCTGGCGGCGTTGATGGCCGCCCGCCAGGGACCGCTCACCAGGTCGGCGGCCTTCAGGAAGATGGCCGCGCGGTCCTCCCAGCGCATCGCCTCCCAGTCCCGCTTGGCCTTCAGCGCGGCGGCGATGGCCTGCTTCACATGGCTCTTGTCGCCATGGTGGCTGTACCCCAGGATGTGCTTGTGCTGGTGCGGGGGGCGCACCGCCCGGCGGTCCTTGGTCTCCACGGGCTTCCCGCCGATCCACATGGGCAGCTCGCGCCGCTCCTTCATCATGCGGTCGTACGTGGCCAGGAGCTGCTCGCGCTCCTTGGTGCCGGGTGCGTAGGAGAGCACCGGTTCGTTGAGGGGGGCTGGGCTGTGGAAGATCGCGTCGGTCATGGCTGTGGTCAGGGCCGCGAAGATACCAGCCCCGCCACGGCCCGGGGGTGACCGGGGACAGGGCCGCGGTGCCCCCTGCTGGAAGCCGCGCCGGACGCGGTCGCCGGGACGCTCAGTCCAGGTCGTCGAAGCGGAAGATGTCGTCCACGGGCGACCCGGCGGCGATGTCGCAGATGGGTTTCACGATGCCGTCGCTCAGCCGGTACACCCAGCCGTGCAGATGCGGCCCGCCCCGCTGCTTCCACGCCCGCTGGATGATGCTGGTCTTCAACAGGTCGAACACCTGCTCCTGGACGTTGAGCTCCACCATGCGGTCCAGCCGCGCCTGCTCGTTGGGTTGGGCATCCACTTCGGCGCGGTGCAGGCGGTACACGTCCTTGATGTTGCGCAGCCACTTGTTGATGAGGCCGAGGTCGCGGTGCGTCATGGCCGCATGCACCCCGCCGCAGCCGTAATGGCCGCACACGATCACGTGCTTCACCTGCAGGATCTCCACCGCGTACTGCAGCACGCTCAACAGGTTCAGGTCGGTGTGCACCACCATGTTGGCGATGTTGCGGTGCACGAAGATCTCGCCGGGCTGGGTGCCGGTGATCTCGTTGGCGGGCACGCGGCTGTCGCTGCACCCGATCCAGAGGAACTCCGGCCGTTGGAGCTTTTCCAGCCGCTCGAAGAAGGCGGGGTCGCGCGCCACCGTGTCCTCGGCCCAGGCCTTGTTGTTGAGCAGGAGCTTCTTGTAGCTTTCCATGGCGTGGTTCTCAGGGGTTGGGCACCGCCAGCATCGTGGCTTCGGAAGGGGCTTCCGCACCGGGGCGCTCGGGCAGGTTCATCAGTTGCAGCCGGATGTTGCGTTCGGCACAGGTGGCGGCGAAGTCGTCGATGATCTCACGCACGTCGGGGTCGAGGTCCATGGAGCGTTTGCCGTCGATCACCACGCGGGCACCCTCGGGGATGCCGGCCAAAGTTCGCTTGATCCCCGCTTTGTTCAGGAAGGTGACGTCCTCGCTGAGCTCGATGTAGATGGGCATGCCGGGTTTGTAGCGGTGCGGGTCGTAGTGGAAGGGCACCTTGTAGTTCTTCCACAGGATGTGGATGAAGGCCATGGCCAGGCCCAGGGCCACGCCGCGCAGCAGATCGTTGGTGAAGGCCATGAAGGTCACCGTGAGGATGAAGGGCAGGAACTGGGGCAACCCCTGCGCCCACATCGCCTTGAACAGGGCGGGCTTGGTGAGCTTCCAACCCACCAGCAGCAGCACGGCGGCCAAGCTGGCCAGCGGCACCATGCGCAGCAGGCCGGCGATGGTGAACACTGCCACCAGCAGCCACAGCCCGTGCAGCATGGCCGCGAGCTTGGTGCGGCCCCCGCTCTGGATGTTGGCCGAGCTGCGCACGATCACCTGCGTGAGGGGCAGGCCGCCGAGCAGACCGCTGACGATGTTGCCCGCCCCCTGGGCGAAGAGCTCGCGGTTGGCCGGCGTGTTGCGCTTGTGCGGGTCCAGCTTGTCGGCGGCCTCCACGCACAGCAGGGTCTCGATGCTGGCCACCACGGCGATGGTGAAGGCCACCTTCCAGAAGGCGCCCGTGCCGATGGCCTGGAACGACGGCAGGGCGTAGGATGCGGGGTCGCGCAGGTCGGGCAGCGACACGTAATGCCCGGGGCCGATGGCCAGGGCGGGGACCTGCGCGAAACCCAGGGCCATCAACAGGCCCAGCACCACCGCCAACAGCGGGCCGGGGATGTAGCGCAGCCAGGGGTGCCCTTGGATGGCCGGCCGCTCCCAGGCGAGCATCAGCAGCAGGCAGGCCAGGGTGATCAGCACCGCGCCCCAGGCGGGGTCGCCCGCCGCATGCACCAGCTCCTGGAAGGTGTTCATCCGGTCGGGCTGGTCGAAACTCTGATCGCCCATCGGGTCCAGGTCGTCGCCCATGGCGTGGGGCAGCTGCTTGAGGATGATGATGATGCCGATGCCGGCGAGCATGCCTTTGATCACCGAACTGGGGAAGTAGTAGGCGATGACGCCGGCCCGCAGGAAGCCCAGGGCCACCTGGACCACGCCGGCCATCACCACGGCGCCCAGCAGGGCCTCGAAGCCGCCCAGCTCGGTGATGCCCGTGGCCACGATGGCGGTGAGGCCCGCCGCTGGACCGGAAACGCCCAACGGCGATCCGCTGGCGGCGCCCACGAGCAGGCCACCGACCACCCCGGCGATGATGCCGGAGACCGGAGGCGCCCCGCAGGCGACGGCGATGCCCAGGCACAACGGCAGGGCGACAAGAAAGACCACCAGCGATGCCGGCAGGTCGTTACGGACATGACGCAGGAGGGATCCTCCCATGGAAGAAACAGTTTTGGGGTCGAACAGGGAACAAGAACACCGGTCCCGCCAAGGGCGGGTGTGGCGCCCGTGGCGCCGAAGGCTCAGCCCTGTTCGGGCGGTGGCACGTGGATGCGCCGGATGCCATCCGCAAGGCGGCCCGCATCGTGGCGGCCCAGCCGGGCCACCAGGCGCCCACACGGGTGGACGGCCGCACGGCTGGTGGGCAGGGCCACCGCCCCGGCATGGCCCACCTCCTCCTCGGCGGCGGGCAACTGCCCACTGTCCATGTGCATGGCGGCCAGCAGCCTGTCCGCCGCCTGGATCGATGCCGGCAGGGCCACCAACGCCACCGCCATCAGGAGCGGTACTGCGGTGCGGAGGATCGTGCGGAGCATGCCGTGCATCGGGTGGGCTGCAAAGGTAGAGGCTATCTCAACAACACCTGTCGATGTACCCTTTGGGCTGCGTGAGGGTCTTTCGCGCCCATGTTCCTTGTGAAAAGTCTTACAGAGCTACCGGCCATGCCCGGTCCTCGCGCCTCGCACGAACGCGAAATACCGCTCGCTCGTTTCCAAAAGCATTATTGAGAAAGACTCTGGCGACCCGGATCGGGCGGCTCAGTTGGCCAGGAACGGATAGCCCAGCATGAACTCCGGTATGTCCACCCCGAAGCCTTCGCCGGTCTCCTGGTCACGCATCACGTAGGTCCCCACCATGCGGCCCAGGCCGCTGCGCAGGTCGCACTGACTGCTGTAAGTGAACCGGCCGCCCGGTGCCAGCACCGGGGTTTCGCCCACCACGCCCGGACCCTCCACCACCCGCCGGGGGGCCAGGCTGTCCCAGATGACCCAGCGGCGCCGCAGCAACCGAACCGTGTGCCGGCCCTCGTTGGCGATGGTGATCCGGTACGTGAAGATGAACCGGTCCTGCTTGGCATCGCTGAGCTCCTCGGCGAAGCGGACCTTCACGCTGACGCGGATCCCTTTGGTGACCGTGGTGGGCATCTCGGTGCAAGGATAACGCGGACAGGGCAGCTTCCGGTGTGCGCCCGGTCATCGTGCACCACCACCCGCCCGCATACCCGAACAGGCCGTGTCCCCGGAGCCGGGATCCGCACCCGGGCCGCCATCAACCCCGCCGGCTGTTCACGAACCGCGCGCCCACCAGGCGGTCGCACCGTTGCTGGTGGTCCCGCAGGTACACCAGCACCAGGTAGTCGTTCTCGGTCTCGAAGTGGCTGCCCTCCAACCGGGTGAGGTCGGGCAATGCGGCCCCCTGCGGCAGCCAGGCGAACAGGTAGTCGTAGAAGCCCTGCTTCAAGGGGGCCACCAGCATGTAGCGCTTCCGTTCCGGCACATACTGCATGCGGTACTCCTTGCGGCACTCGAAGTCGCAGAAGCCGCCCACCACGTACACGTCGCCACCCTCCAGGGGGGCCTCCATCGGCAGGCTGAAGACCACGTTCACGTGATCGGCACCGGTGGGATCGCCGTCCACATCGTCGTTGCGCACCAGGAACCGGCCGTTGATGTCGGGCTGCTCCAGGTACACGCGGATGTGCCGCGCAGGGTCGTCGGCCAGCACGGCCTCCATGAGCTCGGGACCTGTGCGGATGGCCGCCACGCGCAACGAAGGGAAGCGCAGGTCCTTGATCTCGAAGTTGCGGAACTCGTTGCCCCCCATGAACTGCGCCTCCGGCGGATGGTCGTAGATCAGTTCGTTGTTGCGGATGAAACGCGGCTTGAGGCCTGTGCGCACATCGGTCCAGTTCATGTTCTGCAGCACCGCCACCTTGATGTCCCCGAAGGGGTCGATCACCGTCAGGTCGTTGGTGCGCACGGTGAGGTCCACCTGCTGGGCGATGTCGCGCACCCGCACGTCGCGGCTGGCCATCACCCGCGCATCGATGGCCACGGCCTTCTCCATCACCAGGAAGCGGCGGGTGAGCACCACATCCGCCTCATCATCGCTGTGGAACACCTTGAGGATGTAGTTGCCCGACCGGGTGGGCCGCATCATGGGGTTGGGCACCTGCACACTGTAATGGAAGAAGGGTTGCAAGGTGTTGAAGCTCATCCGCGGCGTGCGCACCATGTCCTGGAAGGCCCCTTCGATGTACTGCCCCTTGGCCAGGTCGCTGGGCGTCCAATCCGCGTTGCAGTGCTCGATGGTGTAGGACAGGTCGAGCGTGGTGGTGCGCAGGTCGTCGAACCGCAGTTCCACGGCTTCGTCGGTGCCCAGTTCGATCAGCGGCGCGGCCAGCTCGAAGCCCGCCTTGTAGCACTGCACGGCGCGGACCAACGGGTCGAAGACCTCGTCGTGGTAGTGCACGGTGCGCGGGTCGTAGTACTCCGCCGGAGCGGCATCCGTGGACGGCCGGGCGGAACCGCAGGCCAGGGGCAGCAGGCCGATCAGCACCCAGGTGGGGCGAAGACTGCCGTGGTGCTTCATCAGGAGGCGATGGCGTTCGGGCCCGTGCGGTCCGGGGCGCGGCAAAGTACCCACATCCGGGGCATGCACGGACGGGGACAGGCCCTCGGGCCCCGGCGGGAACCACGATCCGGGAGGATGGGCGCTTGTCGCCCGCGGTGGCGCAGCCTTGGTCGGGTCATCCCCGGAACGTGTCCTTGCTTGCCCGATGTGCCTCGGCTCGCGGTGCGGGTGGGGAGGGACGTCCCACGTCAGGGGCGAGGCCGCAAACCGCTGCCCGCGCTTTGGAACGGACACGCCCCGCGTGTGCGGGGCGGCTTGGCGGAGAGGGAGGGATTCGAACCCCCGGTACCCCGAAGGGCACACCTGTTTTCGAGACAGGCCCGATCGACCACTCTGGCACCTCTCCGAACGGGGTCGCGAAGATAGCGGTTCGTGGGACCGGCCGGCCGCGCCGTTGGGATCACACGTTCGACCACGATCGTGGGCCGGCCTTCCTGGAGGGGTGGCTACCTTCGTGATCCTTTTTCCTGGAACGGAAGTGGCGATGCGCACGGTGTTCGGAACAGCACGGATGACGGCCGCAGGAGCGCGCTCGCGCATCGCGACGGGCTGCTGTGCCGCAGGGGTGGCCCTGTTGGCCATGCTGCCCGGGTGCAAGCACGAACCGCTCGTCACGCCCTTGGCGGAAGGCAACGGCGAGCCGGCGGCATGCGACCCCGACGTGGCCTATTTCCAACAACAGGTGCTGCCCCTGCTCATCAGCAACTGCGCCGTGCCCGGATGCCACGACCAGGCCACCGGCGATAACGACGGGATCCAGATCACCGACTACGGCAGCCTCATGGCCAACGGCACGGTGCAGAACGGCGACCTCATGGAGTCCCTCACCGAGACCGACCCGGACAAGGTGATGCCGCCGCCGGGGCAAACCCCGCTCACGCCCGACCAGATCGCCCTCATCCAGGCCTGGATCGATCAGGGGGCCCAGGACAATAGTTGTGCGGGGACCTGCGACACTTCCACGGTGACCTATGCGGGCACCATCGCGCCGCTGGTGCAACAGCGCTGTGGCGGCTGCCATGGGGGTAGCAACCCGCAGGGCGGGCTCAACCTCGGCACGCATGCAGTGCTGAGCACCGTGGCCCTCAACGGCACCCTGGCCGCTTCGGTGACGCACGACCCGCAAGGCATCCCCATGCCGCCCTTCGGCCCCATGCTGCCGCAGTGCGAGATCGACAAGTTCCTCATCTGGATCCAGGACGGAGCACCGAACAACTGATGCGCACCCCACTGACCGCCTTGCTGGCCCTGACCCTGGGCGGCTGTTACTACGACGTGGAGGAGGAGCTGTACCCCGGTGGGTTCTGCGACACGACCGCGGTGACCTATGCCGGGATGGTGGAACCCCTGGTCCAGGGGAACTGCGCGATACCGGGCTGTCATGTGGCCGGGGGCCAGTCGCCCGACCTTGGCACCTATGCCGGGGTGAAGGCCGCCGCCGATGCCGGTCTGCTCGTATCCCTGGCCGTCCAGGGCAACCCCATGCCCATGCCCCCCAGCGGACTGCTGTCGGCCTGCGACCGCCAACGCATCGAAGCCTGGGTGAACGCCGGCGCCCCCAACAACTGAACCGACCATGAAACGCATCGCGATCCTTGTTGCCCTGCTGGCCCTTGTCGGCGGGGGATGGTACGCCTGGCGGGAATACCACCGCACGGCCGCGCCGACCAGCGCCTTGGAGGCCGCCGAGACCATGACCGCGGAGGCCCTGCTGAAAGCCTATACAGAGGACGAGAACGCCGCCAACGCCCGCTTCAACGGCAAGGTGCTGCTGGTGACGGGGACGGTGCGTGAGGTGAAGACCCCGGAGAACGGCCTGGTGGACGTGGTGCTGGAGACCGGCGATCCCCTGGCCGGCGTGGTGTGCCAGTTCGCCCAGGCCGACGTGCCGGCGACGCTCACCGCCGGCGCCCCGGCCCGCATCAAGGGCGTCGCCACCGGTCTGCTGATGGACGTGGTGCTCCAGCGCTGCGCCTCCGTGGAATGAACCTTGCAAGAAAACCTTCATCCGGCCTGCCCATGACCCGCCACCTTTCCCTCTCCGCCGCGCTGCTCCTGGCCACCGCGGCCTGCGCCCAGGAACGCTACGCCACCCGCACCGGCCACATCGCCTTCCAGAGCGAGACGCCGCTGGAGAAGATCGAAGCGCACAACCACAAGGCCACCAGCGTGTTCGACGTCACCACGATGGCGTTTGAGATGGCCGTGCTGATGAAAGGCTTCGAGTTCGAAAAGGCCCTGATGCAGGAGCACTTCAACGAGAACTACGTGGAGAGCGACAAGTACCCCAAGGCCACCTTCAAGGGCAAGGTCACCGGCATCACCGCCGAGGACCTGAAGCAGAGCGGGAGCAAGGCGGTGACGGTGGAGGGCGAGCTCACCCTGCACGGGGTGACCAAGCCGGTGAAGGCCACCGGGACCATGGGCCTGGAGCCCGGCGGTGCCATCCGCGCCTCGGGCACCTTCACCGTCAAGCCGGAGGACCACGCCATCACCATCCCCGGCATGGTGCGCGACAACATCGCCAAGGAGATCGCCGTCACGGTCCAGGTGGACCTGACCAAGCTGTGAGGCGGGGCGGGAAAGCGCTTCGCAGTGCGAAGCCGTTCCTTTGCCACACCCCCAAGCCTGCACCCATGCGCCACGCCCTGTCCGCCCTGTTGCTCATCACCGCCCTGGTCCCCCTCCAGGCCCAGGACGACCTGCTCGACCTGCTGGGTGAGGAAGAGCCGAAGAAGGAGTACGCCTCCGCCAGCTTCAAGACCACCCGGGTGATCAACGCGCACAGCCTGGAGAACACGGCCCACGGGGTGATGGATGTGAAGATCGGCCACCGCTTCGGCTTCCTGAGCGAGGGCATCAGCGAGATGTTCGGGCTGGACCTGGCCACGGTGCGCCTCGGCGTGGAGTACGGGGTCACCGACAGGCTGATGATCGGCTTCAGCCGAAGCGGCTACCAGAAGACCCTGGAGGGCTACGCCAAATACAAGGTCTTGCGCCAATGCAGCCAGGGCTGCCGCATGCCCATCAGCCTGTTGGTGGTGGCGGACATGAGCGCCAACATGCTGGAGAAGGAGAAGACCGAATGGTACGCCCCGGGCCGGGAGGACTATTTCACCCATCGCCTGGGCTACGCCTTCCAAGTGATCGTGGGCCGCAAGTTCAGCGAGGCCCTGAGCCTGCAGCTGATGCCCGGCCTGGTGCACCGCAACCTGGTGACCACCGCCGACCAGGCGCACGATGTGCTCAACGTGGGCGCCGCCGGCCGGGTGAAGCTCGCCAAACGCCTTGCGCTGAACGCCGAGTACATCTACCTGCTTCCCGGCCAGACCCGCGCCCCGGCCATGGAGGCCGACCGGGTGAACGACCCCAACCCGGGCTACAAGAACTCGCTGTCCATCGGCTTCGACATCGAAACGGGCGGCCACGTCTTCCAGCTGCACTTCACCAACTCCACGGCCATGTTCGAGCGGGGCTTCATCACCGAGACCACGGGCGATTGGCTGGACGGTGACATTCACTTCGGGTTCAACATCAGCCGGGTCTTCACGCTCTACCGCCCGAAGCCCAAGAAGGTCTGAGTTCAAGCACCGGGACGCTGCCGGGCGCGCATGCCCTGCACCTGCAGGAATTCCGCGAGGTTGTCGGGCTCCAGGACACCCACCACCACACCGCCGTCCACCACCGGCAGCAGGGGCAGCCCGCGCAGGGCCAGTTGTTGAAGGGCCTGTTGCGCCCCCATGCCGGGCGGGACGCCCTCCACCGGCGTCGGCGGCACCTCGCGCAGGGGGCGCTCCTCGCGCCGGGCCCGCAACGCCTCCATCAGCTGCCGGCGCGTCACCAGCCCCACGGGCTTTCCGCTCTCCACCACCAGCAGGTCCTGGTCGCCTCCGGCCAGCAGCTCGTCCACCGCACGGCCCACGGTGGCCTCGCCGGGCAGGGCCCAGAAACGCGTGCGCATCACCTGGGCCGCGGTGATGCCGCGCAGCGCGGTCTGCTGGATCACCGCACGGGCCTCGGCACCGGCGGCGAACCAGATGAACACGCCGATCAACGCCAGCATCGGCTCGCCGAAGTAAAGGCCGCCGATCCCGAGCACCGCCGCCAACGCCCGGCCGACGCCGGTGGCGATGCGGGTGGCCTGCACCCGGGGCAACCGCAAGCTCAGCAAGGCCCGCAGGATCCGCCCCCCGTCCATGGGGAAGGCCGGCAGCAGGTTGAACAGGAATAGGCTCAGGTTGGCGGTGAACAGGAACGAAAGCAGCCCGGGGAGCACCGCGGCACCTTCGCGGGGATCCAGTACGTGCAGGCCGCCGAAGAAGAACCACTGCACGGTCCCGGCCAGCACCGCCAGCACCAGGTTCACCAAGGGGCCGGCCATGGTGATCCAGAACTCCTGCGCCGGTTCCTCGGGCATGCGCTCCAGGCTGGCCACGCCGCCGATGGGCAGCAGGGTGATGTCGCGCGTGCGCACCCCGTAGCGCAGGGCCGTCAGCGCGTGGCCGTACTCGTGCAGTACCACGCAGGCGAACACCAGGCCCACGTAGGCGAGCTGCAGCAGCACCTCGCGAAGGACCGCACCCGTGGCGGCCGTGGTCACGGCCACATAGCCCACCAGCAGCAGGAAGGTCCAGTGCACATGGACGTCGATCCCCTTGAAGCCGAGGATGCGCAACGAGCCGCCCAGGGTGGGGCCGGCCATCAGCGTCGCAGGTCTTGTTCCAGCGCCAGCAGGGGCACTTGGGCGTGCATGGCCATGTGCGCCGTGGTGCTGCGGTGGAACAGGTCGCTCCACAGCGTGCGGTGGCGGTGCGTCAGCACCAGGAGGTCGGCCTCCAGCTGGTCCACCAGGTCGTTGAGCGCGGTCACCAAGTTCTCTTCCGAGAGGTAGTGCACCGACCGCGGCACGGCGCCCAGCCTGTCGTCCAGCGGCGAGGGCGGCAGGGTGGAGGCGTCCACCCCTTCGGGCACCCCGCGCACGATGGTGAGCTCGGCCCGATGCCAGCGCGCCACATTGAGGAGCGGTGTCACCGTACCGGCCTCGACGGGTTTGCCATCATCGGCCACCACGATGCGGCGCGGGTCGCGGTAGGTGGCGCGGGCGGGCACCGTGAGCACGGGGGCCTTGGAACTGCGGATGACGTCGGCGGCATTGGAGCCCAGCAGCGCCTCCTGCAGGCCGGAGGCACCCTGGGTGCCCATGGCCACCAGGTCGATGCCGAGCTCGCCCACCAAGCGGTCCACCACGGTGGGCAGTTCACCGTGCTCCACCCGCCGCTCCACGACGGCACCGCCCAGGTCCACGGCTTGGCGCAACCGCTGCTCGAAGCGGGTGAGGCCGTCGTGGGCCGCCTCCACCGCGGCTACGTCCAACGACAGGTCGGCCGCCGGGTTGAAGGGGGGGATGAGCACGGTGTGCAGCAGGGTGAAATGCCCCTGCTCGGTGCCCATCAGCCGGATGCCGTACACCGCCGCGTTGAGCGCGTTGTCGCTCAGGTCCGTGGGCAGCAGCAACCGGGCCATGGGGCGATCAATGGCCGTGGCCTTCGGAAGCCTTGGGACCCGAGGAATCCACCAGCCAATAGCCCAGGAAGACCAGGACGAGCATGGCGAGGAAGCTCAGCAGGCCCAGGGTGTTGCCCACGCCCTCGGTGTCGAGGATCGAGGGGCGGAAGGGGATGGCGAAGGCCAGGAGCCAGCAGAGGATACCGAGGAGTTTCTTGGTGTTCATGCGTTCCGATGGGTCTGGCACAAAGTAACGGCTTCCCGGCGTGGCGCCGTCCTCACCCGCCGGCCAGGCGCTCCAGGCCCTTGAGGTCGCGCAGCTGGATGTCGCGCCCGCTGCTTTCGATCAGGCCGTCGTGCTTGAGCTCGGTGAGGGTGCGGATCAGCGACTCGGTCGCCGTGCCCACGATGCTGGCCAGGTCCTCGCGGCTGATGCGCACACCGATGCCCGCGTCCTTGTCCTGACCGAAACGCTCGTGCAGGCGCAGCAGTGCCTGGGCCACCCGCTGCCGCACCGAGGCATAGGCCATCTCCAACAGGCGCGCTTCCTTGTCCTTCACGTCGCGCGTCAGCAGGCGGATGAAGCGGATGCTCACGTCGCGGTCCCGGTAGAGCAGGGCCAACAGGTCCTCCCGGGGGATGATGGCCACCTCGGAGTCCTCCAGGGCCTCGGCGGTCTCCGAGGACCGCCCTCCCTCCAGCACGCCCATGTACCCCAGGAAGTCGCCCGGTCCGTACAGCCCGGTCACCAGCTCCTTGCCGTCCTTGTTCATGCGGAAGGTGCGCAGCTTGCCCTTGTGCACGAAGTGGACGGCGCGCAGCTCGTCGCCTTCGTAGAACAGGACCTCCTTGCGCGGTACGGCGCGCAGCTTGCGGTCGCGGCTGATGTCCTTGAGGGCGTCCACCCCGCGGGCCTGGTCCATGAAGCGTTCCAGCCCCTCCAGGCTGTGGTCGAAGCCCTTGCGGAACAGGTCGCTGCGCCTCAGGCGGCCTTCGATGGCGTTGAGCAGTTCGCTCTCGTCGAACGGCTTGGTGAGGTAGTCGTCGGCGCCGAGCTCCATGCCTTTGCGCATCTCGGAGCGCTCGGCCTTGGCCGTTAGGAAGATGAACGGCACCTCGGCGGTGGCGGGGTCGCGGCCCAAGAGGTGCAGCACCCCGTAGCCGTCGAGCTCGGGCATCATGATGTCGCACAGCACCAGGTCGGGCTGTGCCTTGCGGGCCATTTCCACGCCCCGGCGGCCGTTCTCGGCCTTCAGCACGCGGTAGTTGGCCAGCTCCAGGATCTCGGCGGTGTTCTCGCGCACGTCGGCGTCGTCCTCGATGAGCAGGATGGTCTTCATGGGGTGGCCCTTGCGGGCAGGCTTATGGTAAAGGTGGTGCCCTCGCCCAGGCGGCTGGTGAAGCTGATGGTGCCGCCCATGAGGTCGAGGTATCGGCGCACGATGTTAAGGCCCAGGCCGGTGCCCTGGATGGTGACGGCGTTGCCCGCCCGGAAGAACCGCTCGAACATGTGGGGCTGGTCCTCCTCGGGGATGCCGATGCCGCGGTCGGCGACCTCCACGGTGGCCGTACCACCGTCGATGGCGGTGCGCAATACGATGGGCCGGTCCTCCGGCGAGTATTTCATGGCGTTGGTGAGCAGGTTGCGCAGCACGTTGGCGATCATGCGCGGGTCCTGCTTCATGCGCCGTTCGCTGCCCGCATGGTCGAAGCGGATCTCCTGGCCGGGCTTGGCCAGGTCGCGCAGCTCCTCGAGCACCTCGATGCACAGGTCCACCAGGTCGAACTCGGCCGGGATGCACTGCACCTGGTCCAGCTCGAGCTTCTCCAGGCTAAGCAGGTCGTCGAGCATCACGGTGAGCTCCCGCACCTTGCTGCGCACCTTGGCCACATGCCGCTCGATGTTCGCCCGGTGGGGCCCGTCGTTGTACCTCCCGATCAGGTCCACCGAACTGAGGATGGTGCTCAGCGGGGTGCGGAACTCGTGGCTGGCCATGCTCACGAAGCGCGATTTCAGGGCGTTGAGCTCCTTCTCCTTCTCCAGGGCCTCACGCAGGTTGCGCTCGGCGGCCTTCACCTCGGCGGTGCGCTGTTCCACCCGGTGCTCCAGGTCGTTGTTGACTTTCAGCAACTCGACCTCGGCGGCATGGCGCTTGGTGATGTCGGTGAGCAGGCCCATGACGTACATCTCCCCGTTGAGGGTGAAGTGGTTGAGGCTCACTTCCACCGGGAAGGTGCTGCCGTCCTTGCGCTGCCCCTGCAGGTCGAGGCCGATGCCCATGGGGCGTTTGGCGGGGCGGGCCTCATACCCCGCGCGATGGTGTTCGTGCGCCTTGCGGTCGGCCAGGGGGACCAGCACCTCGATGGACTTGCCGATCAGCTCGTTCGGGGCATAGCCGAAGAGCTCCTCCATGCGCGGGTTCACCAGCAGGATCGTTCCGCGCGCGCCCACCACCACCAGCCCTTCCGCCGCCGACTGGAACAGCAGCTCGCAGATGTGGGCCACATCGTTCTCGGCGATGGACGGATGCATGGGCATGCGAAGACGGCCACAAGGTAGCCCGTGCTGCGCGTCCATCTCACCGTTTGCTCACCGGGGGCACCGGCCGGAGACGCCCGTTGCCGCTCCGACTGTCGTACACATTCCAGCTGCGCAGGGGCCGGGCGTAGATGTTCAGGCTCATGCTGCGCATGGGCAGGGGGTTGGTGAAGCGGTGCAGGCTGGCCCCCTTGGCCAGATGGCTCACATCGTCCACCGTGAGCCGCCGCTCCTCGGTGCACACCAGCATGCCGTCCTCATCCAGGCGGTACCGCTCCTCGGCCAGCTCGCCCCGGATGGGCCGCACCCAGCCCTCCTCGGCCCCGTAATCGTGGATGCTGGTGCCCTGCCCGGGCTCGAAACAGATGAGCATCAACTCCATGTCCGCCGTGCGCAGCAGGCAGTTGCGTGTGTAGTGCCGGTTGTTCCAAGTGGCCTGGCCGGCCAGTTCCTCGGCGGGCACTTCGGCCGACCGCAGTACCCGCTCGTAGGCCGACCGCGTGCGGGCCTTGCGCAGCGCGGCCAGCAGGCCGGGAAGGGTGCGGATGCCGGGCTGCATGAGCATGGAACGGTTCCCGGCGCGAACCTACCCGGCCCTCCGACCCGCGCGCATGACGATGGTCAGTGATCCGACCTGACGGGCGCCGGTCATTCCCGGATCGGCATGTTATTCGCATCTTGGGCGCAACAAAACCCGAACCATGAAAAAATCCCTTGCACTCTTGTTGGTGGCCGGTCTTGCCCTTCCGGCGGCGGCCCAGAAGATGAAGATGCATTCCGGTTCTTTCGATGCCCTGAAAGGGGAGAAGACCGTGGACCTGCGGTTCACCTACGAGAACATGAAAGTGGGCAAGCACGCCGAGGCCGATTACCTGGCCAAGAAGGTGAAGGAGTACAACGAGAAGGAGGCGGGCAAGGGCGACAACTTCGCCAAGAGCTGGGTGGCCGACCGGATGGCTCGCTTCGAACCCAAGTTCGAGGAGCTGTTCAACGACGAGGGCCCGGTGAGCGGATCGCGCGACAACGCGGAGGCCAAGTACAGCTTCGTGATCAACACGGACTTCACCGAGCCGGGTTACAACATCGGGGTGAGCAAGATGCCGGCCAGCATCAACGCCACCATCAAACTGGTGGAGAAGGCCAGCGGCAGTGAGCTGGGCGCGATGACGGTGGTGGGCGTGCCGGGATCGCAGTTCGGCGGCTACGACTTCGACACCGGTTCCCGCCTGGCCGAGTCGTACGCCAAGCTGGGCAAGGAGCTGCGCAAGTATCTCGCCAAGAACGTTTACGGCAAGTAGGGCACGGACCCTTCACCAATGGAACAGGCGGCCCGAAGGCCGCCTGTTCCATTTCCGGGGGGCGCGCTCACATCCACTTGGCCAGCCAGTGGTGGAACTCGTCTTTCAGCTCGCGGTATAGCTTCTCGAAGGTCTCCATCCGGTCGCGCAGCGCCACGTGGTCCTTGAACAGGCGGTGCTCGATGGCCACCGGGTGCTCCTTGCTCTCCTTTTCAAGGAAGTTCTCGTGGCCCTTGATGTCGTGCCGCAGCTCGTCGATCACCTCACGTTCCCGGATGTACTGGTTCTGGAAGTGCTCCACCTGGGCCAGCACCTCGGCGGCGGTGTTGCGGGACACGATCTCCTCCAGCCGCCGTTCGAAGATGCCGATCTCGTCCTTGTAGAACCGGAGCCGGTTGAGCCACACCTGATGGTCGAAGTGCAAGTCGCCGATGTGCTTGTGGGTCTGGGCTTTGGTGGCGGTGGTCATGTCGGTTGGGGGCTTTGTGGGGTTGAAGGTCGTACCTATCGGCCGTAAAACAAAGCCCCGGCGCGGCGGCCGGGGCTGAGGTGGGTCATTGCGGGGGCCTTACGGGCGGTCCTTCATGGGCACATAATCCCGCTTGGTGATGCCGGTGTAGATCTGGCGCGGGCGGCCGATGGGCTCCTTGTTCTCCACCATCTCCTTCCACTGGGCGATCCAGCCGGGCAGGCGGCCCATGGCGAACATCACGGTGAACATGCGCGTGGGGATGCCGATGGCGCGGTAGATGATGCCGCTGTAGAAGTCCACGTTGGGGTAAAGCTTGCGGCTCACGAAGTAGTCGTCCTTGAGGGCGATCTCCTCCAGCTGCTTGGCGATGTCGAGCACGGGGTCCGACACGCCCAGCTTGCCCAGCACGTCGTCGCAGGCCTTCTTGATGATCCGGGCGCGGGGGTCGAAGTTCTTGTACACCCGGTGGCCGAAACCGAACAGCCGGAAGGGGTCGTTCTTGTCCTTGGCCTTGTTCACCCACTTCTGGATGTCGCCCCCGTCGTTGCGGATGGTCTCGAGCATCTCGATGACCTCCTGGTTGGCACCGCCGTGCAGCGGGCCCCACAGGGCGGCGATGCCGGCGCTGACGGCGCTGTACAGGTTGGCCTGGCTGCTGCCCACCATGCGCACGGTGCTGGCGCTGCAGTTCTGCTCGTGGTCGGCGTGCAGGATCAACAGCTTGTTGAGCGCATCGCTCACCACGGGGTCCACATGGTACTCCTCGGTGGGCAGGCCGAACATCATGTACAGGAAGTTGTCCACGTAACTGAGCTTGTTGCTCGGGTACATGTACGGATGGCCCAGGTTGTTCTTGTAGCTGATGGCCGCGAGGGTGGGCATCTTGGCGATGAGCCGGAAGATGGTGCGCTCGCGGTCCTTCATGGGCCGGTGGGGGTCCTGGCTCTTGGGGTAGAAGGTGCTCAGCGAGTTCACCATCGCGCTGAGGATCCCCATGGGGTGCGCGTTGTTGGGGAAGAACTCGAAGAACCGCTTCAGGTCCTCATGCACCAGCGAGTGGTAGCGGATGTTGCCCTGGAACTCCTCCATCTGCCGCTTGTTGGGCAGGTCGCCATGCAGCAGCAGGTAGGCCACCTCCAGGAAGGTGCTCTTCTCGGCCAGTTGCTCGATGGGGTAGCCCCGGTAGTGCAGGATGCCCTCCTCCCCGTCCAGGAAGGTGATGGCGCTGGTGGTGGCCCCGGTGTTCTTGTATCCCAGGTCCAGCGTGATGTAGCCGCTCTCCTCGCGAAGCCTGCTGATGTCGATCGCCTTCTCGCCTTCCGAACCCACGATCACCGGCAGTTCGTAGGTCTTTCCCTCCAGGATGATCTTCGCTTTCTCGCTCATGGCCTGCGCGTGGTCGGTGGTGCTGTGGGTTTCCGTCAGAACGGGCGCAAAGGTAACATCCCTGCCGTCCCGCACTCCGTTGTCGGAGCGCGCCGGTGTACGCAGCCTGGGCGGAAAAGATGCGGGGCGCCCGCTGGACGCCCCGCACGTTCGGTCCTGCCGACCGGTCACTCCGGATGCTCCGGCCGCTCGTGGGCGGGCCGGGCCTCCCGCTTCTCGGTCTGTTTGCGGCGCTGTTCCAACAACCGCTCGTACTGCTCGGGGGTCAGCACGGCCTTCAGGTCGGCGTCATAGGCGGCGCGCATCTCCTGGCGCTTGGCATCGCGTTGGGCCTTGTCCTGTTCCCGGGCGGCCTCCATGGCCTCGGCGAACTTCAGGTTGACGGCCTGCACACGGGCCACCTGGTCCTCGGTGAGCTGCAGGGTGTTGCGCATGTGCTCGGTGCGGCGCTTGGCGCGGGTGGCCGCGTCCTCGGGGGCGCGCTCACGCCCGGCGGCGCGGTCCTGGGCGTGCATCGGTGCGGCGGCCATCATCAGGGCCGCGATCGGGATCAACAGGGTGCGTATCATGGTCGTTCGGGTTCGGGGGTTGGACGCTGCCGCCGCCGCAAGGTTCGATCGGCATCACCGCAGGCCGGCCACCGCAATGTACTTCGGTTCCAGGAACGGTGCGAGGGCCTGCGGGCCGCCCTCGCGCCCCAGACCGCTCTCCTTCACCCCGCCGAAGGGTGCGGCGGCCGTGCTGATGAGCCCGGTGTTGATGCCGACCATGCCGGCTTCCAGCGCCTCGCTCACCCGCCAGCTGCGCGCCAGGTCGCGGGTGAAGATGTAGGCCGCCAGACCCTGGGTGGTGGCATTGGCCACGGCCACGGCCTCGTCCTCCCGGGCGAACCGCATCACAGGCAGCACCGGGCCGAAGATCTCCTCCTGCATGCACGCCATCTCCGGCGTGACGCCCACCAGCACCGTCGGGGCCACGAACCGTCCGTCACGCACCGACCCCGGGCCGCCCACGATGGGCCGGGCACCCCGCGCCACGGCATCCTCCAGAAGGCGCATCACCTTGGCCACCGCACGGTGGTCGATCAAGGGCCCCACCTGCACGCCCGGGGTCAGGCCATGGCCCATGCGCAAGGCCTCCACGCGCTCCGACAAAGCGTGCAGGAAGGCCTCGGCCACGCCGTTCTGCACCAGCACACGGTTGGTGCACACGCAGGTCTGCCCTGTGTTGCGGTACCGGCTCGCGACGATGGCGTCGGCGGCCGCCACGGGGTCGGCATCATCGAACACCAGGGCCGGCGCATTGCCGCCCAGCTCCAGGCTCACATGCTTCACCGTGCCGGCGGCCTGGGCCATCAGCCGCTTGCCCACGGCCGTGCTGCCGGTAAAGGAGAGCATGCGCACGCGGGGATCGCCGGTGAGCACGGCGCCCACCGCGGCCGGGTCCGTGGTGGGGACCACGTTGAGCACGCCCGGTGGCAGGCCGCAGCCCTCGGCCGAACGCACGAGCGCCAGGGCCGTCAAGGGGGTGAGCTCACTGGGCTTGAGCACCACGGTGCAGCCGGCGGCCAGGGCCGGGGCCACCTTGCGGGTGACCATGCTCAGCGGGAAGTTCCACGGGGTGATGGCCGCCACCACGCCCACAGGCTGCTGCACGACGAGGAGGCGTCGGTCCGCCTGTTCGGCGGGGATCACGGCGCCCAGCGCCCGGGGTGCCTCCTCGGCACACCACTGCAGGAAGGAGGCGCCGTAGCGCACCTCGGCGAGGGATTCCGCCAGGGGCTTGCCGCTCTCGCGCGTCATCACCTCGGCCAGGGCCGGCCCGTCGCGCAGGATGGCGGCATGCCACCGCATGAGCACGGCCGCGCGTTCGCGCGCTGCAAGCCCCGCCCAGGGCCCGCGGGCCTCGTAAGCCGCAGCAATGGCGGCCGTGGCATCGGCACCGTCGCAGTCCGGACAACTGCCCACCTCGGTGCCGTCCCCGGGGTCCCGCACAGTGAACCGTGTGCCGGTACGTGCCGGGCGCCAAGTGCCGGCGATGAAGGTCTCGGTATGGTGCGGTGGTCTCATGGTGCGGGGCGGTGTGCTGTTGCAGCGCGGGCCTGGATGGTCCCACCTGCGCGGATCATGGCGGCAAGGGCGTGTTCCACCGGCGTCAGGGTCTTGTTCCGGGCGGGGAGGTGCTCACTGCCGATCATGACCATCGTGTGTTGTACCCAAGCCGGGTATGCGCCGTGGTCGGCCCCAGGACATGGTCCTGCAAAAGAACCGCACGCCCGCATCGGCGCAACAGGTCCTGGTCGATGGCATCGGGGGGCGAGGAAGATCCGATGGGGTGGTCGGTGGACGGCACCGGCTTTGCAACGGGGGGGCATGCTGCGGTCCGGCATCCGCACCTTTGCTCCATGCGCCTTCCGATCCCCGCCCTGCTGTTCGTCACGGCCACGGTGCCTGCGACCGCGACCACGTACACCGTGCCGCCCAAGGATGTCGCCGGTTTCTTCGCCAACCTGCCGGAGGACGCCACGGTGGTGCGTTTCGACGGGGCGGCGGAGTACCGTTGCGGGTCGGACATCCTGTTGCCCGTGCGGCCGCTGCTGATCATCGATGGCGCCGGGGCCACGCTGCAGCTGGGGCCCGATTCGCGGGGCTTCACCTGTGCGGTGGCCGACCAGAAGGAGGCTGTGGCGCGGCTCACCGCGCGATACATCATTCGCGATTTCGCCCTCATCGAGGGTGGCCGCAAGGCCATCGACCTGCAGGCCACCCTGGGCAGCGAGCTGCGCAACCTCAAGTGCGTGCGGCAGACCGTCACAGCGGTGGACCTGCGCTTCTGCCTGATGGCCCGGCTGGAGCATGTGTTCGTGACCAACCCCACCGGCCGCGGCATCGTGGTACGCCAGGGCGACTGGCCCGGGGCCACGGGCTTCAACAGCCAGAGCAACAGCACGGTGCTGGAGCAATGCCGCGTGTACTGCGCGGCCACCACCACCGAGGCCTTCGCCGTGCTGAACAGCGGCGGGGTGCGCATGACCGATTGCGTGAGCGAGGGGGCGCCCTGTGATCACGACCTCTTCCTCTCGGCCGTCACCGATGGCGACGAGACGTCGATCGCGGGCAACACGGTGGTGAAGTCCTTCACCCTGGCCAACTTCCATGTGGAGCACGCCGCGCGCATCGCCTCCATCCATGTCAATATGCCGAGCAAGGCCAGCGTGACGCTCAGCAACGTGTACTGGAACGGCCCCCAGAAGGCGCCGGTGATCCGGTACATGATGGGGCAGCTCAACCTGCTGGACATCGGTTGGTGGCACGAGAGCTTCCGCATCGTCACCGGCCTCAGCGCGCCGCGCCTCGTGGCGCAGCGATGCCACAGCGGGTTGAACGTGGGGGAGAAGGACGAACGCACCGACCGGCAGGCCGGGGTGCTGCAACTGGACGCGCCGCTGGTGGGCACCACGCAGTTGAAGTTGAACTACGTGGTGGTGCGCGACAAGGCGATGTGAGGCGGGTGCCGCACGCCGGCCGTCCATGCCGCAGCGGCGCCGTTGGTGCCCCCGGTCATGGCCGATCCCGGCCCGCACCCGATGTTTGCAGGGCGATCCCCGGCCCATGCACGAACGCGCCCTGCTGTTGCGCCATTCCGCTCGTGGAGCGGCCCTGTTGCTGGCGATCTTCCTGGGCTTTTTCGCGGCGAACAGCTTCACGGGGCCCGGCGATGGCTTTGAGCGGGTGCGCGATGCGATGATGCACCTGCTGCCCGCCCTGGCCTGCCTGCTGATCGTGGTGGTGGCCTGGCGCAAGGCCTGGATCGGGGCGCTCGCATTCACCGTGCTGGCGGTCCTTTACGCGCTTTGGGCCGCCCACCGACCGGATCAGGTGCTGACGATCAGCGGCCCCCTGGCGGTGGTGGCCCTGTTGTACGCCCTGGCCTGGTGGCTTCGCCCGAGGGCCTGATCAGGGATCCCCTGCTGTCCCGGCGGTTCTCGCGGAAAGCGCCTGGTCCAAGGCGGCAGGGGTGTGGTAGGCCGGTGCCGATCCTTCCGCCCGGTGGCGGCGGTCATCGATCCTCCTCCAGCCAGCGCTTCACCTGCGCCAGGTGCCGCTGCTTCACGGGCTCCCGGTCGCGGCGGCTCTCCTCCGTGAAGTAGCGGTGGGCCTCCAGGAAACGCACCTGCAGCTCGTTCCACTCCCGTTCGGTGGTGAGCGCTCCGTAGTTGCGCAGCTCCTGGAACAGCGTGGACCCGATGCGGAAGAAGTCCGGCCGGCCCAGGTAGTCCAGGTCGGCATCGCACAGCAGCATGCCCAGCGTATCCTGCGGCTGTTGGGGGATCTTGGTGGCCATCACCAGCGCGCATACCCGGTCGATCTGCGGCGGGTCGTATCCGAAACGGGGCAGGGCCTCCCGGGCCAGGACACAGCTCGCCGATTCGTGGTCGTGGTCCTGCACCAGGAATCCCGCATCATGGTACACGGCCGCGGTCCGAAGCAGGTCGAGCTCCTCGCCGGTGACGCCCGCCCGCGCGGCCATGGCCACGGCGCACCGGTACACATCCAGCGTGTGGCTGAAGTTGTGGTAGGTGCGCGCCTTGGGCAGCCCTTCGCGCAGCCGCGCCAGGATGTGCCGTTCGGCCCCGGGCTGGTCCATCGGGGGCAAGGTATGCGGAGCTGGGCAATGGCAAAGGACCGATGGGCCGGGCCGATCGCGCGCTCACCCTTTGTGGGTAGATGGTCGGGGAACTGTGGTCCGTTCGGTCCTGGCCACCCAGGCAGGGTCCCGGGCTGTGGACGACCCGGGCCGGCTTACTCCCGCACCATCCGCAGCACCTTTTCCACGATGTCCTCGATGCCGGGCTTGCTGAAGTAGTCGCCGTCGCTGCCGTAGGCGGGCCGGTGGGCCTTGGACGTGAGGGTGGCGGGGGCGGCATCGAGCCAGCGGTAGCCGCCCTGCACTTCCAGGACCTGCTGGAGGAGGTAAGCGCTGGCGCCGCCGGGCACGTCCTCGTCCACCACCAGCAGGCGGCTGGTCTTGCGCAGGCTCTCCACGCACCGTCCCGTGCGGTCGAAGGGCAGGAGGGTGCGGGCATCGATCAGTTCCACGGCGACGCCCAGCCCTTCGAGCAGCTCGCAGGCCTTCGCACAAAGGGAGAAGGTGCTGCCGTAGCTCACCAGGGTGAGGTCGGTGCCTTCGCGCACCACTTCGGCGATGCCGATGGGCACGGTGAACTCCCCGAGGTTGCCGGGCAGGCGCTCCTTGCTGCGGTAGCCGTTGAGGCATTCGACCACCAGCGCGGGGTCCTCGGCCTGCAGCAGGGTGTTGTACATGCCTGCGGCCTGCTGCATGTTGCGGGGGGTGCACACCACCACACCGCGCACGCTGTGCAGGATCATGCCCATGGGGCTGCCGCTGTGCCATACACCCTCCAGGCGGTGCCCGCGGGTGCGCACGATCAACGGGCACCGTTGGCCACCCTTGGTGCGCCAGTGCACGGTGGCCAGGTCGTCGCTCATGCCCTGCAGGCAGTACAGCAGGTAGTCCAGGTACTGGATCTCGGCCACCGGGCGCAGGCCTCGCAAGGCCATGCCGATGCCCTGGCCCAGGATGGTGGCCTCACGGATGCCGGTGTCGGCCACACGCTGCTCGCCGAAGCGCGCCTGCATGCCCTCCATGCCCTGGTTCACGTCGCCGATCTTGCCGGTGTCCTCCCCGAAGGTGAGCAGCCGCGGCTCGCGGGCGAAGAGGGCGGCGAAGTTGTCGCGGATGATGATGCGACCGTCCACCTCGGGGGCGTCGGGCGCGTAGGTGACGGGCACCTCGGGCACGTTCAGGCAGCTGCCGGCGCCTTCCTGGAACAGGTGGCTGCCGTAACGATCGGCGTTGTCGGCCAGGGCGCGCTCCACCCAGGCGCGGAGCGCGGCAGCCTCCGGCCGCTCACCAGGCTCGCCCAGCAGGGCCCGGCGGGCGGCGCTGAGCACCTCCTTGCGGCCGGGGTTCATCTCGCTGCGGAGGGCCTGGGCCCGGTCGGGGTCCACGGCCTCGATCAGGGGCAGCACCGCATCACGCTCGGCGAGGATCTCCTCCTGGAAGGCCTTCCAGGCCGCCTTCTGCGCGGCACGGGCCTCGGCCTTCGCCCGCACTTCGATGGCGTCGAGCTCCTCGGCCGTGGCGAGCGCCTCACCGCCGGGACGGAAGGCCAGCACCCATTCGCGGAACTTCACGTTGCAGTCGTACACCTTGTACCAGTCGAGCAGCGGGACCTCCTGCAGGGGGGTGCCGTCCTTGTCGCGCACCCAGTCGGTGACGTTGCTCTTGTAGCGTTCGTGGCTGCCGCTGGTGCTGTGCCCCTGCGGCTGGGTCACCTCCTCCACGTGGATCAGGCAGGGCACGTGCTCGGCGCGGCACAGGGCGATGGCCTTCTCGTAGGTCTTGTTCAGGTGGGCATAGTCCCAGCCTTTGGTGCGGTGGATGCGCAGGCCGTTGGTCTCCGGCTCCTTCTCCAGGCCGGCCAGCGCCTTGCTGATGCTGCCCTTGGTGGTCTGGTGGGCTTTGCTGACGCTGATGCCCCAGCCATCGTCCCACACGCTCATGGCCAGCGGCACCTGCAGCACACAGGCCGCGTTCATCGTCTCCCAGAAGTGGCCTTCGCTGGTGCTGGCATCGCCGATGGTGCCGAAGGCGACCTCGTTGCCCTTGTCGCTGAGGTGGGTGAGCCCGTGCAGGGCGGGGTCGTTGCGGAAGACCTTGCTGGCCTGCGCCAGGCCCAACAGGCGCGGCATCTGCCCCGCGGTGGGGCTGATGTCCGGGCTGGAATTGGGCTGCGCCATCAGGTCCTTCCAGGCGCCGTGCTCGTCGAGGCTGCGCGTGGCGAAATGGCCGTTCATGCTGCGGCCGGCGCTGCTGGGGTCGGCGTTCACGTCGGCGTGGGCGTAGAGCTGCGCGAACCACTGTTGCACGGTGAGCTCGCCGATGGCGAACATGAAGGTCATGTCGCGGTAGTACCCGCTGCGCCAGTCGCCGTTGCGGAACTGCTTGGCCATGCACACCTGCGCCAGTTCCTTGCCGTCGCCGAAGATGCCGAACTTGGCCTTGCCGCCCAGCACTTCCTTGCGGCCGATCAGGCTGGCCTCGCGGCTGAGGATGCACAGCTCGTAGTCGCGCAGGATCTCCTGCTTCACCTCCTCCAGGGTCAGCTCTTCGGTCATGTCGGTCTTCCGGGCCATCGGTCGCGGTCCGCATTTGCTGCGGACGTCCGCGCGAAGTTAGGCCTTGGGGCGTGTCCGGGTGCGTTCCCCGACCCGCACCCCCGGTGCCGCCGATCGAATGGTGCGCCGGTCCCAACGGCACGGCGCCACCCCTGGTCGGATCGCCGCGAACGGCACCCCGGGAGCGCGGCACCTTCGTGCCCCATCCGCTGCCCACCATGCGTTCATCCGTGCTCGTTCCGTTCGTTCTTTTCGCCGCGCTCGTCCACGGCCAGGTCCCACAAGGCGGTGCCCCGTTCCACTGGGGGCAACGCGCCCGGTCGGTCGTGCTGCCCACCCGCGCTCCGGAAGTCCCCCTGCCCGTGGAGGATCGCTCCGCGGAGACCGAAGGCTCCGGTTTCCGCTACGGCACACAGCGCCGGGTGCAGGCCGACCTGATGACCGGGGGCCTGTGGGACAGCCTGCCCGACGGATCGCTGCGGGGGCGCATACGCCTGGAAAGCCCGGGCGCCGCCATGCTCGCCGTGCAGTTCGACCGGTTCGACCTGCCTGCCGGCGCATTGCTCTTCCTGACCGATGCCGCACGCAGCCGTTATCTCGGTGGTTTCGGTGAGGCGAACGAGCTGCCCGACGGCACCTTCGCCACGGCCCTGCTGCCCGGCGATGCGGTGGTGCTCGAATTGCATGTGCCGGTGGGGCGCCGGGCGGATTGCGCCGTGGTGGTGGGCAGCGTCACACACGCCTTCCGCGACCCGTTCGCAGCGGCCGGCGATGGGGCACCCAAGGACTACGACCCCGGCTACCAGAGCGCGGCATGCCACGTCAACGTGGCCTGCCCGGCCGCCAGCGACTGGCAGACGGTGAAACGTGCCACCGCCATGTTCCTGCGCCCGGACGGCAACGGCTGCACAGGCACCCTGGTGAACAACACCGCCAACAACGGCATCCCGTACTTCCTGGTGGCCAACCATTGCTACCAGCCCAACACCAGCGGCTGGGTCTTCTACTTCAATTACGAGTCCACGGGCTGCTCGGGCAGTACCGGCTCCACGAGCCAGACGATCACCGGATGCACCTTGAAGGCGAGCGACCATTACGACGATTTCGCCCTGGTGCAGTTGAGCAGCGCCCCTCCGGCGAGCTACCAGCCGTACTACGCGGGTTGGGACCGCAGCGGGACCACACCCACGCGCACCGTCACCATCGAACATCCGCTCAACGACGTGAAGAAGATCGCCTTCGACGACCAGGCACCCACGAGCTACACCAGCGGTGGCACGGGCTTCTGGCGGATGTACTGGGACAGCGGCATCGTGCAGAGCGGATCGAGCGGCTCGCCGCTGTACGACCAGAACAAGCGGCTGGTGGGCCATGTGGTGACCGGTGCACAGACCTGCACCAACGCGGCCGGCACGCCCAGCGGGGCGGTGAAGCTCACCAGCAGCTTCGAGGGCACCGCGCCCAGCAACCGCCTGCGCGACTGGCTGGACCCGGCGAACAACACCACCGTGCTCAACGGGTACGACCCCGGCGCAGGACCGGCCCAGCCCGTGCGGGTCAAGTTGAAACTGATGCTGGAGGGGGCGTACGAGAGCAGCACCGGTTTGATGCGGGGGGCGCTCCGCAGTGCGGGCCTGGTGCCGCTGACCGAGCCCTACACCGCGCTGGGTTTCGCGATGCCGAACGGCGGCGGGGGCGAGACCACCACGAGCACGGTGCTCGCCACCAGCGGCAGCGCCTCGGTGGTGGACTGGGTGCGTGTGGAGTTGCGGGACAAGACGGACGGCGGCGTGCTGGTGGCCGTGCGCCATGCCCTGCTGCTGCGCAACGGCAGCGTGGTGGACGTGGACGGCACGAGCGATGTCGCCTTCGCGGTGCCGGCGGACAGCTACCACATCGCGGTGCGCCACCGCAACCATCTCGGGGCCATGCTGGCCACCCCCCAGGCCCTCGGCAGCACCGCCACGCTCAAGGACCTCACGGTGGCGGCCACCGCGCTCTACGGCGGAAGCTCGGCCACCAAGGCGGTGAACGGCGTGCGCTGCCTCTACGCCGGGGATGCGAACCTGAGCGGGCATGTGAAATACAGCGGGGCCGACAACGACCGCGACCCCATCCTGGAGGCGGTGGGTGGCCAGGTGCCCACCGGCACCGTGAGCGGGTACCACGCGGAGGACCTGAACCTGGACGGGGTGGTGCGGTACACGGGCGGTGCGAACGACCGCGATCTGATCCTGAACAACATCGGTGGTACGGTGCCCTCCGCCGTGTTGGTGGAGGCGATGCCGTGAACGGGTTCAGTCCACGAAGTGCGCGGCCAGGCCGGGGCCAGGCACCGTGCAGGTGGCCGTGCGGCCGAACCACCGGTAGCGCCGCCGGGCCACGGCCGCGTAAGCCGCATCGCGCAGCGGGCGCGGGACCGCCATGAACGCGAAGAGCAGGGGCCAGGCGCCGTCCAGGTCGCGGGCCAGCCAGAGCGCCGCGCTGCTGCGGGTGAGCGTACGGCCGCGGCGCACATAGATCAGGGTGCTCAGGTCCGCGGAAGCCATGTTCTGCCCGGCCAGCACCCGTTCCCCGGTGCGGCCCTGCAGGGTTGCGAAGCGGATGTGTCCCCGGCGGTCACGGGCCGCCACGAAGCGCACCAGGCCGTTGCACAAGTGGCATACACCGTCGAACAGCAGCAGCCGCTCGGGCAGGGAGGTCCCGGCCATGCTCAGGGCCTGGCGAGCACGCCGCACAGATGCCACAGCAGGCGCGCGCCGACGTTGGCGTCCCACTCGTCGCGGCCCGGCGTTACCTCCACCAGGTCGAAACCGATGAGGGTGCGGCCGCTGGCCACCAGGCGGCTCAGCAGGTAGGTGGCCTCCTCGAAGGCCAGCCCGCCGGGCACGGGCGTTCCCGTGTTGGGGCACAGGGCCGGGTCGAGCCCGTCGATGTCGAAGCTCACGTACACCTTGTCCGGCAGGGCCGCGAGGATGGCGTCGCATTGGTCCCGCCAGGTGATGCCCTCGTACTGCTGCCTCCGGATGTCCGCCGAACGCACCACCTTCACCCGGCCACCCTGGTCCAGGAAGGCCTGATTCTCCTCGGCGCAGAAATCGCGGATGCCCACTTGCACGAGGGTGGTCACCTGCGGCAGCTGCAGCGTGTTGTGCATGATGCTGGCATGGCTGTACGTGAACCCTTCATAGGCTTTGCGCAGGTCCATGTGCGCGTCGATGTGCAGGATGCCGAGCCGTTTGTGACGTTGTGCCAGGGCGCGATGGAAGCCCAGGGGGGTGCTGTGGTCGCCGCCCACCAGGCCCACGAGCTTGCCGGCATCGAGCCATTCGCCGGTGCGTGCCTCCACCCATTCGTTCATCACCGCGCATTCGGCGTTCACCAGCTCCAGCGCCTTCCTGGCCTGGGCGAGCTCCTTCTTGGATCCGCCCTCGGTGAGCCACGCGATCACTTTGTGGGCCTCCTTGCGCAGGGCCTTGCTCTGTTGCAGCAGGGCCTTCGGCATTTCGTCCAGGGCGACCCCGCGCTTCCACAGGTCGGGGAATTCGGGGTGGAAGAGGTCCACCTGGAAGCTGGCGTCGAAGATGGCCTGCGGCCCGTGGGCCGTGCCGCCGCCGTAGCTGGTGGTCACTTCCCAGGGCACGGGCACCAGCACGATGTCCGCCTCTTCGCAGGTGAAGGGCAGTCCGTAGATCTGGGCGTGGGCATCCCCGGGGGCGTTGGGGTCGAAGGCTTTGGTCTTGGCGGCTTTGCTCATGGGAAAGTGCGTCGGTGAGGGCTTGCGGCGCTGCGAAGGTCGGCGATCGCGGGCGCCCGAAGTGTCCCGGAACAAGCCGCCCCGCCCTCCGGTGGAGAGCGGGGCGTTCCCGGACCTGGCGACCTCCCCTCGTTGCCGCCGGTGCGCGGGGTTCAGGAGAGGCTGAAGATGGCCGTGAGCAGATCGGGCGCGCTGTAGGTGCGGTGGGCAGCGGGGCCGGGCGTGGTGACGCCGGGTTCCGCTGCAGGGGCGGGAGCGGTGGCCGGGGGGGCGGGGACCGGCGCCGGAACGGGCAGATCGTCGGGGATCTGCTCCGGGGTCACGCTGCCGCTCAGCCCACCGGAGGTCATGGTCCAGGTGCGCCCCACCATGTCCTCATCCCAGGTGTTGGTCACGTTGTCCACATCGTCCAGCATGAAGCCGATGCCGCTGTTGAAATGCACCGCCCGGCCCACGGGGACCTGCACTTCGAAGCGGACTTGCTGGGCGCGGAGCTTGTCCGCCTTGGGCATGGAAACCCAGGGCGACAGCAGCAGCAGGGAATCGTGCTGTACGTGGGTGAACCCGGTGTGGCTCGCGCGCGCCAGGGCCATCTTGCTGGTGCGGCCGTTGGCCTCGCGCTCCACCAGCAGGTGGAAGAGGCTGTCCGGGCTGGGGGTGACGTCCAGCTCGGCCCAGGCCCCATGGATGCTGTCCGCCGTGGTCATCAGGCCCTCCATGTCCCATTTCACCCGGCCGTCGTTGTAAGCCACCTTCCAGTCCCTGCTCAGGCCGCGCATGTCGCCCACACCCAGGTGCAGGGTCTGCCCGGCCGGCTGGGTCAGCGCCACTTCCTCGCGCAGCTTCTGCCGGTGCATGAAGTCGTTGCCCAGGCGCAGGCCGGTGACCAGCACCACCATCAGCGCCACGAACCACAGGGTGCCGAGCGTCCAGCCCAGCCACTGGGGCGCGCGCAGGCCGGTGAGCAGGCGCAGGCCGCCGATGAACAGGCCCAGGGCCGGGATCAGCAGCAGCAACACCGCGCACAGCACGCTCCAGAAGGCCTGCGAGGCGCTGTCGAACACCAGGTCGCTGAGGTCGAACAGGCGCATGCCGTCCAGCCCGCTGAAGCGGTCCAGGGTGATGCTGCCGCCGCCCACCACGACACCCACCAGGGTGAGGGTGAGGATCGCGCCCAGCACCAGGGTGAGCACGCCCACCGCTTTGGAGGCGGCCCCGGCCGCACTGCGGGCGAACTGGCCGGCCCCGTGGCGCACATGACGGCCGTAGGTGGCGCCTGCCCCGCGGCCCCAGCGGCGCCCCAGCGCGTCGGCCTCCCGCGCCATGCGCTCGGCGCCCTGTTTCACGCGCTCGGCCCCTTCCTCGAAGCTGCGCTTCAGGTTGTCCACCGTCACCGGCTCGCCCTGCATCATCAACCGGTCGGCGGCAGAGGAGGCCTGGGGGATCAGGATCCACAGGATGATGTAGATGAGGATGGGCGAGCCCACACCGAAGATCACGAGCAGGATGAACGCGATGCGCATCCACAGCGGGTCGGTGCCGATGTAGGCCGCCAGACCGCCGAACACACCGCCCACCCACTGGTCCTCGGGATCGCGGAAGAGGCGTCGGCGTCCATCGGCCGGTGGTGGTGGGGGCGGGGGCGTGGTGCCCTCCCCGTCGCCCGCATCGGCGTAGTCCTCGGGGCGGCCCATCACCGCGATCACGTGGTCCACGTCGGCGATGCCCACCACCTGGCGGCCCTGCAGGCGCTCCTGGAAGAGCTCGGCGATCCGCGCCTCGATGTCGGCCATGATCTCATCCCTGCCTTCGCTGCCGCTGAAGCGCGAACGCACCGTGCCGAGGTAGCGATGCAGCTTGTCGTAGGCGTCCTCCTCGATATGGAACACCGTGCCGCTGATGTTGGCTGTGAGGGTCTTTTTCATCGGGCGTTGCGTCGGGTCATCTTTTTCACCGCCTGGGCCAGGTCGTCCCAGGTCTCGTCCAGTTCGTTGAGGAACTGCCGACCCACCGGGGTCAGCTTGTAGTACTTGCGCGGAGGGCCGCTGCGGCTCTCCTCCCAGCGGTAGGTCAGGAATCCGGCATCCTTCAGCCGCGTCAGCAGGGGGTACAGGGTGCCCTCCACCACGATCAGCTTCGCGTCCTTGAGCTTGGCGATGATGTCGGGCGGATAGAGTTCCTCCTGCGACAGCACCGACAGGATGCAGTACTCCAGCACGCCTTTCCGCATCTGCGCCTTGGTGTTCTCGACGTTCATCCGGGCTGTGTCTGGTACTTGACGATGCAAACATACTGGTTCGGGATGGTACTATGCAAGACAAAGTACCTTTTTGTGATGAATGGGTTCGGGGTGAGGATGGGCGGTGCCATCCCCGGCCGGACCCCGTCGGCTACTTTTGGCCGTGTTCCGTCCGCAGCGCATGGTCCTCCTTGCCGCCCTCCTGCTCCTGCTCCTGGCCGCGCTGGCCTGGGGGCTGGCCCGCCTGGGGTTCGCGCCGGTGAAGGGTTATGTGGACGGGCTGGCGCCCGATGGTGCGGTGGAGACCTACAGCCCGGCGTTCCACGAGCGGGTGCGGGGCAACCTGCGGGCCCTGGCGGCGGGGTGCGCCGGGGTGGCGGGACTGCTGCTGGCCGGGGGGCGGCTGCTGGCAAGGTCGCTGCCCCGGGACGGGATGCAGCGCGGCGCCCTGTGGGCCGACCTGCGGCGGGCCCTGGTGAAGCTCCACAAGCGCACCTCGCGCACGCACAAGCTGTTCGTGGCCGGCATCATCGCGGTGGGGGCCGTGCTGCGCCTTGTGCAGCTGCAGGCGCCGATCATCTACGACGAGGCCTTCACCTATGTGTACTACGCCGTGCGCCCGCTGGCCGTGATCGTCTCGGACTACAGCTACCCCAACAACCAGGTGTTGCACACCATCCTGGTGAAGCTGAGCACGGCCGTGTTCGGGGTGCACCTCTGGAGCCTGCGCCTGCCGGCGTTGCTGGCCGGCATCCTGGCCATGCCGCTGGCCTACCTGTTCGTGCGGGCCCACTTCAACCGCTACATCGCCCTGTTGATGCTGGCGTTCGTGGCCTCCAGCGGAGCCCTGATCGAGTACAGCGCCCTGGGGCGGGGGTACAGCATCGTGTGGTGCATGCTGCTGCTGGGCTGGCTGGCCGGGCGCCATTTCGCCAAGACCAACGCGCTGGGCAGCGCCCTGGCCGTCGCCGTGGTGAACGCGCTGGGCATGTGGACGGTGACCACCATGCTGTACGCGGCGGTGGCCTGCTACCTGTGGCTGCTCCTGCACCTGATGGTCAGTTACGACACCACCCTGGCCAAGCGGTTGAAACGACTGGCCCTGTCCTTCGGGGTGTTCGTGGTGCTCACCGCCGCACTTTACATGCCGGTGATCGTGGTCCACGGCCTGGGCCAGCTGTTCCACCACCCCACCATGGGCGACAACAGCTGGGAGGTGTTCTCGGCCACGCACCAGGACAGGGCCTTCGACCTCTACGCCTACTTCAACGACACGGCGGCCACCTGGATCAGCCTGCTGGGCATGGCCGGGATGGTCTACGCGGCCTACATCAGCTCCAAGTTCCGGCTGCTGCTGGTGGCGATGGTGGCCGGGGCGGTGCCCATCGTGATCGCCCAACGGCTGGTGGCCCCGCCGCGGGTATGGACCTACACCCTGTTCGTGCTGCACCTCAGCTCGGCCATCGCCCTGTTCTACCTCCTGAAGCTGGTGCAGGAGACGCTCGTGCCCTCCCTGAGCAAGCGCCTGCGCACCAGCGTCACCGCCCTGGTGGTGCTTGCGGGGCTCTCGTACACCGGCATGCGCGGCATCCACGACCGCATTGAGCGCTTCCCGGAGGCCGCCCTGGCCACCGAACACTTCCGGGGCGCCCTCGGCCCCGCCGATCGGGTGATGGTGGAGTTCCCTTGGGAGGCGCCCGTGGAGTTCCATTTCATGGACCGTGGCATCCCCATCGATGCGCTCTACCGCACCCCCGCCTCCGGCGCCGCCGTCTACGTGCTGGTGAGCCCGGCCCGGGAGCAGACCTTCGACGGCGTGTTGTTGCACCACCGGTTCCGCACCGATCAGCTTCGGGAACCCACCAAGGTGAAGGACTGGAAGCGGCTGGAGATCTGGCGTGCCACCGTGCGGTGAGCAGCACCCGCCGAACGATCGCCCCGAAACCCGACCTTTGCGGCCCCGTTGCCGCCCACGGTCCGCGGCGCGGTGCTTAACCGACAACCCCAGCGCACATGGCAGAAGAAGGCCGCCAGATCATCTTCAACATGGTGAAGGTGGGCAAGACGCTCCCTTCCGGCAAGAAGATCCTCAACGACATCTACCTCGGCTTCTACTACGGGGCCAAGATCGGCGTGCTCGGCCTCAACGGATCGGGCAAGTCCACCCTCATGCGCATCATCGCCGGCAAGGAGAAGAGCTTCGAGGGCGATGTGCACCTGAGCCCCGGCTACTCCATCGGCCACCTGGAGCAGGAACCCGAGCTCGATGAGAGCAAGACCGTGATCGAGATCGTGCGCGAAGGCGTGAAGCCCATCATGGACCTGCTGGCCGAGTATGAGGAGGTGAACAACAAGTTCGCCGACGAGGAAGTGCTCAACGACCCGGACAAGATGGAAAAGCTCATCGCCCGGCAGGCCGCCCTGCAGGACCGCATCGAGGTGAGCGACGCCTGGAACATCGACCAGAAGCTGGAGGTGGCCATGGACGCCCTGCGCTGCCCGGACGGCGAAACATCCATCAAGGTGCTCAGCGGTGGGGAACGCCGGCGTGTGGCCCTCTGCCGCCTGCTGCTGCAGAACCCCGACATCCTGCTGCTGGACGAGCCCACCAACCACCTCGACGCCGAGAGCGTGGCCTGGCTGGAACTGCACCTGCAGCAGTACAAGGGCACCGTGATCGCCATCACCCACGACCGCTACTTCCTGGACAACGTGGCCGGATGGATCCTGGAGCTGGACCGTGGCGAGGGCATCCCCTTCAAGGGCAACTACACCAGCTGGCTGGAACAGAAGACCGCCCGCCTGGCCCAGGAGGAGAAGCAGGAGAGCAAGCGGCAGCGCGTGCTGAAGCAGGAGCTCGAGTGGGTGCGCAGCAATCCCAGCGCGCGCCGCACCAAGAACAAGGCCCGTCTGGCCAACTACGAGAAGCTGCAGGGCGAGAGCGTCAAGGAGAAGGAGGCCAAGCTGGAGATCTTCATCCCCAACGGCCCGCGCCTCGGCGACAAGGTGATCGAGTTCAAGGGCGTGAGCAAGGGCTTCGGCGACCGCCTGCTCATCGACAACCTGAGCTTCGCCCTGCCGCCCGCCGGCATCGTGGGCATCATCGGCCCCAACGGCGCCGGCAAGACCACGCTGTTCCGCATGATCATGGGCGCCGAGCAACCCGACAGCGGCACCATCACCATCGGCGACACCGTGCAGATCGCATACGTGGACCAGAGCCACAAGGACCTGGTGGCTGAAAAGACGGTGTACGAGGTGATCAGCGGCGGGCTGGAGAACATCACCTTCGGCAACGTGGTGATGAACACCCGCGCCTACCTCAGCCGCTTCAACTTCAGCGGCACCGACCAGAACAAGAAGGTGGGCGTGCTCTCCGGCGGAGAGCGCAACCGCCTGCACCTGGCCATGACCGTGAAGCAGAGCAGCAACGTGCTGCTGCTGGACGAACCCACCAACGACCTCGATGTGAACACGCTGCGCGCCCTGGAGGAAGCCATCCAGGACTACAGCGGCTGCGCGGTGATCATCAGCCACGACCGCTGGTTCATGGACCGCGTGTGCACCCACATCCTCGCCTTCGAGGGCGACAGCCAGGTGTACTGGTTCGAGGGCGGCTTCACCGACTACGAGGAGAACCGCAAAAAGCGCCTCGGCGGCGACATCGTGCCGCACCGGATCAAGTACCGGAAGCTGGTGCGGGGGTGATCGTTCGGCTCGAATGAAGGGAGGCCCGGTCGTATGCGACCGGAGTTCATGCTGTCGTTGCCTAACTTTCGGCCATGGCCAAGCGGCTTGTCGTGGAAGTGCCCGACTTCGTCCAATTGGACGTGATGGAGTTGCGGATGATCCTTGCGGCACGTCTGTACGAGCAAGGGCGATTGGCGTTGGGTCATGCCGCCAAACTGGCGGGAATGACCAAGCGATCGTTCATGGAGCGGCTAGGGGAGTACGGTGTGTCTGTCTTCAACTACCCGGCGAGCGATCTGGAGAACGACCTGAAGAATGCCTGAGGTCGTCATCTCGGACAGCAGTTGCCTGATCGCTCTAACGAACGCCGGTCATCTGGGAATTCTGCACAAAGTCTACGGGGTCATCATCACAACGCCGGAAGTGGTGGCCGAATACGGGCTCGAAGTGCCGGAGTGGATCCATGTGAGGTCACCGAAGGACAGCAGCCTGACCGAGCGGTTCTCTGCACAAGTGGATCCAGGCGAGGCCAGCGCGATCGCCTTGGCCATGGAGATCGAAGGAAGTGTGTTGATACTCGATGACTGGTCCGCACGCCGTTTGGCCGCTGACCTGTCACTGCCACACACCGGAACAGTTGGAGTTCTCCTGAAGGCCAAAGCGCTCGGTGTCATTCCCTTCATTGCTCCCATCCTGAATGACTTGGAGCGGGTCCAATTTCGGTTGTCCCCAGGGATCATTCGTGCCTCGCTTAGGCTGGCCGGGGAGTGATCCTTCAGGATCGTGCTGAGAACCGCAAGAAGCGCCTGGGTGGGGACATCGTGCCGCACCGGATCAAGTACCGGAAGCTGGTGCGGGGGTGAGCGGAACGAAGCCACAAGAAAGCCCGGTGAGGAACCGGGCTTTTCCTTTTCCTCATGAGCCGGGTCTTTCCCGACGCACTTGCCGGTGACGGTCGGCCCGCCGACCAAGCCGTCTGACCGGTATATACCGGCGCGATCCTGGCTTGGAGCCGGCATCATGGGCACCTACCCTTGTTCCGCGAAGCGTCCCCTCCGGGGGACATTCTGGTGGGTGGACCGTCCTTGGGCACAGCCTGGGCGGTCCACTGCCGTTGGGGGCGGTACTTTCGCGGCCGCATGGCCACCAAGCCCTCCATCCCCAAAGGCACCCGCGACTTCGGTCCGCAGGAGATGCTGCGCCGCAAGTACATCTTCAGCACCATCGAACGGGTCTTCCAGAAGTACGGCTACCAGCCGCTGGAGACCCCGGCGATGGAACACCTGGAGACCCTCACGGGCAAGTACGGCGAGGAGGGCGACCGGCTGATCTTCAAGGTGCTGAAACGGGGTGCCGAGCTCGAACGCGCCCTGGAGGATCGCAGCAAGGGCCTGGCGGATGAAGCCCTGCGCTACGACCTCACGGTGCCCTTCGCGCGGTACGTGGTGCAGCACCAGCAGGAGCTCACCTTCCCCTTCAAACGCTACCAGGTCCAGCCCGTGTGGCGCGCCGACCGCCCGCAGAAAGGCCGCTACCGCGAGTTCTACCAGTGTGATGCGGACGTGATCGGCAGCACCGGTTTGCTGAACGAGGTGGAATTGGTGATGCTGTTGGACGAGGCGTTCACCGCGCTCGGCCTGCAGGTGACGATCAAGCTGAACAACCGCAAGGTGCTCAGCGGCATCGCGGAGGTGAGCGGGCAGCCGGAGAAGGTCGTGGACATGGTCACGGCCATCGACAAGCTGGACAAGATCGGGCGCGAGAAGGTGGCGGAGGAGATGCGGTTGAAGGGCATCACCGAGGCGTCCATCGCCCGCATCGCACCGCTGTTCGAGCTGAAGGGCACCTGGAAGGAGCAACGTCCGCAGCTGGAGCAATGGCTGGCCTCAAGCGCGGTCGCGCAGGAGGGCTTGCAGGAGCTTTCGTTCGTGTTCGACACCGTGGGCGGGTTGAAGAGCGCGGCGGTGGAGTTCGACCCGACGTTGGCCCGCGGCCTTGACTACTACACCGGCGCCATCTTCGAGGTGAAGGCCAACGAAGGCACGCTCCAGAGCAGCATCTCCGGCGGCGGTCGCTACGACGACCTCACCGGCGTGTTCGGGCTGAAGGGCATGAGCGGCGTGGGCATCAGCTTCGGCGCCGACCGCATCTACGACGTGCTGCTGGAGACGGGCAAGTTCCCGGCCGAGCTGGGCAGCAGCACGAGGTTGCTCTTCGCCAACTTCGGCGAGGCCGAAGCACTGCACTGCCTGCAGCTGTTGCGCGCGGTGCGCGACGCGGGCATCGCCGCCGAACTCTACCCGGACAAGGCCAAGATGGCCAGGCAGTTCAAGTACGCCGACGACAAGGGCATCCCCTTCGTGGCCATCATCGGCGAGCAGGAAATGAAGGACGGCACCATCACCGTGAAGGACATGAAGAGCGGCGAGCAGCGGGCGGTGACGACAGCCGGGTTGATCGCAGCCATCGCTTGATCATCCACGATGTACCGTCGGCCCATCGGTTCGACCATATCCCAGCCATGAAGCCCCATCCCATCCGCACCATCGGCCTGAAGCTCGATGGCGCTGAGATCAGCGTCCGTCATACGTAGGGGATCTGCCTGTATACGTATATTTGAGGAATGAAGGAGAACCTCACCATCAGTGTGGACCGCGCCGCCAAGCGGAAGGCGGAGGCCTACAAGAAGCGTACGGGCGTCACCCTCGGCCGGATCTTCGAGCTGGGTGTCACCTATGCGGTGGGCATCGCAGCCGCACAGGACACCTCCACCAAGGTGCTTTGGGCCGATCGGGAAGTGGGTGTGGCGGCCGATGCCTTCAAGCCGTCCGACCATGAACGGGACGATATGCTGGGTGCCTTGCTTCGGAAACACCTTCCCCGCAGGCGATGAAACACATCCTGCTGGATACGAACATTCTCCTGGACCGGTCCTTTCAACGTGCCCCCGCGAATACGGCAAGCATGGAAGTGTTGCGCCGCTGCCAGTTGGGCCAGTTGCACGGGTATGCCACCGGTTGGACGATCATGACGCTTATGTACTTGATGGATGCTGCCCGCGATGCGAAGGGCCAACGGATCTGGACCAAGCCGCTGATCATTGCGGAAACGAGCATGCTGCTCACCTTCATCACGGTCATCGAGGCGAACAATACCGCATTCGCCAACGGGCTGGCCATGGGTTGGACGGACTGGGAGGACGCCGTCATCTATGCCGCAGGCGATGCCCATCCTTTGGTGGAGGCCGTGGTGACCAAGGAGAAGAAGTTCGTGGCCCGGACCGGGAAGTTGCCGGGTATCAAGGCCGTGTACCCGTCCGATGTGCTTTAGGCGATGGCGGATCGAGTTGAACGCAGCCATCCCTTGATCATCCACATGCCAACGACCATGCCGCGTCGCGCAGCCGGTTCGACCATATCCCAGCCATGAAGCCCCATCCCATCACCACCATCGGCCTGCGGCTCGATGAACTGGAGGCCATCCTGCGCGCGCATCGGCCCATCACCCTCGCCAGCGATGCCCGGCAGGCCGTGAAGCGCAGCCATGCCTACCTGCGCGACCGGCTGAAGCGCAGCGACGCCCCGATCTACGGCGTGAACACCGGCTTCGGCGCGCTGTATGACAAGCCCATCGCGAAGAAGGACCTGGCCCAGCTGCAGCGGAACCTGGTGATGAGCCATGCCTGCGGCAGCGGCGAACCGGTGTCGGCCGACATCGTGCGCGCCATGCTGGTGCTCAAGGTGCAGAACATGGCCTTCGGGCACAGCGCGGTGGCCCCCGCCACGGTGCAGCGGTTGGTGGACATGCACAACGCCGACGTGCTGCCCGTGGTGTACGAGCGCGGTTCGCTGGGCGCCTCCGGCGATCTGGCCCCGCTGGCGCACCTCTGCCTCCCGCTGCTGGGCCTGGGCGAGGTGGAATGGAAGGGAAGGCGCATGCCGGCGGGCAAGGCCCTGAAGGGCATGGGCTGGGAGCCGCTGGAGCTTGGCCCGAAGGAGGGGCTCGCCCTGCTGAACGGCACCCAGTTCATGAACGCCTACGCCGCGCTGCTCACCCTGCGGATGGCCCGCCTGGCCGACCTCGCGGACCTGATCGCCGCCGTGAGCCTCGACGCCTTCGACGGGCGCATCGAGCCCTTCCACGCCTCGGTGCACGCCGTGCGCCCGCACCCCGGACAGGCCGTGGTGGCGGCACGCATGCGCGGCCTGTTGGAGGGCAGCGCGCTCATCCGGCGGAGGAAATCCCACGTCCAGGACCCGTACTCCTTCCGCTGCATCCCGCAGGTGCACGGCGCCAGCCGCGACGCCCTGGCCTATGTGGAACGCGTGGTGGAGCGCGAGCTCGAAGCGGTCACCGACAACCCCACCGTGTTCGACGACGAGGACCTGATCGTGAGCGCGGGCAACTTCCACGGCCAGCCCCTGGCCCTGGCCCTGGACGTCCTGGCCATCGCCGCCGCCGAGCTGGGCAGCATCAGCGAACGACGCCTCTACAAGCTCATCAGCGGCCAGCGCGGCCTGCCGGCCTTCCTGGTGGCGCGGCCCGGCCTCCACAGCGGCTTCATGATCCCGCAGTACACCGCCGCCTCCCTGGTGAGCGCCAACAAGCAGCGCTGCATGCCCAACAGCGTGGACACCATCGACAGCAGCAACGGGCAGGAGGACCATGTGAGCATGGGCGCCGCGGCGGCCATCAAAGCCTGGCAGGTGGTGCACGATGTGGAGCGCATCCTGGCCATCGAACTGTTCGCCGCCGCACAGGCCCTCGAGTTCCGCCGGCCCGCCCGGAGCTCGGCACCGGTGGAATCCCTGGTCGCGGCCTTCCGCGCGCAGGTCCCCTTCCTGAAGGCGGACGAGGTGATGCACGACCACATGGAGGCGGCGCTCGCTTTCGTGCGCGGTGCTTCCATGGACCGATGGACGTTCACCTGATCCCCGGGCTCGGCACCGACCACCGGCTGTTCGGCCGGATCGAGCTGCCGGGTCATCGCATGATCGCCCGGGACTGGCCGACGATGCCCCACGGCAGCACCCTGGCCGACTATGCCTCCACACTGGCCGCCACGGTGGACCGTGAACGGCCGCACGCCCTGGTGGGCGTGAGCATGGGCGGCATGGTGGCGCAGGAGATGGCCGCCCTCACCGGCCCGCGCCATGTGGTGATCATCTCCAGCTGGAAGGGGCCCCACGAGATGCCGACCTCCATCCGGATGCTGCGCGGCACACATCCGGAACGGCTGATCTCCCGCACGCTGATCCAACGCGCCAAGCCCTTTCTGCGCTGGCAGATGGGGGCCACGACACCGGAGGACATCGCGTTGATGGACGCACTGCTCGATGTGCATGCCGTGGACCAGATGCAGCGGCAGGTGGATGCCGTGCTGCGGTGGAACGGTCCGGCGAAGCCTGTGGCAGGGCTGGTGCACCTGCACGGTGACCGGGACCACCTGATGCCCTTGGGACCCATCCGCGATGCGGTGGTGGTGAAGGGCGGCGGGCACCTGATGGTGCACACCCTGGCGCCCACGATCTCGGCCCTGCTGCAACGCGCGCTGGCCGGTGAGCCGCTCAGTTCCGGCCCAGCTTGAAGCTGATCGGCAGCACGTAGAAGACGGAAACGGCCTTGCCCCCGTGCCGCCCGGGTTTCCACTTGGGCATGCGCTTCACCACCCGCACGGCCTCGGCATCGAGCGAGCGGCTCACCCCGCCGATCACGCGCACCTCGCCCACGCGGCCCTCCTCGTCCACCACAAAACCCACCAGCACACGACCTTCACGCCCGGCGGTGCGGTCGATCTCCGGATAGTCCACCCACCGGCCCAGGTCGCGGTACAAGGCTTCCATGCCGCCGGGGTATTCCGGCAGCTCCTCCACGGCCATCATGCCCATGGGCCCGGTGGTGCCTGTGCCGCCATCCGTTCCGCCGCTTCCGCCGCTGCCGGTGGGGCCGGCCGTCGAGCTGCTGTCCGTGCTCGACCCCGTGGTGCCCGTGCTGTTGGAGGCGGTGGTGCTGGTGTCCACGGGCGCGGCGGCGCTGCTGTCCACGGCGATCGGCACGAAGCCCTGGCCCTGCCGCCGTGCGGCC
>JABWBQ010000072.1 GCA_013360395.1 Flavobacteriales bacterium
ACGGCGCTGCCGGGCACGGCCTGCAACGACGGCAACGCGAACACCGGTAACGACACCTGGGATAACAACTGCAACTGCGCCGGTCAGCTGATCGACTGCTTGGGTGTGGCCGGTGGCAACGCTCTGCCCGGCACGGCGTGCAACGATAACAACGCCGGGACGATCAACGATGCCTGGGATGCGAACTGCAACTGCGCGGGCACCCCGGTGACGCTGGACTGCCTGGGCGTGCCGAACGGTACGGCGCTGCCGGGCACGGCCTGCGACGACGGCAATGCGAACACGGGCAACGACGTGTGGGATGCGAACTGCACCTGCGCCGGTCAGCTGATCGACTGCCTCGGTGTGGCCGGTGGCAACGCCCTGCCGGGTACACCGTGCGATGATGGGAACAGCATGACCACCAACGACCAATGGGATGCCGATTGCAACTGCTTCGGGTTCCTGTTCATGATCGACTGCGCCGGTGTTCCGAACGGGAGCGCTTTCCCGGGCACACCCTGCGACGACGGCGATGCCAACACGGGCAACGACCTCTGGGATGCCAACTGCACGTGCAGCGGGCAGGAGTTCGATTGCGCCGGAGTGCCGGGCGGTACGGCGTACGTGGATGCATGCGGCCAATGCGCCGGCGGTACCACGGGCCTTGTCGCCGACCCCGACAGCGATCTGGACGGCCTGCTGGATTGCATGGACGGCTGCCCGTTCGCGTTCGACCCCGACCAGTTCGATTTCGACCAGGACGGCATCGGCGATGCGTGCGACAACTGTTCCTGGATCCCCAACCCCGACCAGACCGACACGGACGGCAACGGGATCGGCGATGTGTGCGACCAGGCCAATGCCACGGCCGAGATGACCGTAACGGGGCTGTTCAGTTTCGCTCCGAACCCGGCGCGGGATGCGGTGTACATCACCACGGTGCACCAGGCCATCGAGCGGGTGCGGATCGTGGCGCTGACCGGTGCGATCGTGCTGGAAGTGGACGCCGCCCAACGCCGGATCCCGTTGGACCCGGTCCCGGTGGGTGTTTATCAGATCATGGCGCTCGATGCGGACGGTAGACCGCTGGCGCAGGGCAGGCTCGTCCGGCAATGATGAGCTTCGCTTGGAAGGAGGACCCGGCCGGCAAGCCGGGTCTTCTTCATTTCAAGAGGGTCACGTGGCCGAAGTATTCCCGCCGATCCGCCGTGAAGGCGTCGCGCACCTTCATGCGCCAACTGTACACCCCGTCCGGGGCAGGCAGGTCCGAGCCCTTCATCGAACCGGTCCAGGGCACGCCCGGCTCGGTCGCATGGAACACTTCCTCGCCCCAACGATCGAAGATCCAGAAGCCGAAGTCCTTGGCATCCGCACCAACCAGCATCGCCACGAAGCTGTCGTTGATCCCATCCCCGTTCGGGGTGAACGTGTTGGGCACATGCACGACCAGCACATCATCCACCAGCACCAGGGCGCAGGCTTCCGCGGCACACCCCAGACTGTCCGTGGCCACCACGCACACCGGATGATGGCCCGCGACCGGCGGCATGAAGCGGTGGATGAGCGCCAAAGTGGTGTCCACCGGAATGCCGTCCACGCTCCACAGGTGATGGCTGCACACATCGCCCACCGTCCAGGCCTCCACCACGGCATCATCCAACGGGACCACCGTGCGGCGCAACTCCACGGCCACGTTCGGCGGCGGCAGTGCCGTGACCATGGTCGTGGCCGCGGTCTCCCACAGGCAACCGGCCGTATCCGTGTACTGGACCAGGGGGGTGTAGACGCCGGGCTGCACATACGTGTGGTCCACCGGGCCGTTCTGGGCGATCGCAGCCCCATCGCCCGGAAGCCAGGTGAGGCCCACCACTGCGCTCCCGTACTGCGGCACCAGCGTCACGGTCAACGGCGCACAACCCGAAGCGGGCACCGCCGTGGCGAGAAGCACCGGTTGTGTGGCGATGGCCACGTGCACGTCGGCCGTGTCCGCCTCACCGGCGCACATGCCCAGCCCTTGCACCGTGTACTGGTAGGTGCCGGGTACGGCGACCGACGGGTCGATGATGGATGTTACGGGCGTACCGTTGGGCGCGGTCCATTGCCCTCCGGCCTGGGCCGCGGCGCCCAGCAACGGGGTCATATCGGTCGCGGACTGGGAAGCACAGAGCACGAGCGCTCCATCGACGCCCGCCTGCGGCAGCGCATCGATGGTCAAGGTCAGCACTGCCTGTTCAGCCGGGCAGGGTGCCGTGCCTGCCACCGTGTAGGTGTAGGGCCCGCTGGTGGCGCTGGCCGGATCGATGGGCAGGGATACTGCGGATCCACCGGGCCCGGTCCATGTGCCTCCGGGATCGGGAGTCCCGCCCAGCATGCCGAAGGGGTCGAACGCGGGATCGCCCGCGCACACCGCGAAGCTCGTACTGGTGCCCGCTTGCGGAGGAAGCACTTCGCTCACGGTCACCACGGCCGAGTCGGCCACGCACGGACCCACGCCGGCCACCACGTACAGGTAGCTCCCCGGGTCGTCGTTCACAGGGTCATAGTTCGTGCCGTGGCTCGTTCCATTGGGATCCGTCCAGGTTCCGCCCGCATCCGGGCTTCCACCCAGCGCGTTCCACAGCGACGTGGGCGCACCGTCCGCGCAGACGCTGAGGTTGCCCGGTGCACCCGCATCGGGCGGGGTCATCAGCGTGACGGTCACCGTGTGGGTCCCGTCGGTGCATGGCGGGCTGGCCGGGAGGGTATAGGTGTAGTTCCCGGCCGCAGCGATCGCAGGGTCGAGCGTTCCGTTCATCGGCGCGCCGTTCGGGTCGGTCCACGAGCCGGTGGATGGCAGGCCGGACAACAGCGACAGCAGATCCACCGGTGCGGCGCTCGTGCAGGCCGTCAATGCCGCCGTCTGCCCCGTCGGTGGTGCCGGGACGAGCGTGAGGTCCACGTCGGCCGTGGCGCTGATGCACGGGCTGGGTGCGCTCAGCGTGTACGTGTAGGTGCCCGCCGTCGCCGTTCCGGGGACGATCACTCCGGTGCTCGGCTGGCCCAGCGGATCGGTCCAGGTGCCACCGGGATCGGGGGTGCCCCCCAGCAGCAGGAAGAGGTCGGCCGTTGCGAGGTCATCACAAAGGCTCACCGTCACGTCGGTGCCGGCGTCGGGCTGGTTCACTTCGGTCACCTGCACCGTGGCCATGTCGGCCGGGCAGGCCACACCACCGGCCACCGTGTACGTGTAGGTGCCGGGTCCATGAAGCACGGGGTCGTACGGGCCGCTGAACGCCGCGCCGTTCGGGTCGGTCCATGCACCTCCGGCCTGCGGCGTACCGCCCAGGATGGTGAACAGGTCGGTGATTCCACCCGCGGCGCAAATGGTCACGGCACCGTCGGCGCCCGCATCAGGCGCGAGCTCCGCCGTCATCGTCAGCGTGGCGGTGGCGGTGCCGCACGGCGGGCCGGTGCCCACGGTGTAGGTGTAGTTACCGTCGGTGCTGATGCCGGGCGTGTAGGTGCCGCCGAAGACCTGCCCGTTCGGATCGGTCCAGGTGCCCCCCGCCTGAGGCGTACCGGTGAGCTGGGTGAAGAGGTTGAGCGCACCGGCGGACGTGCAGATGGTGAAAGCACCACCGACGCCGGCGTCCGGCACGGGGTCCACCGTGACGGTGATCGCGGCACTGGCATCGTTGCAGGGGGCCACCCCGGCCACGGTGTAGGTGTACACCCCGGGCGGGTCCGTCGCGGGATCGAACACGCCACCGTGCACCTGTCCGTTCGGGTCGGTCCACACCCCGCCGATGTTCGGGGTGCCGCCCAGTTCCAGGAACAGGTCCACCGGCGGGGACGTATTGCAAAGGGCCACACTGCCACCGGTTCCGGCGGTCGGCGCCAGGGACAGCTGCACGTCCACCGTGGCCTGGGCATCGACGCACGGCGGCGTCCCTGTGAGCGAATAGGTGTAGATGTCGGCCGTGCCCGTGGCCGGGTCGAACAGGTTGCCGGTGAGCGGCCCGGGGCCGCTCCATGTGCCGCCGGGGTCTGCGGTCGGTCCCAGCAGCGCCAGCAGGTCGGTGGGGTTCCCATCACTGCACAGGGCGATGGTGGTGGAGGTGCCGGCCGTGGGTTGCGGGCTGATGGTCACCGTCACGGTGGCCTGATCGGAACAACCGCCGTTGCCGTCGATCACCTCGTACACGTATCCGCCCGAGGTCCCCGTGGCGGGGTCGAGCATGCCGGTCATCGGGTTCCCCAGCGGATCGGTCCATGTGCCGCCGGTCTGTGCCGTGCCGCCCAGCAGGGCGAACAGGTCGACCGGAGGACTTTGGTCACAGACGCTGAGCGCTGCGTCGTTCCCCGCTTCGGCCACGCAGCATGCGGCGGTGGCGGGGGCGCTGGAGGCGATGGCATCGCCCGAGCACGCTGCACTGCTCCAGGCCCCGGTCTCGCTGTCGCCGTACGTGTTCACCATCATGCTCAGGTCCGCGCCGTCCACGCAGTCCACGCCGCTGGCCACGCTCACCGTCCAGCAGAACTGCCAGTTGGTGGCGCCGTTGCAGTAGTCGCCGAAGTTGTTGCCCGGGTTCCCGTCGTTGTTCAGGTCGAAGAAGAAGCCGGGACCCACCGTCCCGATGGCGGTGAACGCCGTCCCCGTGCACGTCGCATACCAATTCCAGGTCCCCGTGCTCGGCCCGCAGGTGGCCGGTGGCGGTCCGGGCGTCAGCGTGCTCAGGTCCCATCCGGGCCCCGGGATCGGCACCACGCCGTGGAACCAGTTGGAACTGGTGGTGTTCCAGTAAGTGACCGTGAAACAGAAGGTGACGGACTGGCCGCCCGCATAGGTGCCGTTCACCGGCGGTGGCGTGGCCGTATAGGTGTAGGTGACCATGCAGGGCTGCGCCACCAGCATTGTCGGCACGAGCGCACAGGCGAGGAGTACGGCGCGGCAGGTCACATCCCCCGGGGTTGCCGCGGGAAGATAGCCGATCGGAACTTACCAGCGCGGAATGCCGGCTCAGCGTGCGATCACCGTGCCCACCCGGCCCTTGCGCACACCGTCGGGGCCCACCACCACACAACGGTAGGTGCCGGCCTTCAGGCCGCCCCGCTCGATGCGGTGTTCGCCCGCACCGAGCCCTTCGGCGCGCAATGCCTCACGCCCCTGGGTGTCGTACAGCACGAGCGTAACGGCGCCCTGGCCCTCGGGCATCACCGCGGTGAAGCTCTCCTCGAACACCGTGGGGTACAGATAGGCCGTCGGGGCCGGGGCTTCATCGGCCACCGACACCGTGCTGCCCGCCGTGGTGTAGATGTCCATGAAGGACCCCACGTACAGCAGGTTCCCGTCGGCGAAGAACTCCTCGAGGCTCACCAGGTCGATCACGGATACGCCGCCGTTGTATGCCGCATAGGTCACGCCGTTGTCGATGGAACGATAGATGCCGGTCTGGTCGGGCGCGATCACGAAAACCTTGCCGTCGTATCCGATGATCTCCCCATCGGCCAGGCTGTTGGGCGTTCCCGTGGCATTGTTCCACGTGGCGCCGTTGTTCGTGCTGTAGCGCGCCCCGAAGGTGGAGAGGATCACCAGGTTGTTCCCGGCCGCGGCCACCCCGAACACCGCGTAGTTCACCGAGGGCATCGCCGTCCAGTTCAGGCCGTTGTTGGCACTGGTGTAAATGCCTGTGTTGGTGCCGGCATAGAGCAGGCTGCCGATCTGGGTGAGGTGGTACACGATGGTGTTGGCGCCCATGCCGGAATGGCCCACGTTCCATGTGCTGCCCAGGTTGTCGGTCTTCCAGATGCCGCCGCCCTGGCTCACCTGGCCGGTGAACACGGCGAACAGGTCGTTGCCGAAGGCGAAGAACTTGTTGGCGTAAACCTGGTTGGTGGCCGTCAGGCTGCCGTTGACGCTGCTCCACGAGGCGCCGCCGTTGTCCGAACGGTAGATGCCCGACTGCGTGCCCGCGAAGAGCGACGAACCTTTGCGTCCCACCGATTCCACGAAGTAGTTGCCGCCGTTCTGCGGCAGGCCCGTGTTGGCGGCGGTCCAGGTGGAGCCTCCGTTGGTGCTCTTCTTCATCCCCGTGGGGAAGGTGACGGCGAAGAGTGCACCACCCTGGGAGGTCATGCTGCGGATCTGCTGCTGGCCGCTCGACAAGGCGGTCCATTGTGCCGGGCTGTGCACGGCCAACAGGGCGAACAGGAAGAGGGGGGCGGAAAGGACCGGGCGCATCGTTCTCGGGTTGGGCCCGCAAGATGGCACAGCCGCGCGGCTTGTTCCGCCTCAGGTGCCGCCCTTTTTCAACAGATCGCCACCACGCGCCCGGCGCAGGCTTTCTCGCACCGCTCCGAAGGCCTCACAACTGCGGTCCAGCGCGTCGCCCAGCGCCTGGCCCAACCTGTATCCCGCCCGTCCCTCCACCGTCGATCGTTCCAACAGGGCGCGTGCAGCGGCCGGATGACGCAGCACCGCCCCCTCCAGGCAGGTGCGCACCCGGGCTTCCACGGCGGTGTTCGGTCCCGCAAGGTCCACAGCGCCCATGCATCCACAGAGCTCGTCGAGCATCACCCGTTCAGCACCAGGGACCGTGCGGGGCTGTGCCATGGCCGACGCTCCGGCCAGGCCGAGGCAGGACCCGAGCACAAGGCAGCGTAGCGCGCAATGCACTCCGAAAGGTAACGAGCCATCCCTGTGCCGCATGGACTTGTGACCAGCGGTGATCCCGAAGGGACCGGCGGCACCGGGGTCCGTCCCCGGAACGGCATACGCACCCGGCGCCGTGCGACGTTGTGGGCGTATGAACGTTCTCCCGCTTGTCCTGGTCCTGCTGTTGCAATGCACCGGGTTGCTTCCTGCGCCAGGCTCTTCGCCCGCGCAGGAGCGGATCATGCCGGCGGTGCCTGCCTCATCCCCGTGTCCGGGCGAGGAGGAGGTGGGGTTGCATCTGGATAAGAGCGAGCGGTGCCTGTGCGTACGGCGCGGCGACTTGGTCATCCGCTGTTACGAGGTGGTGCTGGGCCGTGCGCCGGAAGGGGACAAGCGCATGCAGGGCGATGGGCGCACGCCCGAAGGCAGCTTCACCTTCCGTGCCAAGTATCCGCATGCCCGCTGGCACCGGTTCGCGTGGATCGACTATCCGAATGCCGAGAGCGAACGACGTTTCCACGCGCGGCGTGCGGCCGGCGAGATCCCACCGGCGGCCCGCATCGGTGGCGAGGTCGGGTTGCACGGGGTTCCGGCGGGCATGGACCGGCTGATCACGGACGGTATCGACTGGACGCTCGGGTGCATCTCCATGCGGAACGGTGACCTGGACGAGGTGTATGCCCTCATCGAACCCGGCCGGACGATGATCCACATCGTGCCGTAGTCGGGTCGGACCTCAGGGGTCGAAGCGGTTGGGGAACTGCTGCCGCAGGGCGCCGATGCCGTCGTGGACCTTGGCCTGCTGCTCGCGCTTGAAACGTTCCAGCGCCTCGGCAACGGTCGGATCGTGGGCGCCCAGCAGTTGCACGGCAAGCAGCCCGGCGTTGCGCGCACCGTTGACGGCCACCGTGGCGACGGGCACGCCGGCGGGCATCTGCACGATGCTCAGCAGGCTGTCCCACCCGTCGATGCTGTTGCGGCTGCGGATGGGCACGCCGATCACCGGCAGGGTGGTGAGGCTCGCCACCATGCCCGGCAGGTGCGCGGCGCCACCGGCACCGGCGATGATGGCCTTCAGTCCGCGTGAGCGCGCGGTGCGGGCATAGTCGAACATGCGCTCCGGGGTGCGGTGGGCGCTCACCACGGTGAGCTCATGCGCCACCTGGAACTCCTTGAGGGTGTCGGCCGCCTCCCGCATCACTTCCAGGTCGCTGCGGCTGCCCATGATGATCCCGATCATGTCTTCGTCGGTGTTGGGGTGGTGTTGGTGGCCGGCACCACGCGGCCATGCACGCGGGTGACGGCGATGCCCTGGTCGAGCGCGCGGTGGTCCTCGGCGAGCAGGGTCACATGCCCCATCTTCCGTCCGTCGCGGGTCTCGCGTTTGCCGTAGAGGTGCACGTAGGCGCCGGGCATGTGGGTGATGTCGTCCAGGCCCTTGAGCACCGGTTCGCCCCGGCCGCCTTCGCCCACCAGGTTCACCATGGCCGCATGGGCACGCAACCCCACGTCGCCGAGCGGCAGGCCCAGATACAGCCGCAGCAGCTGGTCGAACTGGCTGCTGGCGCAGGCCTCGATGGTGTGATGCCCCGAATTGTGCGCACGCGGAGCGGTCTCGTTCACCAACAGGTCCCCGCCCTTGGTCAGGAAGAGTTCCACGGCGTACAGGCCGGGAGCGGCAAAGGCCTCGGCCACCCGCATGGCCAGCTGGCGGGCGCCGCGTGCGGTGGAGGCCTCCACACGTGCCGGCGCGCGCAGATGGTCCACCAGGTTGTACCGGGCGTCGAACACCATTTCCACGGGGTCGTATGCCAGGGTGTTGCCCGCATCGTCCCGCACCACCAGCACGGCCAGTTCGAGCGCGATGTCCACCTGATGCTCCACCACGCCCGGCGCATCGAAGGCCCGCTGCAGGTCCTGCGGCCCGCGCAGCGGCATCACGCCCCGGCCGTCGTAGCCCCCGGTGCGCGACTTCAGGAAGGCCGGCAGGGGCGGGGGCGAGGCCAGCAACATCGCGCGGTCCTCCACCAGGGTGAAGGGGGCCGTGGGGATGCCATGCTCCCGATAGAACAGCTTCTGCGCCCCTTTGTCCTGGATGGTGCGCAGCACCGCGGGGTCGGGGATCACCCGCTTGCCCATGGCCCGGGCCTGTTCCAGCGCCTCCACGCTCACATGCTCGATCTCGATGCCCACGATGTCGGCCTCCCGGATGAAGTCGAGCACCGTATCGCGGTCGGCGAAGGAACCCTGGACGAAGCGTTGTGCGATCCCTGCGCAGGGGCAGTGCGGGTCGGGGTCCAGCACGTGCACCCGGGCATCGTAGCGCAGGGCGTTCTCGATGAACATCCGCCCCAGCTGGCCGCCGCCCAGCAAAGCGATGAGGGGCCTTTGGCGCACGGGCCGAAGATACGCGGGGCTCAGCGCCGTCGCACGAACTTCTTCCCGATGGGCCCGAACCGGTGCCCCACGGTGAGCTGCAGGGTGCTGTTGCGCGGATAGATGGTGCTGTCGTCGGCGAGTGTCGGGGTGATGCCGCCGTAGTAGCGCAGGGTCAGGTCCGTACCGTGCAGCAGGTCCACGCCCAGGCCGGCGATCACACCGGCATCCAGGGGGACGAACCGGTCGGTGGTGTTCCGGGTGCCGTCGTCCGTGTCGGTGCGCGCCAGCATCAGCCAGCCGAGCTGCCCGCCTATGTGCAGGTTGAGCGCGTTGGTCACGAAGAACTTCACCGATACGGGCAGCTGCGCGTAGAGCTGGCGGTCCACCCAACGCACCTCGTCCTCACCCACCAGGTAGGAGGCACCCTGCAGGCTCGCCACCAGTTCCGGTTGCACCTCGATGCGGTCGCTGACCTCGATCGCCGCGTAGGCTCCCAGGGTGGCGCCCGGGACCATGCCGTAGCGCACCAGTTCGGAACGCGCCGTGCCCACCACGACACCACCCTTGATGCCGATGGCGGTCCGTTGAGCGCTCAACGTGGCGAAGGAGGACATCAGGACGAGGCAGGCAACGATGCGCGGGCGCATGATGGTGGGCTATGTGCTCACGCATACGGCCCGCACGGAGGCGGGTTGCACCAGCCGTGGGACGATCCGCCCAACGGGGGTGCGTTGTTGACGGACGCCTTCCTCGCTTCGACGGATCGCGCTATTCCCCGTTCAGCAGGAAGCGGAGGACCAGCGGACGGCCGGAGGGATCGAGGAGCTGCACCTGGTACACGCCCGGTGCGGCGGCGGCGCCCAGCAGGGTGTTGCGGCCGGGTGCGGCACGACCTTCGGCCACCATGCGGCCCATGCCGTCCAGCACACGGTAGGCCCGGACGTCGCCGGTCCCGTTGATCAGCTCCGCCTGCCCGTGGTGCACGAAGATCCGCAACCCTACCGCGGCTGCGTCGGCCACGCCGGTGGAGGTGGTGATGATCACCGTGTAGTCCTCGGTCTCACCCCACGCGTAATTGTGGCAGGGGTCCACCGGGGTGGGCTCACCGGTGTTGATGAACACGCCGCGCACCCGCATCACGGTGCTGCCCAGGTCGGCGCTCATGGGCACGGTGAACGGGATGGGGAGGTTCTGCTGCGGGCTGATGCTTTGGAGCTCCCCCAGCTTCTCGCCCGCCTCGAACTGGCCGTCCTGGTCCAGGTCGATCCACGCGGCGTAGTGGTCCGGCACGTAGGTGCCACCGGTCACCTCCAGCGTGTAGCTGTCACCCCGCACCAGGTCCGTGCTCAGCGCCGTGTAGTCCGAATAGGCCGGCATGGTGGTGCCGCCGGTGCCGGTGTTCTGGATGGTCCCCAGCTGCACCCCGTCGATGTAGTCGCCGTCGGCGGTGCCGTTGGTGGAGGTGGGGATGCAGGCCGCTGCGGGATCGGTGATGTTCACCATGTAATCCTCGGTCTGACCCCAGTTGTAGTTGAAGCAGGGGTCGGCGGGGTCGGGCTCACCGCTGTTGATGTACACCCCGCGCACCCGCATCCTTGCCGGACCCAGGACGGCGCCCGCCGGCACGTTGAAGGGCAGGGACAGCACCTCTCCGGCCGTGCTGTTCGTCACCTGGCCGAGTTTCTCCCCGGCCTCGAACAGGTCGTCCTGGTCGTAGTCGATCCAGGCGGCGAAGGCATCACCGGCATAGGTCCCGGCGGTCACCTGGAGCACCTGGGCGGTGCCGCGCTCCAGGTCGGTGCTCTGGCCGGTGTAGTCCACGTACGCGGGGCCGCCGATGCCGCCCGTGCCCAGGTTGGCGATGCTGCCCAGCTGCACCCCGTCGATGAAATCACCGTCGGCGGTGCCCTGGCCGCTGGTGGGGATGCAGGGCCCCGAGGGCACGGTGCCGCAACCGGGACTGGTGAGCAGCGAGGCGCGGGCGCCGTTGAGCACTCCCTGCATGGCGGCCGCCTGCTGGTCGGTGAACATCACGCTGCACGAGGCGTAGTCCATGAAGTTCTCATACTGCGTCAGCGTGCCGCACTTCATCAGGCCGGTGTTGCTGCACGAGAAGGTGGGGCTGTCCGTGGTGGGGGTGTCGGTGAAACCGTCCGAGTCGGTGCAGTTGCCGTTGTCGAAGGGGTGCAGCAATCCGAAGTAGTGACCGATCTCGTGGGTGGCCGTGCGCTCGCCTGCGCCAAGCCCGTAGTCGTAGTCGATCACCAGCCCGTCGATGCCCGAACCCACCACACCACCCACCGGCAGGTAGGCATAGCCCACGGTGACGGTGCCGCCCGTGGCGCCGCTGGTGATGTCGCACACCCAGATGTTCAGGTACTGGGAGGGGTTCCACGGACTGATGCCCTTGGGCGCCGATTTCATGTCGTCGGTCTCCGTGTCCGGGTCGAACCAGGTCTCGGTGGTCTGCGTCCGGGTGATCCCCGTGGTGGGCGCCCCGTTGGGATCCACCGTGGCGAGGCAGAACTCCATGCCGCCGTTGCCGATCACACCCGTGAAGGCCGGGCGCACGGTGCTCAGATCGGCATTGGCCTGCTGGTAGTCCTGGTTCATCTGCGCGATCATCTGGGTGATCGATGCGTCGGGCACGTTCTCGGCGGCGGTGTTCCACACCACGTGCACCACCACCGGCACGGTCTGCAGCCCGTTGCCACGGGTGGTGCCGCGCTGCACCTGCCTCAGGGCCGAGGCCAGGTCACCGGTCCCGCCGCTCGCCACCAGGTGCCTGCGTGTGATCGTTACGGCCATACAATGTTCCTGGGCGAGGATGGCAGGCGGAGCCAGGATCGGTAGGGTGAGCAGCAGCAACAGCTTGCGCATGGGACCGGTATTGTAAAAGTGGCGCGAATGTACAGGCCGCGCGGTGCTCCTGCGTTCCGGGATCGGTGGGGTCATTTTTCAGTCGGTCGCTTCAGGCCTACAGCCTACAGCTTCCAGCTTCCAGCTTTCAGCTTTCAACTTTCATCTTTCAGCTTTCGGCGTTGGCCTCCAGCCTCCAGCCTCCAGCCTCCAGCTTCCGGCCTCCAGCTTCCGGCTTCCAGCTTCCAGCTTCCAGCTTCCAGCTTCCAGCCTCCAGCTTCCGGCTTCCAGCTTCCGGCTTCCAGCCTCCAGCCTCCAGCTTCCAGCCTCCAGCTTTCGGCTTTCAGCTTTCAGCTTTCAACTTTCAGCTTTCAGCGTCTCCGTTCCAGGTCGATCAGGAAATGGTCGGCGTAGCGCGCGGCCCAGCGCCACTTGGTGGTCGTCTCGTCCAGGCGTGCCAGGCGTTCCAAGGCTCCCTGCCGGTCGTAATGCTGCACCAAATGTGCCGGGGGGACGAACAGGCCCACGGGCCGGATGTTCACCGTGCGGAACCAGGGGGCCGTCAGGCGTTCCATCGTGGCGGGTGCGTGATGCCACCGCACGGCCCCGGTGCCGCTCAGCCCGGCGAGCTCGGGGCGCGCACGTCCGCGTGCGAAAGCTTCTTTCCACTGCAGCCGTAGCAAGTGGTGCAGGGCCTCGCGCAGGCACCGGTCGGGCTGCACCACGGCCACGAAACGGCCACCCGGGCGAAGGCGTTCGGCCACGGCATGGATCACGGCCGCCAGGTCGTCCTCGTCGTACTGGTTGAGCCCGCCCATGTCGGAAAGCACCAGGTCGAAAAGCATGGGCCACACCTGGCCGTGCAACCCGGCCTTGGGCAGCAGCTCCAGCAGGATGCGGTCCTCCAGGCCGTACTGGCGCACCCGTTCGCGTGCCCGGCGCACCAGCTCGGGGCTCTGGTCGGTGGCGATCACGCGGTGGCCCTGCCGGGCCAGGTGCATCGCGTCGGTGGCATCCCCGGTGTTCAGCTCCAGCACGTGCATGCCGGGGTTGCGCAGCAGGGCTTCCAGGTAGGCCCACACGGCGCGGCGCTGCAACAGCCCGATGCGGTTGTGCGCATGGTCGGTGTCGTAGGCCGACCGTTGGTGCCGGAGGGGTTCCATGTTCCAGGGCAAGGTACGGCGGCCGGGCCGTGTCCGCCAGCCATCCGGATGGACGCATGCCGGGGGCCTGGCGCTGCCTGTACGGTCAGGCCAGCAACGCCGCGATGGCCGCCGCCGGGTCGGCCGCCCCGAACACGCTGTTGCCGGCCACCAGCACATCGGCGCCATGCGCCACCAGGGTGCGGTGGTTGTCGGTGCCCACGCCGCCGTCCACCTCGATCAGCGCGGAGGAGCCGGTGCGCAGGCGCAGTTCGCGCAGTGCGTCGAGCTTGCGGTAGGTGCCTTCAATGAAGCGCTGACCACCGAAACCGGGGTTCACGCTCATCACCAGCACCAGGTCCAGGTCGGGCAGGATGGTCTCCAGGGCCTGCACCGGGGTGTGCGGATTGATGGAGACGCCGGCCTTCATGCCCTGGGCCTTGATGGCCTGCACGGTGCGGTGCAGGTGGGTGCATGCCTCGAGATGCACCGTGAGCACGTCGGCACCGGCCTCGCGGAAGGCGGTGATGTAGCGGTCGGGGTCCGTGATCATCAGGTGGGTGTCGAACACCTTGCGGGTGAGCGGCCGGATGGCCTTGATCACCGGCATGCCGTAACTGATGTTGGGCACGAAGACACCGTCCATCACGTCGAGGTGGAGCCATTGCGCGGGGCTCCGGTCCACCAACGCCACCGCGGCGCGCAGGTCGGTGAAGTCGGCCGAGAGCAGCGAGGGGGCGAGGATGTGGGCCATCACCGGCGAAATTAGGGGAGGGCCTGCGATGGGACGGCGGGGAAAAGGAAGGCCGCCCCGGGCGGGAGCGGCCTTCACGGTGCGGTGGCGGTGTCAGCCCAGGTAGGCGCGCAGGGTGCGCGACCGGCCCGTGTGCTTCAGGCGGCGGATGGCCTTTTCCTTGATCTGGCGCACGCGTTCGCGCGTCAGGTCGAACTTCTGGCCGATCTCCTCCAGGGTGTGGGGCTGGTTGCCCTTCAGGCCGAAGTAGAGGCGGATCACATCGGCCTCGCGGCTGGTCAGGGCGTCCATGCTGCGTTCGATCTCCAGGCGCAGGCTGTCGGTCATCAGGGCCTCCTCCGGGTCGGGCAGGTCCTGGTTCTTCATCAGGTCCAGCATGGTGCCGCTGTCCTCGCCCTCGCGCAGGGGGGCGTCCATGCTCAGGTGCTTGCCGGTGTTGTTCAGGCTGGTCTTCACCTCCTCGAGGGTCATTTCCAGAACTTCGGCCAGTTCGTGCGCGGTGGGCGGGCGCTCGTGCTCCTGCTCCAGCTTGGCGAAGGCCTTATTGATCTTGTTGATGGAGCCGATCTTGTTGAGCGGAAGGCGCACGATGCGGGCCTGTTCGGCCAGGCTCTGGAGGATCTGCTGGCGGATCCACCACACGGCGTAGCTGATGAACTTGAAGCCGCGCGTCTCGTCGAACCGCTTGGCGGCCTTGATCAGGCCGAGGTTGCCCTCGCTGATCAGGTCGGGCAGGCTGAGGCCCTGGCCCTGGTATTGCTTGGCCACGCTCACCACGAAGCGCAGGTTGGCCTTGCAAAGGGCCTCCAGGGCGTCGTTGTCGCCGTCGCGGATGCGGCGGGCGAGCTCCACCTCCTCCTGGGCCGTGATCAACTTCACTTTCCCGATCTCCGTCAGGTACTTGTCCAGGGACGGCGTGTCCCGGTTGGTCACCTGCTTGGTGATCTTCAATTGCCGCATGCGTGCCATTCTGTGCGCAGAGGGTGTTAGGCGAAGAGCACGCTGTTGAACGGCGCAACGGGGTCGCCGGTTACGCCTGGCCGTTGGCGGCGGTCCGGAAAAGGGCAGGGCCGCCCGGTGGGGCGGCCCTGCGACAGGAGCGTGTTGCCGGATCAGTTGTGCTCGGGCGGCGCGCCACCGTGGTCGCGGCGCGGACGGTCGTCGCGCCGGGGCCTGTCGTCGCGGCGCGGACGGTC
>JABWBQ010000128.1 GCA_013360395.1 Flavobacteriales bacterium
CGCGGTCGTGGGCCTGGATGCGATGCATCTCCACCGTCAGGGCGCCGGCGTTCGCCGCGAAGAGCGCGGCGTGCCGGTCCACCACATGCTGCACGATGCGTGCGCGCCGCCCGGGTTCGTCGGCACGGGCGCCGAGGGAGCCCGCACGCACCCGGTAGTCGAAGAGCGGCTCCGGGATGTGCACGAACCGCGCACCCGCCGCAGTGGCCCGCACCCAGAGCTCCCAGTCCTCGTAGCCATCGACCAGCGCCTCGTCGTAGCCGCCCAGGCGCTCCAGGAGCGCACGCCGCAGCGCGGCACATGCATCGATGCGGTTGCCGGCCAGCAGCTCGGCCAGGGCGGGCACCTGCTGGTGCACCACCCCCTCGCGGTCACCGAAGGTGCGCAGGTCGGTGAAGAGGACATCGGCCTCCGGCCCCTGCATCAAGGCCTCGCCCAGCCGGGCGACCAGGTGCGGGGCCACGCGGTTGTCGGCGTCCAGGAAGAGCACGAACGGCGCCTTGGTGGCGCGCCATCCGGTGTTGCGGGCCGCGGGCAACCCCCGGTGCTCCTGCCGCACCACCGGCACGCCTTCCGCATGCACCGCGTCCAGCACGGCCCTGGTGGCCGGGTCGTCGGAACCATCGTCCACCACCACCAGTTCGGCGGGCGCCGTGGTGGAGGCGTGCACGCTGTGGAGCGCCTCGCGCAGGAAGGCACCGTCGTTGTAGCAGGGGATCACGACCGCGATGCCCGGTGCTTCCGCAGGGATGTCGTGGTGCCGATCCATCATTCCTGCACCGGGATGCCCAACAGGCCGTGGTAGAACACGCCCACCTCGTGGGTGCCGCCCACCTTGAGCAGGCGCCCGCCCTCCATGCAGCCCGCGCGGTCGCAGAGGCGTTGCACCTCGCCCAGGGCGTGCGACACGAACACGATGGTGCCGCCCTTGCGCTTGAGGTCGGCGATGCGCTCGTAGCACTTGAGCTGGAAGGCCGCATCGCCCACGGCGAGCACCTCGTCGATGAGCAGCACCTCGGGGTCGTCCGTGGTGGCGATGGCGAACCCCAGGCGGGCCATCATGCCCGTGCTGTAGCGCTTCACCGGCATGTGCAGGTCCTCCTCGGTGAGGCCGGCGAAGGCACGCACGTGCTCCACGGTGCGGCGCATCGCCTGCCGGTCGCCGCCCATCAGCGCCGCGCAAAGACGGGCGTTCTCGATGCCGTCGAGCTCGGGCTCCAGGCCCACCCCGAGCGCGAGCATGGGGGCCACGCGGCCGCGCACGACGACCGTTCCGGCGGTGGGCTCCACGATGCCGGCGAGCACGCGCAACAGGGTGCTCTTGCCGCTGCCGTTGCGGCCTACGATGCCGAAGCACTCCCCGGCCGCTATGTCGAGGTCCATCCCGGTGATGACCCGCTTGCGCTCCAGCAGCCGCTTGCTGCCGAAGGACACCAGGTACTCCTTGATGGACCGGTAGCCATGGCGCTGCACGTGATAGTCGGCCTGCAGGCCACGCACTTCGATCATGGGCGCGGTGCTCATCTCAGTAGTTGGCCACCAGCCCGCGGCGCAGGGAACCATACACCACCATGCCCAGCGCCAGCGCCGCCAAGGACAGCACGGTCACCACCGCCATCCGGCCGGCGTCGGGCAGCTGTCCGTGGTACACGATGGTGCGGAAGAGGTCGATGTACCAGTACAGCGGGTCGAGCCCGGCGACCCAACGCAGGTCGGCCGGCACCAGGTCCGGTGGATAGGCGATGGGCGTGATGTAGAAGAGCGCCGGAAGCAGCGCGTTCCACAGCAGGCCGATGTCGCGGAAGAAGACGTTGAGCGTGCACAGGGCCAATGCGACGCCGAAGACGAAGACCGCGAAGAGGGCCAGCGCGGGCAGGGCCAGCAGGTGCACCGGTTGCGGGCGCCAGCCGAACGCGGCCAGCAGCAGGGCGAAGGGCAGCAGCGAGAACAGCAGGTTGATGAGGCCCGCGAAGAGCTGCGCCAGCGGGAACACCAGGGGCGGCACCGCCAGCGACCGCAGCACGTTGGCGTTCTCCACCAGTGCGCCCAGCACATGCGCCGAGGTGGTGGCGAAGAAGGTCCACAGGATGAGGCCGGTGAGCGCGAACACCGGGTAGTTGTCCACCTGCCCGAAGGCCCGGCTGAAGATGAACAGGAAGATGGCCAGGTAGAGCACGGGGTTCAGCAGGGTCCAGGCAAAACCGAGCAGCGAGCTCTTGTAGCGCAGCCGCACGTTCTTCCACGCCACCTGCAGCACCAGCGGCCACGCGATGCGGTGCCCGGACGGGGCGTGGACGGCGGGTGCGGTCATGGCGCGCAAGTTAGCCGGGCGCACGCGCCCCCCGCGCTACCTTGGCCACCATGGCGCTGGTGCTCAACGGCCGCTGCCTGCACCGGCCCGTGACCGGCGTGGAGCGCTACGCGCTGCAGCTGCAAGCCGCCCTGGCGCGCACCGGCCTGCCGTTGCGCACCATCATCACCCGCCATGCGCACGGGATCGCCGGCCATGCCTGGGAACAGCTGCTGCTGCCCGCACGGCTGCGGCGCGGCGACCTGCTGATCGGCCCGGCCAACACGGGGCCATGGTCCGTGCGCGACCAGGTGCTGGTGGTACACGACCTGGCGTGGCACCATCATCCGCAGTGGTTCACCGGCCCCTTCGGTGCGTGGTACCGCTGGCTCATCCCCGCTTTGCTGCCCCGGGTGCGCGGCATCCTCACGGTGAGCGGCACCGTGGCCGGGGAGCTCGCCGGGCGCTTCCCCCGCACGGCCGGCCGCATCCACGTGGTACCGCCCGCCGCGGCCGCGC
>JABWBQ010000073.1 GCA_013360395.1 Flavobacteriales bacterium
GGTCTCGTCACGGATCTCCCAGGTGGTCTCCGCCCCGTTGTTGTCCAGGGTGATGTCCAGGGTGAGGATCTCGGTGCAGCCGCCGATCGGCGTACCGGCGCAGATGCAATTGGCGTCGTACACATCATTGGACGTACCGGAGTTCCCGTCGTCGCACGGAGACCCGATGGTGGCGGAGCCGCCCGGCACGCCAAGGCAGTCGATCAGCTGGCCGATGCAGTTGCAGTTGGCGTCCCAGGTGTCGTTGCCGGTCTGGGCCTGGCCATCGTCACAAGGCGTGCCCGGCTGGGCAGGACCGCCCGGCACGCCGAGGCAGTCGTCGGCCAGGGTGCCCACGCAGTTGCAGTTGGCGTCGAGGGCATCGTTGACGCTGTTGGGGTTGCCGTCGTCGCAGGCGGTGCCCGGCATGTTCACTGTCACGGTCACCGCCACGCGCTGGCTGTTAAGATGCCCGTCGAAGTTGGCCACGTAGTAGGTGGTGGTGGCCGCGAGCACCGGCGTGTTGAAGCTGGCGTTGGTGTCCAGCGGTTGTATGGCGGTGGCGCTGTCGAACCAACGGTAGCGCGTGCCTCCGGTGGCGGTGAGCACCGTGCTGCCGGGCCCGCAGAGCGTGGCGCCCTGTGCGATGGGCAGCGGCACGTTGCCGTTGAACATGTACTTGTCGGCCAGGTACGTGTTCACCTGCTCGATCTCCTGGGGCGTCATGGCCTTGTTGTACAGGATGATCTCGGCGAGGTAGCCGTTGAGGACCTCCCAGCCGGTGCTGGAGGCGCCGATGCGCACGGGGTTCACCGAGGGCTGGTTGTCCGCGATGGTGGAGGTGGTCGCGTAGATGCCGCTCTTATAGCAGTCCATGGTGGTGTTGCCCGTGCGGTTCATGGTGACGATGCCCCAGGCGTCCACCGGCAGGGTGGTCACGTTGAAGTTGGAGGACCCCACCCCGTCGTAGTAGCCATAGAAGTTCGGGAAGGCGCCGAACTGCCAGGTGGTGCCGCTGCCGTAATAGGTCTGCACGAAGGACCCGTAACCAGCACCGCTCACGCAGCTGTTGCCAATGGTGCGTGCCACCACGAAGATCGCGCCCCGCTTGTCGGCGAAGGTCTGGAAGGCGGGGGTCATCAGCATGCCACCGGTACAGAACAGCTGCACCGCCGGATGGCCGTTCACCAGGTTGCCGACGAGCTGCACGTTGCCCGAGGCGGTGGCATGCCGGCCGTGCCCGCTCTGGTCCTGCCACTCAAGGACGTTGGGACCGGAAACGACGACCCCCGCGTCGGCGCGAAGCCAAAGGGCGAGGGAATCGGCGGGGATCTGGGCGATGGAGGCCTCCAGGCCCAAGGTGAGCATGGCCGCGGCGAGGACAACGGTCCGCGAGCGTGTCCGTGTACCGGAGCGGTGCGTGGCGGTGCGGCGGTGTGGTCTGAGGTTTCGTTCCATGGCCGGTGGGGTTGTTCAGTTGGTGCGGTAGAGTATGACCTTGTCGCCGTCGAAGCGCACGAAGCGGTCGCCGGTGAGGTCGAAACGGGGCCTGTAGCAGCCTTTGAGGCCGCCGAGCACGGCGCCCGTGACGGGGTCGAAGCGGATGAACTCGTTGCGGTCCGCGGCCTCCTTGCCCGTCCAAACGATGAAGGCGTCGCCACGCATTTCGGTGAGGAGGCACTTGCCCGTGTTGGTGGCGTAGACCGGCTTCAGGTCCTGGTCCACGCAGGCGATGCCCTTCTCGCCCTCGATCAGGAAGCGCCCGTTGAAGGGCTCGAACCGATGCGCCCGGCCGATGGTCTTGCTGTTGTACTCGCCCTGCTTCACCACCTTGCCCGTGGCCGCATCGAAGACATGGATGTTGCGGTCCCCGAGCGCGTAGATCAGCCCGCCGTCGCTGAGGATGTTGCACTCACCCTTGCGGAAGTTGTCCGGGAACTCCATCGCCTCGGTGCTCCACACGGCCTTGCCGGTGGCCGCATCGTAGGCACGCAGCCCGGTGCTGCCCTCGAACACGTGCTCCACCTTGTAGGTGCCATCGCCCACGCCGCCGTTGGGGTTGGGCACGAAGATCTCATGGCGCACCACGCCGCCGGTGCGCGCGACCAGGTTGCCGCCCACCAGCAACAGTTCCGAGATGATGTCGTCGCCCTGCAGCCGGTCGCCCGTCCAGATCACCGCCCCGGTGTTGATGTCCACCTTCTTGATGGCGCGCACATCCTTGCTGAGGTCGGCGATGTACACACCGTCGGCGGCCGGCAGCGGCATGGCGGCACGGCCGATCTCCTGCTTGGCGCGCAGCCCCACACTGGTCGTGGTGTTGTCGAAGCTGGTGCTCCACAACAGCCTGCCGGTGGCCAGGTCCAGGCAGCTGATCCCTTCATACACCACGAAGACCTTGCCCTGGCCGGTGCTCACGTCCAGGATCACTTCGCCATCGTCGGCGGGCAGCATGTCGTACACCATGTGCGCCACCACACGGCCCTCGAAGGTGGTGCTCCAGGCGTGGCCTCCACTGGCGGTGACGGTGATGTCCAGCTTGCTTCCGCCCATGGCGCTCTTGACGCGCTTGTCGTTGTACGCCAGCGCGATGCTGGTGCCGCTCGCCTCATCGAAGGTGCTGGCATGGTTCACCCGGCGCTGGCGCGGACCCTTGGACGCCGGGGCCGCCGGAGCGACCTTCCGCTCCCGCGCCGGCAGGTCCTCCTTGGCCAGCACGGCACCCGTGGCATAGTCCAGGTGCACATGTTCCAACGGCGCGTCCTTGGCCCGCTGTACGATCACCTCCACGGTACGGGTGTCGTGGTGCGCGATCCAGTCCTCGCATTTGCGCACGCCGAACTTCTCCTTGAACACGCAGTTCCACAGCATCTTGCCGGTGCTGCCGTCGAGCACCTCCACCCCGGAGTCGTCACCCCCGAGCACGAAGGCCAGGTCCGGGGTGACCGCGTTCCAACCCGACCCCACCTCGAACTTGGTGGCCCATACCGTGGGGAACTCCTTCTGGGCCCGGAGCGGAAGGGACAGGCCGAGGAGGAGCACAAGGGCGAGGATGGAGGCGGCCCACAGGAGCTGCGCACCTCTCAAGTCCCGTTGCGGTCGGAGCGTTCCTGTGTTGGTGCGGAGGTCGGTCATGGTGGTCGAAGCGTGTTGAAAGCGTGTTGCCCCCGGCCCCGGATCATCCAGGGTGCTTGCGCCGCGGAGATCAGCAGGGGTGATCACGGGCGTTGAATGGCACATGATGGGCAGGGCGTTCCGGGGCCGAAGAGGATGACCCAAAGCTCATCCCGTCCCCTCCGGGACGCAATACCACTTTCATGCGAGGCCCGTCGCGCTCAGCGCGGATAGAGCTTGTTCAGCGCGTCGGTGCGCGAGCTCACCTGCAGCTTGTCGTACAGGTTGCGGATGTGCGTGCGTACGGTGTCGATGCTCAGCTGCATCCGGTCGGCGATCTCCTTGTACCGGTAGCCTTGGGCGAGCTGGTCCAGCACCTGCCGTTCGCGTTCGCTGAGCAGTTCGGCGGCCTTGGAGGTGGGGCGTGGCCGCTGGAACGAGCGTATGACGCGCCGTGCGATGCCTGCGCTCATGGGCGAACCGCCGGCATGCACCTCCTTGACGGCCACGGCCACCTGTGCCGGGGTGGCGTCCTTCAGCAGGTATCCGGTGGCGCCGGCGCACAGGGCCTCGAACAGGCTGTCGTCATCGTCGCGCACGGTGCACATGATGAACTGCACCTGTGGCGCCGATGCCTTGGCCCGACGCACGCACTCGATCCCGCTCATGCCGGGCAGACCGATGTCCATGATCACCACATCGACGGGGGCGTTCGTCAGGTCCGCCAAGAAGGATTCCGCATCGGGATATGCACCCGAGGTGTGCAGGTCGTTGTCGCTTCCGATCCTTTCGGCGAGCACCTCGCGCAGGAGGCTGTCGTCCTCCACAATGGATACGTTGATCGCCGGTTTCATGGCTCCATGGCGCCCGATGGACAGGTCAGCGTGACCGTCGTGCCTTCACCGGGGCGCTGGACAAAGGTCAGCATGCAACCGGCCTCTTCAGCACGTGCGCGCAGGTTGCGCAGGCCCCTGCCGGTCCCGGAGGAGGGCACCGGGGCGCCCACCCCGTCATCACACACCTCCAGACGGCACCCATCGTCCGTCAGCACGAATCGCACGATGACATGCCGGGCGGCGGCGTGCCGGTGGGCGTTCAACAGGGCTTCCTTGGCCACCAGGAAGGCGTTGCGCTTGAAGGCGCCACCGATGGGGCGTTCAGGCAGGGGTTCGGGGAATTGGAAGGCCACCCCGGTGGCGGTGCCCTCGAAGAGGTCGCCGGCGTAGGCGCGGATGCGCAACAACAGGGAGGCGAGGTCACCGTTGCCGGGTTCGTTCATCCAGACCACATCGCGCAGATTCTCCATCAGTTCCCGGCTGATGGCGCCCACACGCCGGACGGGATCCTCGTCCGTGGCCCCGGCCGTGCGTTGCTGCACGGCCCTGCCCGCGAGGGCGGCGATACGCGCCAGGCCGCTGCCCACGTCGTCGTGCAGGTCCTGGGCCAGCCGGGTGCGCAGGCGCAGCTCCCCCATCTCGCGTTCGGTCCGTTCGAGCCGGCGGCGCACGCGCGCCCTGTATATGGTGAAGGCCACCAACCCCACGAGCGCCGCCCCGGCCAGGGTGCCCAGCACCACCGCCCAGGCCGACGCCCAGAAAGGCAGGGGCACGGTCACCGTGAGCAGGGGACGCACCGGCCCTTCCAAGCCATCCCCGTTGATGCCACGCACCAACAGTCGGTAGCGGCCGTCCGGCAGGTTCTTGTAGGTGATCGGCCGTGCCGCGGGATGGACCTGCCAGGTGCTGTCGTAGCCTTCGAGCAGAAAGGCGTATCGGTTGTGCTCAGGCGCGGTGAACTCCAGCACCGCCAGGTCCACTTCCAGGTCGTTCCGGTGGAAAGGCAGGGTGATGGGGCCGTGCGCCAAGGGCAGGTCGCGTCCTTGGGAACGCAGGGCCACCACGGCGATGCCGGCGGTGTCGGGGTCCGGGCGCACCAGGGCGGGATCGAAGTGGTTGAAACCGCTGACCCCTCCGAAGTAGAGCCTGCCGCCGGTGGAACGCAGGGCGGCCCCGGAATTGAACTCCCGGCTTTGGGCGCCGTGCCCCACCCCATGGTGCTCAAAGGTGCCGGTGGCCGGACGGAAGCGGGCCATCCCGTTGTTGGTGCTGACCCACCATGTGCCGTCGCCTCCGGGAAGCATGCAGTAGGTGTATTGGTCGGGCAGACCCTCGTGCACCGTGTATCGCGCCAGCACACGCCGCTCGGGCAGCGCCCACAGGAACAGGCCTTCGTTGGTCGTCATCCAGGCACTGTCGCGCCCGGCAGGCCAGAGCCCGGTCATCCGGACGTCCTCGCCCGGGTGCGGAGCGGCGATCGCCAGCTGGTTCCGCCCATCGGTGACGCCGATGGGGTCGAGCACGCCGTAGGTCCACCATTGCCCGCGGGCATCGATGTAGAGCCGCTCGGTGCGTCGCATCCGCCGGCCGATCCCGGGGTCCAGGACTTCGGCGCTGGCCGTGATCCTGCCGTCCGAAAAACTGAAACGGTACACGGAATCACCCCCCACCAACAGCGCCTTCCCCTCCGCGTCCAAGGCCAGCAGACCTCCCCCGGAAAGCGCAGGATGCGTGACGACCCGGCCGGTGCGCGGATCAAGGGCCTTGATGCCCCGCTCATCCGTCAGCCAGATCAGCCCGTCCGCGCTGTTCATCGGCCGGACCTGGTCGCCGACATCGATCCCGGGCGGTGTGAAGGCCGACAGGATGCCGCTGCGTTCATCGAAGAGCGCGAGGCCACCTTTGTGAAAGGAGACCAGGATGTGGTGGGCGTCCCACTGGGCGAAGCCACGCACGAACCACGACGGTGGTTCCCAGGGCAGACCCATGCCGGGCATGCACCGGCCGAACTTGATCCGTTGTGGAGCGATCCGGAACACGCCCTGACCATCGGAGCCGATCCAGATGTTGCCCTGCCGATCGCAGTACACGGCGCGGGCACTGAAGGCCGAGGTGCCGGGCGGCAACAACGGACGGATGCCCTCGATGGTGAGGTCGGGGCGGAGCATCACGGCCCCCACCCCGCTGCACGCCACCCAGATGCGTCCGTCCGCAGCGCGCTCCAGATAGTGTTCGCCGGGATGCTGCGCGAAGAAGGACCGGGTGTCCTCCGGCAGGGTGCGCCGCGTGCCATCCCTGGCGACACGGAAGGTCGCACGTTCCGCCAGCATCAGCCAGCCATCGTCCAACGGGAGCATGTCGGTGATCTTCCCGGCATCGGATGCATCGATGCGCCGCACCTCCATGGTGGTGCCGTCGGCGGCGAGGTGTATCAGCGAGTCCGGCGACAACAGGAGGTACACCCCACCATCCTCGGCCGGACGCAGGCAATAGCTGGGGAAGTGCGCGCAGGGGTGATGCTGTACGCTCTTGGGTCCGACCTGCAGGATCGTGCTGGAGAGCGGCGAGTAGAAGAGGGCGTTCGGATCCTGTGCTTGCACCACGCGCCAGCACCCGTCCACCGGTCGCGGCAGGCCTGACCGGACGTGCTGGAACCGGCCCGTGCGGCGGTCCAGGCGGTCCAGCCCGGTGCGTGTACCCACCCAAAGGTGATGGGCACCGGCCTCGGCCAGTCCCCAGATGGCGTTGTGGGAAAGGCTGGCACTATCGCGTCCGTCATGCTTGTACACCGTGAAGCGCGTGCCGTCGAAGCGTGCCAGGCCGTCGCCCGTGCCGAACCAGAGGAAGCCGTCGCGATCCTGCAGGATGTGGTTCACCATGCTTTGGGGCAGGCCCTGGTCCACGTCATAGCGGGCCACTTCCGCGGGTTGGGCCTGCACGGCGACGGTCAGCAGCAGTGCCGTGGCGGCGGTCAGGGCCGGGCGTGGCCGGGTCCGTGCCCCGTGGATGCGCGGGCCGCCCCACGATCGCATGTTCCCGAAGGAGGGCATGGGAGTGATCCCTGGGCCGATGCCGGTCAGGAGGGAACGTTCTCGGGGGTCCGGGCCTGTCCGGCTTTCACGGCGGCCTGAACGAAGGCCACGAACAGCGGGTGCGGCTTGGCCACGGTGCTGCGGTACTCGGGGTGGAACTGCACACCCACGAACCAGGGATGGTCCTTGAGCTCCACGATCTCCACCAGTTTGCCTTGGGGGTTCATGCCGGTGGCCAGCATGCCGGCCCGGCGGAAGGCGTCGAGGTAGCCGTTGTTGAACTCGAACCGGTGGCGGTGCCGTTCGCTCACCTGCTTCCTGCGGTAGATCCGCGACGCCAGCGAGCCCTCCGTGATGGCGCAGGGATACGCGCCGAGGCGCATGGTGCCGCCCTTGTTCACGATGGCCTTCTGCTCCTCCATCATGGCGATCACCGGGTGGGTGGTGTCGGCGTTCATCTCGGTGCTGTTGGCGTCGGTGTGGCCCAGCACGTGGCGAGCGAACTCGATCACGGCGCATTGCATGCCCAGGCAGATGCCCAGGAAAGGCACCTGGTTCTCGCGGGCGAAACGGATGGCCTCGATCTTGCCTTCGATGCCGCGGTGGCCGAAGCCCGGCGCCACGAGGATGCCGCTGAGGCCGCCGAGCTGCCGGGCCACGTTCCTGGCCGTGAGCTTCTCGCTGTGCACCCATTTGATGTGCACCTTGGTCTCGCTCTCGGCGCCGGCGTGCTCCAAGGCCTCCTTGATGCTCTTGTAGGCGTCCTTCAGCTCCACGTACTTGCCCACCAGACCGATGTGCACCTCGCCCTTGGGCTCCTTGTACCGCCGCAGGAAGTCCTTCCAAGCCGTGAGGTCCGCTGCGGGGAAGGTGGTGACCCCGAGCTTGCGCAGCACCACCTCGTCCAGCTTCTCCTCGAGCATGAGCAGCGGCACGTCGTAGATGGTGTCGGCGTCGCGGCTCTCGATCACGGCCTGGGCATCCACGTTGCAGAACAGGGCGATCTTGTCCTTCATGCCCTTCTGCATGGGGTGTTCGGTGCGGCACACCAGCACGTCGGGCTGCACGCCCAGGCTCAGGAGCTCTTTCACACTGTGCTGGGTGGGCTTGGTCTTGAGCTCGCCGGTGGTGTGCAGGAAGGGCAGCAGGGTGAGGTGCACCACCAGGGAGTCGCGACCTTTCTCCCACTTCAACTGGCGGATGGCCTCCACGTACGGCAGGCTCTCGATGTCACCCACGGTGCCGCCCACCTCGGTGATCACGAAATCGTAGATCCCGCGACGCCCCAGGGCCTGGATGTTGCGCTTGATCTCGTCGGTGATGTGGGGGATCACCTGGACGGTCTTGCCGAGGTATTCGCCCTGGCGTTCCTTGTTGATGACGTTCTGGTAGATGCGACCGGTGGTGACATTGTTGGCCTTGGAGGTGGGCACGTCCAGGAAGCGTTCGTAGTGGCCCAGGTCAAGGTCGGTCTCGGCGCCATCCTCGGTCACGAAGCACTCGCCGTGCTCGTACGGGTTGAGGGTGCCGGGGTCCACGTTGATGTACGGGTCCAGCTTTTGGATGGTGACCGTGAAGCCGCGGGCCTGTAACAGCTTGGCCAGGCTGGCACTGATGATACCCTTGCCGAGGCTGGAGGTGACCCCCCCGGTGACGAAAATGTACTTGGTGGAACCCGTCATCGCCATGTTGACCGCACCGATGATGGATCGGCGATCACGGGGTGTAAAGATAGGTGCTGATAGCGCAGGTCCGCTACCGTATCTCTGGGGGCGCCGCACTATCGCGACTCACGCTTGCCCCGTCCCGCCTCCGGCCTCCAGCTTCCGGCTTCCGGCCTCCGGTTTCCAGTTTCCAGCCTCCCGCTTCCAGCTTCCAGCCTCCCGTTTCCCGCTGGTGCCTTGCGGCGGGTAGCTGGCGGGCGGCTGGTGGCGGGTGGCTTGCAGCTGGTGGCTTGCAGCGGGTGGCTAGCGGCGGGCGGCTGGTGGCTTGCAGCTGGTGGCTTGCGGCTGGTGGCTTGCAGCTGGTGGCGGGCAGCCGGTGGCGGGCAGCTGGTGGCTTACGGCTTGCGGATGCTATCACCTCAGTACCGAAATTCGAGATCACCAACACAACAAACCATGAAGAACTTCAAGAAACTTGAGGTTTGGCAGCTGGGCATGGATATCATCGATGTCGTTTTCGACCTCTACGAGGAACTGCCCTACTCCAAGGTTGCCGAGCTCAAGGGACAATCGACCAGGGCGGCGATCTCCATCACCTCCAACATCGCGGAGGGTAGCTCCAGGCGTACGGAAAAGGACAAACTACGGTTCATGGAAATAGCACTCGGCTCCTCGTTCGAGCTCGAAACCCAAACGTTGGTGCTCCAACGTCGGCCATGGGCACCAAAAGAAAAGGTAGAGGAGCTGCTCCTGCTCATCGAGCATCAACAAATGAAGCTGATGGCCTTCATGAAGAAGTTCAGTTCCTGATGCTTCAGCTAGTTGTCGGGAACGCCAGTTGTTCAATCTACCACCGCGCTAACGCCCTCCCGGCTTTCGGCTCCCAGCCTACCGTTTCCGGCTTTCCGCTTCCGGCTGGTGGCGGGTAGCTCGTGGCGGGTAGCTCGTGGCGGGTGGCGGGTAGCTGGTGGCTTGCATCGGGCAGCGGGCGGCTGGTGGCTGGTGGCTGGTAGCTGGAGGCTGGTGGCTGGTGGCTGGTGGCTGGTAGCTGGTGGCTGGTGGCTGGTAGCTGGTGGCTTGCAGCTGGCGGCTGGTGGCTTGCAGCTGGCGGCTGGTGGCTTGCGGCGGGTGGCTGGTGGCTGGTGGCTGGTGGCTGGTGGCTGGTGGCTGGTGGCTGGCGGCTAGTGGCTTGCGGCTGGTGGCTTGCAACTCAAAAGCTCCAGCTCAACCCAGCGCTGGGCAGCACCGGCAACTGGTCCACCCGTTTGGCCCGCACCCGGTCGTAATAAAAGATGTTGTCCCGGTCGTAGGCGTTGGTGACGCTCAGATCCAGCTCGATGGCGCTCCGGTCGCTGAGGCGCCAGGTCTTGGTCACACCCAGGTCCAGACGGTGGTAATCCGGCAGGCGGCCCTGGTTCAACGGACCATACAGCAGCACCAGTTCACCATTGCTGTACGTGTAGTCCGTTCCGATGCCGCTGCCGAACGGGTTGCCCTCGATGTAGCCCTGGGTCTGCGTGAAGGGGAAACCGCTGCCGTAATTCCAGCGCACGTTCACCTTCCAGGCATCGTGACGACCGAAGGTGTAGCTGGCCACGAGGTTCACGTTGTGCCGGCGGTCCCAGATGGGATTGTAGGTGTAGCGCCCGGTCCAGCGGTCCACGAAGGTGAGGCTGTACACCGCCCACAGATACAGCCCGTCGTGCTCGTACTTCAGCAGGATGTCCCCGCCATAGGCCTTGCCCGTCTCCAGCACGAAGTCCTTCTTCAGCTCATCGGGTTTGTCGGCGAAGTCGGGGCTGTCGTCGAAGACCTTGTCCCGGTTCAGGTTGGTCACCTGGCGGAAATCCTTCAGGTACCCCTCGATGTTGGCGGTGAGCTCGGGGGTGATGTCCACCTCGAAGCCGGCCACGTAGTGGTTGGCACGTTGCAAGGGGTCCTTCACGGTGCGCACCGAGCCGTCCTCCTCGGTGAAATCCTCGGGCAGGTTCTCCGGGCTGGAGAGGAATCCGTAGAACAGGTTCACCACGTCGCGGTCGCTGTTGGCGGCCACCAGGTTCTGGCTGTAGCGACCCGCGGCGGCCTTGAAGCGCAGGTCGTCGGTGATGTTCCACTTCAGGCCCAGGCGCGGTTCGAGGTTGAGCACGCTGAGCGACGCATAGTACTGCACACGCAGGCCGGGGTCGATGATGAACTTGCCGAGCTTCTTCTTGTAGTTCACGTAGGCGGCCAGCTCGCTGGTGTTCTGGGTTTGATCGATGCGCAGACCACTGCTGTTGAAGAAGCTGAAATCGGTGCGGAAGCCCAGCAGTTCGATGCCGTACTTGATCTCGTCATCGCGGATGAAGTACTTGAAGTTGAGCCCCCCGTTGAAGCCGCTGATGCGGCTGCTGCGCGCCGGCAGGGCGCCCTCGCGCATCTCGATGCTGTAGTCACTGAAGCTGAACACCCCGTCGATCAGCACCGCACTGCCGGCCGGCACCAGCACGAAGTTGGTGCCCGCCCCCCAGTTGTTCCAAAGCAGGTCGCTCACCTGCCGGTATTTCACCCCGTCGCGGAAGTTGAAGCCGAACAGGTTGAACTTGCTGCCGTTGGCCCCGTTGAAGCTCAGCTTGCCGTAGACATCGGTGAAGGTGAAGGGCAGGCCGGCCGTATCCACGAAGGTGTACAGGGCCTTGCTGCTCTGGTCCAGGTAGCTGTGGCGCGCATTGAGCAGGAACGAGCTGGATCCCGCGCCCGGCTTGCTCTGTTTCTTCATGGGCCCCTCCAGCATCAGTTTGCCGGCGAAGGTGCTGGCGCCCACCTTGCCCGCCAGGCGGGTCTTGTTGCCATCCCGCGTGGTGACATCCATCACGCTGCTCACACGCCCGCCATGCTCGGCGTTGAAGCCCGCCGTGTAGATGTCCGCATTGCGGATGATGTCGTTGTCGAACACGCTGAACAGGCCGATGCTGTGGAACGGGTTGTACAGCACCATGCCGTCCAGCATCACCTTGTTCATGATGGGCGAGCCACCCCGCACGTACAACTGACCGCCCTGGTCGCCAGTGAAGATGACCCCTGGCACCACCTGCAGGTATTGCGCCAGGTCGGCCTCGCCACCAATGGCCGGGATGCGGTCGATCTGCTTGGGATCGAGCTTGGTGACGCTCATGCGGACCTGCGTCTGGGCCTCGGTCTTCTCGGCCGTGACGGTAAAGGCCTTCAGCTCCACCTTGGTCTTCATCACGAAGAGCTTCTCGGTGATGATCTGGCCAGCGGCCAGGGATACCGCCTTGGTGAGCGTGTCGTAGCCCAGGGAGGTGACCATCAGGGTGTAGTCCCCGGCCGGGATGCGGCTGATGGAGAAGTAACCGTTGACGTCGGTGGCGGCCCCCAGGCTCTTGCCCTTGAGCATGACGTTGGTGAAGATCACCGGCTCGCCGTTGTCCTGGTCGTACACGAAGCCCCGGATGGTGCTGGTGTTCTGGGCGAGCGTCAGGGAGACGGGAAGTACGGTGGCCACCAGGAGCCAGGCAAGGCGACGGATCATGCGTGTGGGCCCATTGCGGGAAAGGTGGCGAAGGTAACGGCTCCGTGCGCTCGCGCGCGAACCCGGTGGCGGACGGTGGGACCGGGCCGGGGAACGGCGTTCAGCGGTCGATCACCCGCACCAGGAGCTCGGTGAGTAGCTCGCCCTCATCGGCCCCGCCATCGCCGAGCCCCTTGCTGGCCAGATCGCAGTGGCGCAGGAGCTGCTGGGCGCGCAACAGCTCGTCCAGGCCGTAGTTCCGGGCGGCGGCCCGATACCCGTCGAGGTAATAGGGCGAGATGCCCGCCACGGAGGCCAGCTCGCTGGCGGGGCGTTCACCAAGCGTCTTCAGGGTCACCAGCTTGGTGAAGTACCCGTTGAGGTTGGCCACCGTCACCGGCAGCGGATGACCCTTGGTGTCCTGCCCGTAGTAACGTGCGATCCTGAGGGCCTTCACGCGGTCGCGCGAGCCGATGGCGTCCTGCAGCTCGAAGATGTTGTGGTCCTTGCTGATGCCCACGTAGCGCTGCACGATGTCCGCGGTGATGGTGTCCCCCTCCGCCGTCACCAGGCAGAGCTTCTCCACTTCCTTGGTCACCTTGGCCAGGTCGGACCCGAGATGGTCGCTCAGCAGCTGGGCCTCGCGCGGGCCGATCCGTCGTTTGTGGTGGGTCACATAGCGCCGCACCCAGTCGGGCAGGTGTTCGTCCCGCAGGCGGTCGCTGGTGAACACCGTGCCGTGCTTGGCCACGCTCTTGGCGAAGCTCTTGCGGCCATCGACCTTCTTGTTCTTGTAGCAGATCACCAGCACGGTGGTGGGCGTGGGCCGGAGCACGTAGGGCTCCAGCTTCTCCAGCATTTCGATGCGCCAACCCTGGGCCTCGCGCAGCACCACCAGGTGCCGTTCGCCCATCATGGGGAAGCGCAGGCAGGTGTCCCGCACCTGGTCGGCGTCGCAGTCGCGGGCGTAAAGCACCGTAAGGTCGAAGTCGCGGGCGTGCTCTTCCACGGCCAGGTGCTCGATCTCGGCGGCCACCCGATCGATGAAGAAGGGTTCCTCGCCGTGCAGCAGGTACACCGGGCGGAAGGTGCCCGAGCGCAGATCGGCCATCACCTTCTTGTATGCGTCCAGCACCTTCATTCGAAGCGCAGGTGCTTGACCGACCGGCCCTCGTTGATGATATCGCGCAGGCTCAGCACGCCGATCTTCACGTGTGTTTCGGCGAACCCGGCGGTGACCCTGGCATCGCTGCTCCCGGTCTTGACGCCCTCGGGCACCATGGGCTGGTCGCTCACCAGCAGCAGGGCCCCGGTGGGGATGCCGTTGGCGAAACCGGTGATGAAGATGGTGGCCGTCTCCATGTCGATGGCCATGCAGCGATCGGCCCGAAGGCGGGCCTTGAAGTCGTCGTCGTGCTCCCAGACGCGGCGGTTGGTGGTGTACACCGTGCCGCTCCAGTAGTCCAGGTCCATGTCGCGGATCACGCCGCTCACCGCACGGTGGATCATGAAGCTCGGCAGCGCGGGCACCTCGGGCCGCATGTAGTCGTTGCTGGTGCCCTCTCCGCGGATGGCGGCGATCGGCAGGATCAGGTCGCCCAGTTCGTTCTTGCGCTTGAGGCCCCCGCACTTGCCCAGGAAGAGCACGGCCTTGGGCGCGATCGCCGTCAGCAGGTCCATCACCGTGGCGGCCGTGGGGCTGCCCATGCCGAAGTTGATCATCACCATGTCCTCGGCCACGGCCATCTGCATGGGGCGCCCCTGCCCGTGCATCACAGCGCCTGTCTGCCGGCAGAAGATCTCCAGGTAGTTGCTGAAATTGGTCAGCAGTACATGGGGCTTGAAGCCGCTCAGCTCCACACCCGTGTAACGGGGCAGCCAGTTCTCGACGATCTCCTGCTTGGTGCGCACTTTTGCGGGGTGGGTGGACGATGATCGGGCTAGCACTGCCGGACCACGGCGTCAAAACTAAACAAGGACCGCAAGGGCCGCAGGTCTTCGACCCGGTGCGGCGGCTGTGGGTGGCCCTCACCCCGGAGGAGTGGGTGCGCCAGCACTTCCTGAACCACCTGGTGCACGACCTGCTTTGTCCGGCCGGGCTGATCACCGTGGAACGCGGGCTGGTGCTCAACGGCATGCCACGGCGCGCGGACATCGTGGTGCATGCGCCGGACGGTGCGCCCCTGGCCGTGGTGGAGTGCAAGGCGCCCACGGTGCCCATCCGTCAGGCCACTTTCGATCAGGCCGCGCGCTACAACACGGTGTTCAAGGTGCCCGTCCTGATGGTGACCAACGGCCGCGTGCACTTCGCCTGCCACATCGACCGTGGCACGGGGGCCGTCCGTTTCCTGGCCACCCTGCCGGACCACGCCGCCATGCTGGCGTTGCGGCCGGTGTAGCTTTGTGCATGCGCCTTCTGTACGCACTCCTGTTCGCCACCCTCCTCCTTCCCGCCGCCCAAGCCCAGCAGGCACGGCCTTACGGCCTGCAATTGGAGCACTTCCTGCGCCGCCCCCACCGGCCCGGTGCCGCGGTGGACCTGCTGCTGCGCGGCGAACGGGGCCCGCTGGCCGCGGCCGTGCA
>JABWBQ010000074.1 GCA_013360395.1 Flavobacteriales bacterium
CGCCAAAGCCCTGGCACGAACGATCGGCGCTCACCGGCCTCACCCTGCGCGCCGGCGGCAGCGGCGAACCCATCGCCGAGCTCGCGGCCCGCTGGAAGCGCATGCACCGCACGCCCGAGGCGGGCCCGCTCTCCTGGAACTACCTGGTGACCGGCAGTGTGCTGCTGCGCCACTACCGCGCGGTGAACGACGAAGCGGGCATGGCGCGCACCGAGCAGGAACTGCGCCACCTGGCCGACCGCATCGGGGCCACGAACGAACTGTACCGGATGGGCGTGCTGTCCCATTAGACCATGGGCCCCCTCTTCGGCACCGACCTGCGCAGCGCCAGCGACGAACGCCTGATGGAGCGCGTGGTGCGTGGCGACGAGCGCGCTTTCGCCGCCCTGTACGACCGCTACCACGGGCGGGTGCTGAATTACTTCCACCGCATGCTGTGGAGCGACCGGGAGCGCGCCCAGGACATGCTGCAGGACCTGTTCACCAAGCTGGCGCAACGGCCGGAGCTGTACGACGCGGGGCGGCCCTTCCGCACGTGGCTTTTCAGCGTGGCCAACAACATGTGCAAGAACGAATACCGCCGCGAGGAGGTGCGCCGTGCCGCTGTGCCCGAACTGCGGCACAACGGCCGGGCGGTGCAGGAGCCGCAGGCCGGCGAAGGTGTGGACCGCGCCCGCTTCCGGCAAAGGCTGGAGCAGGAGCTCGACCGCCTGGACCCCGACCACAAGGCCACCTTCGTGATGCGCTACGAGGAGGACCTGGCCATCAAGGAGATCGCCCTGGCCTTCGGCATCTCGGAAGGCACCGTGAAAAGCCGCCTGTTCTACACGCTGAAGAAACTGGCCGAACGCCTCAAGGAGTTCGGCCCCATGCCCCTTCCCCACCATGGACGTGCGTGAACGATACGATCCCGAGGACCTTGAGGTGCTGTTGAGCGAGCGGGCCTTCGACGAGCTGCTGGCCGAGGAGCGGGCGTTCGTGCTGCGGCATGTGGCCGACCGCACCGAGTACGAGTCGCTGCGCGCCACCCTGGCCCAGGTACGGGCGCATGGACGCCCGGGCCCACCGCTGGCCGCCGGTCCGGAAGTACGCGACCGGGTGCTCACGGCCTTCCGCGCGGCCCGCCGTCCGGCCTGGCGCATCTGGCTCAACAGTGTGGGTGCGTGGCTGATGCCGCCAAGGCCTGCCCTCTACTGGCGTCCGGCGGTGGCCTTCGGAGCGTTGGCCCTGCTGATCGCCGTGGGCCTCTCCGTGCTGACCCCGGTGCCTGGTGTGCAACACGAGGGACTGGCCGAGCTCAAGCCGCCCCCCCCTCAGCAGGACGGAGCGGACACCCGGAAGAACTTGGAAGAGACCCCGGCACAGGTCCCGACCGCGGTCGAGGCCGGGACCACACCGGCGCCACCGGCCACCGCGGACCAGGCTCCGGCCCGGACCGGAATGTTGCACACGGCGGTCAGCGATGCGGACCTGGAGGGCGACGCCATGGCCGAGGTACCGGCCGAAGAACACGTCCCCGTGAAGAAAGAGCTCGAACAGGTGGCTGCTGCGACCGCGGTGGCGGAGCCCTCCCTGGCCGAACAGCAGGCCGCCCACCCCGTCGCGGCGGTGCCGCCTGGTGAGGACCCGTCCGGCAGGGCGGTGCGCGAGGTGAACGACGTCACCTTGTCGTCCACAGGCTCGGCCAAGCTGGTGAAGGCATCCATGGATGGTGAGGCCTCCGCCTCCCTCGCGGGTGGCAACGCCGACCTGCGCGGGTTGATGCGTGCGGCCTGGTGAACCGGCCTACTCGACGGTGAACCGCTGTTCCAGGTCCAGGTGCCGCGCCTTCACGGTCAGCACCAGGGCGCCCTTCGGAAAGAGCCCCTTGTCCAGCACGCGCACCAGCTCGTCGCGTAGTGCGCGACCTTCCTCCCGATAAAGCAGCCGCCCTTCGGCATCGGCGATCTGCAGCAGCACACGCCCGATGCGTCGTTCCGCGTCCAGGTGGATGCGGATGAGGCCCGAGCTCCGGCTGCATTCCACCCGGGCCGTACCGGTGCGGTCTTCGCCGCCCGCGCGTACGGTCATCGTGGCACCGAGCAACAGCAAGGCAAGGAGCGGGCGGCGCATGGTGCAAAGGTATGCCCGCGGCGCGCAGGGCCGGTCCGCGGCTACCCCATGTGTTCGGACGCAAGGAGGCGATGGCCCGCAGCGTCGCTCACCGCAAAGGTGAATCCCTGCCTGAGGCTGAACGCACCGAAGGCCCCATCGGCACGCAGGGCCAGGAAGCCCACCTGATGGCGGTCGAGGTCGCGGTGGCGGCGCACGATGCGTTCCACGGCCTGGCGACAGGCCTCGGTGGGCTCCACCCCCTGCCGCATCATTTCCACCACGGTGTGGCTGCCGGCGATGCGGATCACCAGTTCGCCGGTGCCGGTGGCACAGGCGGCGCCCACTTCGCCGTCCACGAAGAGGCCCGCGCCGATGATGGGGCTGTCGCCCACCCGGCCATGCACCTTGTACGCCATGCCGCTGGTGGTGCAGCTGCCGGCCAGCCGGCCCCGGGCATCGACCGCCAGCTGGCCGATGGTGTCGTGGTTCTCGATGTTCACCACGGGCTGATAGGCCTTCTGCACGGTCCACTCCTTCCATTCGGCCTGCACACCGGGCAGGGTGATGCGGCGCTCGGCGAAGCCGTTCTCACGGGCCCACCGTTCGGCGCCTTCGCCCACCAGCATCACATGCGGGGTGCGTTCCATCACGGCGCGGGCGATGCGGACCGGATTGGGGAAGTGCTCCACAAAGGCCACGCTGCCCGCCCGGCCGTCATGGTCCTGGACACACGCGTCGAGCGTCACGTGGCCGTCGCGGTCGGGCCGCCCCCCCTGCCCCACGGTGCGGTTGCCCAGATCGTTCTCCACCACGGCCACGCCTTCCACCACCGCGTCGAGCACGTTGCCACCGTCACTGAGCACTTGCCAGGCCTTCCTGTTGGCGGCCAGGCCATGGTCCCAGGTGCTGAGCACCACCGGTGACGCCGGTGGCACCAGGATCCCGGCCGCCCTGGTCCAGGAGGGCACCGCAGCGGCCAGCGCACCGGTGGAACCCAGGCGGAGGAAACGGCGGCGGTCCAAGGGCATCGGCGACAAAGAAAACGACAATGACCCGGCCGCAACAGGGCCTTTTCACGTGGTGGCGTCGCGGCTTGATGAATGGTGCTCGCGCCGATGCCGGTCGCGCCCGGCCTGCACGCCCGGGACCCGTGCGGAGGCCGACGCACCTTCGCATCGCGGGCCTTCTGCTTTGCGGGCTCTACCTTTCCCGCCCCCTTTTGCCCATGCCCTCCTCCTTCCGCCCCATGGTGGTGCTCACCACCCTCTTCTTCATGTGGGGCTTCATGACCGTGATGAACGACGTGCTGGTGCCGCACCTCAAGACGGTGTTCGCGCTTAGCTATGCCCAGAGCCTGCTGGTGCAATTCAGCTTCTTCGGCGCCTACTTCCTGGGCTCGGTGGCCTATTACAGCGTATCGCGGAGCGGTGGCGACCCCATCGCGCGCATGGGCTACAAGCGTGCCGTGGTGGCCGGCCTGGTGCTGAGCGCGGCCGGCAGCCTGCTCTTCGTGCCGGCCACCTACCTGCACACCTACGGCATGTACCTGCTGGCGCTGTTCATTCTGGGCCTGGGCTTCACACTGCTGCAGATCGCGGCCAACCCGTTCGTGGCCATCATCGGCCCGCCCGAGGGGGCCAGCAGCCGGCTGAACCTGGCCCAGGCCTTCAACTCGCTGGGCACCACCCTGGCCCCGCTGATCGGTGGTGCGCTCATCTTCGAGCTGTTCCGGGGCGATGCGGCGGTGCGCTGGCCCTATGCGGCTTTCGGCGCGTTGCTGCTGCTGCAGGCCCTGTGGGTGCTGGTGACACCGCTGCCTGAGCCGGCGGCCGGACAGGGCCCCGGCGGCGATGCGCTGCGCCACCGGCCGCTGCGCTGGGGCATGGTGGCCATCTTCTGCTACGTGGGCGCCGAGGTGGCCGTGGGCAGCCTGCTGATCAACCTGCTGAAACTGGACAGCGTGCTGGGCCTTCCGGAGACCGACGGCAAGAACTACCTGGGCCTCTACTGGGGCGGTGCGATGGCGGGCCGTTTCCTGGGCGCCCTGGCCCTCTCCGGGCGCATGAGCGTGCGGCGACGCCAGTTGCTGCTGCCCGCCATGGCCCTGCTGATGTTCCTGCTGCTCTGGGGCATCAACCGGCTCTCGGGCGCCCTGTCCTTGGACCATCTCTGGCCCATGCTGGTGCTGATCCTGGCCAACATGATCGTCTTCATGGTGGCCGGCAGGCGTCCGGGCCAGGTGCTGGGCTTCTTCGCGGCCGCGGCCGCCGCGCTGTGCCTGGCGGTGATGGCCACCGGCGGGGCGTGGACCCTCTGGGCCGTGGTGGCCATCGGCCTGTTCAACTCCATCCAGTGGAGCAACATCTTCACCCTGGCCATCGACGGCCTGGGGTCGGCCACCGGGCAGGGCAGCAGCCTGCTGGTGATGATGATCGTGGGCGGCGCGCTGGTGCCCCCGCTCCAGGGCCTGTTCATCGACCTCTTCCAAGGCGGCGACGATGCCGAGGTGGGCTTCCACCTGAGCTTCCTGTTGCCGGCCCTGTGCTACGGATTCCTCACCTGGTACGGCTTCCGGGGATCGCAGCGGGCATGATCGCGGGCATCGACATCGGCGGGACGAGCACCAAGCTGGGCCTGGTGGATCAGGGCCGGGTGGTGGACCGCGCGCGCATCCCCACCACGGGCCATGCCGACGCCGGGGCCTTCGCCGAAGCGCTCGTCGTGGCCGTACGGGAACTGGTCGCCAGGAGCGGAGGCACCCTGGGCGGCATCGGCATCGGCGCTCCGAACGGCAACCAGCACACCGGCACCATCGTGATGGCCCCCAACCTGCCTTGGAAGCAGGACGTGCCCCTGGCCGCCATGCTCGGCGAACGGCTGGGCGTGCCCTGCACCCTGGGCAACGACGCCAACGCGGCGGCGCTGGGCGAATGGCGTTATGGCGCGGGCCGCGGCATCGACGACCTGCTGGTGGTGACCCTGGGCACGGGCCTGGGCAGTGGCCTCATCGTGGAGGGGCGGCTGCTGCTGGGACCCTTCGGGAACGCCGGCGAACTGGGCCACACCACCGTGGTGATCGACGGGCGGCCGTGCACTTGCGGGCGCAAAGGCTGCCTGGAGGCCTACGTCAGCATCCGCGGCATGCGCGAGACCTTCCGCGACCTCGGCGGCGATCCGGCCCTGCTGGGGACCGAGGGCGTGCTGCCCATCGCCGACGCCGCCCGGGCCGGGGTGCCCGAGGCCCTGCAGACCTTCCGCAGCACGGCGCGCTGGCTGTCCGTGGGGCTCAGCAACACGGTGGCCATCACCCCGCCCCGGCGCATCGTGCTCTTCGGCGGCATCGCCCGCAACGGAGACCTGCTGCTGGGCCCGCTGCGCGAAAGGTTCGACCGCGACCTGCTCAACATCCACCAGGGCCGGGTGGACGTGGTGTTGAGCGAACTGCCCGAGGACGACGCGGGGATCCTCGGGGCGGCGGCATTGGACTGCCACGGATCATGAACATCACGGGTACCCATACGCTCACGGGGACCGGCCGGTCGGAACGATCGGGCGCGCAGCTCGGGGGGCTGCTACCGGCCATCCTTCTCCCCTTCCTCACCTTCGCCCAGGACCCCGCGCGCGACCTGGTGAACCCCTTCGTGGGCACGGGCGGCCATGGCCACACTTTCCCCGGCGCCTGTGTGCCGCACGGCATGGTGCAGCTCAGCCCGGACACGCGCGCCGACGGCTACAACGACTGGAACGGCTGTGGTGGCTATCACTACAGCGACAGCCTCATCCACGGGTTCAGCCACACCCACCTGAGCGGCACCGGCGTGGCCGACCTCTGCGATGTGCTGCTGATGCCCATGAGCGGCCGGTGGTCGCTGGACCCGATGCAGTACAGGTCGTCGTTCAGCCATGCGAGCGAGGCGGCCCACGCGGGCAATTACCGGGTGCACCTCGACGACGAAGGCGTGGACGCCGAGCTGACGGCCACCGCGCGCGTGGGGATGCACCGTTACACCTTCCCGCAGGGCCGGGAGGCTTTCCTGGTGCTCGACCTCGCCCACCGCGACCGTCTGCTCGCTGCGCGGATCGGGCTCGAGGGTCACGAACTGGTGGGTGAACGGCGCAGCTCGTCCTGGGCCCGCGACCAGCACCTGTACTTCTGCATGCGCATCGGTGGTCCCGCCGGGCCCGCGGATGTGCGCCTGGAGAAGCTCCAGGACAGCACCCGTGCGGTGCTGCGTGTGGACGGCACTTCGGGTACGGTCATCGTCAAGGTCGGCATCAGCGCGGTGAGCATCGAGGGGGCGCGCCGGAATCTGGAGGCCGAGGTGCCGCACTGGGACTTCGACCGGGTGCGGGCCGGGGCCGAGGCCGCCTGGAACGCTGAACTGAACAAGGTGCAGGTGAAGGGAGGCACCACCGAACAGCAACGCGTTCTTACCACGGCCCTGTACCACAGCCTCATCGCACCCTGCGTGTTCAACGATGTGGATGGGCAGTACCGCGGCATGGACGGTCGGGTGCATCACGCGGACCACGACGTGTACACCATCTTCAGCCTTTGGGACACCTTCCGCGCCACGCACCCGCTGTTCGTGCTGTTGGAGCCGGACCGCGTGAACGACTACATCCGCAGTTTCCTCCTGCACTACCGGCACGGTGGCCGGCTGCCCGTGTGGGAGCTCTGGGGCAACGAGACCGATTGCATGATCGGGTACCACAGTGCCAGCGTGATCGCCGATGCGTACGCCAAGGGCATCCGGGGTTACGACGCGAAGCTGGCGCTGGAGGCCATGGTGGCCGGGGCCATGCGCGATGAGCCGGGCCTGAACGCCTACCGCGACCGGGGCTACATCAGCAGCGAGGACCAGGCCGAGAGCGTGAGCCGGACGTTGGAATACGCGTACGACGACTGGTGCATCGCGCAGCTGGCGGAGGCCTTGGGCGAGGACAGCCTGTCCACCGTGTTCACGCAGCGGTCGTATGCCTGGCAGAACCTGTTCGACCCGGCCACGCGCTTCTTCCGGGCACGACGCAACGGCGGCATGATCGAACCCTTCGATCCCTTCGAGGTGAACCATCATTTCACCGAGGCCAACGCCTGGCAGTACGGCTTGTTCGTGCCGCAGCACCTGGAGGAGCTGACGCAGGACGCGGGCGGTGGCCATGCGCTCCGGCAATGGCTGGATGCGCTCTTCGGGGCCGCGGACCGCACCACCGGCAGGGACCAGGCGGACATCACCGGCCTGATCGGACAGTACGCCCACGGCAACGAGCCCAGCCACCACATGGCCTACCTCTATGCCCGCACCGATGCCCCGCACAAGCTGGACCACCTGGTGGGCCGCATCCGCGAGGAGATGTACCACGATGCTCCGGACGGTCTGATCGGCAACGAGGACTGCGGCCAGATGAGCAGTTGGTACGTGCTGAGCGCCCTGGGCCTCTACCCCGTGTGCCCGGGCTCGCCGCAGTACACCATCGGGGTCCCGCTCTTCGAGGAAGCCTCCGTACAGCTGGCCAACGGGCACACCCTGCGGATCACCGCCGAACGCACCGGTGCCGGCGACCGCTACGTGGAGGAAGTCCGCTGGAACGGACGCACCCCGGAGGTCCATCGCCAGTTGAGCCATGACCGCCTGATGGCGGGTGGCACGCTGTCCTTCAAACTCGGACCCCGGCCGGTGAAGGCGCAGTCGTCCGGAACTCCGGCTGAGGTCGGGCCCGGCATTTCCAACGAAAGGCCACTTCCCGCCCCGTGGGTGAACGCCGCAGCGCGGGTGTTCCAGGACACGGTGGCCGTGCGCTTCGTGCGCCCCGTCCCGTACGGCCGGGTGCAATACCGCCATCGGGAAGGCGGCGTGAAGCAATGGCGCGATGCCCCCGACGTCCTCACCGTGCGTCGTACGGGCACGGTGGAGGCACGCACCGTGCTGGACGATCGTAGCAGCCCGGTGGTGGAGGCACGCTTCGAGCGCCGCAAGGTGGACCATACCGTGCGCCTGGAGAGCACCTACGCCAACGCCTATGCGGCCGGTGGTGACCAGGCCTTGGTGGACGGGCTGCGCGGGGGCACCGAGTTCCGCTCCGGGGAATGGCAGGGCTTCCAAGGCCAGGATGTGCTGGCCACCATCGACCTGGGCGGGGAGCGCAGGCTGGAGGCCGTGAGCGTGGGCATGCTGCAGGACCAGCGCTCCTGGATCTGGTATCCGGAACATGTGGACGTGGCCTGGAGCATCAACGGCCGGCAATGGAGCAGCACGGTGCTCACCCACACGGTGGCCCGCGATGCGGAAGGTGCCCAGCGGCTGGAACTGCGCACCGGCCCCATCGGCAAACGGGCCCGTTACGTGAAGGTGATGGCGAAGAACGCCGGCCCCTGCCCCGACTGGCATCCGGGCAAGGGCGGTGCCAGCTGGATCTTCCTGGACGAGATCGGGATCGACGCCCGCTGAACCGCTGGAAAAGCGAAGGCCCGGCACGGGGCCGGGCCTCCGAAGGATGCGTGCCGGATCAGCGCGCCACCTGGACGGTGCGTGTGCGAACGAACTCGTCCGCATGCACCTGCAGCAGGTAGTTGCCGTTCTGCAGGCCGGAGAGATCCACCGTCAGGGAGCGGTCGTTCACCGTGCGCACGGGCAGGTCGATCACCTGGCGGCCGGTGAGGTCGTACACCCGCACCACGGCATTGGTCAGTTGGTCCACACCCAGCTGGAGCGTCACCAGGCCTGTGGTGGGGTTCGGGTAGAGCGTGAAGTCCACCGGTGCGATCGCTTGATCCGCGATGCCCACCAGGCCGCAACCCACATCCCAAACCAGGGGGATGGTGGCCTGTCCATCCTCACAGGAGCCGGTGGCGTTGGACTGCACGCGCAGCGTGAGCAGGTTGTCCGGGTTCGCCGAACTGATGGACAGGCCGGTGAGGTCGCCACCCAGGTTGCCGTTGAACAGCACGCCCGCCAGGTCGTACGCACCGTTGTACACCACCACCTTGTCATCCACCAGCATCTGCCCTTGCAGGAAGGTGATGGTGATGGGCAGGTTGGGGTCGCTGGACTGGTACACGAACCAGCCGTCGTCCGAGTTCTCGTAGCAGTACGAGGTGTTCACGTTCAAACAGGCCGGGATCACGCAGCTGTCCTCGTAGGCCACCACCGGTCCGCTGAAGATGCGGCACAGGCTGTTGTCCCCGTTGAACACGGCCAGGTTCACCACCGTGTCCATGCCGATGGGCCCGAAGTTCTGGATGCCGGTGCCGATGCCGAAGAGCGTGTCCCCGGGCAGCACCAGGTCCACGGTGGAGGCATCGCCCGTGGAGGTCACGTTCACCTCGATGCTGTATTGGCGATGGATGCAATCCGGCACCACCGAGAAGGTGGCCGCCGGCACATCGCAGTCCAGGCAGCCCACGGTCCAGTTCCAAGTCCAGTTGGTCATGCTGGTACAGGATACTGAACCATCAGAGGTCATCTTCATGTACAAGTTCGGACCCGTGGACACGATCGGGGGCAGCGTGGAGAGGTCGAACGTGGGCCCGTTGTGGTTCCACAGGACCGGGCTTTGGTCGTTGGGACCATCGTAAATGGTGAGATGGTCCCAAGAGGAACTCTCGATGGTACCCGAGGAGAACAGCAGCGCCAGCGGGTCGTTGGTGGAGCTCTGGTACCACCAGAACTTGGAGTCGCTGGGGCCGTAACAGTAGCTGCCGTTGTACTCCACGCCGCCACAATCGATGATCACCGGGCACAGGCCGGTGCTTTCCAGGCCGGTGAAGGTCACACTACAGGCGGCCTCCAGTTCATGGCCCACCGTGATGTCCACGATGGAGCCCACCGTGAAGGGCCCCAGGGTGACCACCCCCACGCCCAGCCCGGGCAGCTGCGTCTGCGGGGTGCCGTTGATGCTGTGGTCGATGTTCACGAACGAGCCATCCCCGGTGCTCAGCACGTTCACGTCGATGCTGAACGTGTTCGTGTTGCAATCGTCGGTGATCGTGTAGGTGGCCTGCACCGGTGTGCAGTTCAGGAAGAGCTGAACGGTGGTGACGATGCAGTTGGTGGCCGTGCCGCATTGGTCGTTGGTGTTCCAGTGCGGGTAGAGGTCCCCGTTGGTCACGGCCGTCACCGTCACCGGGCTGTAACCCTGCCCGATCACCGTTCCGCCGGGGAAGTCCTGCCGCACCGTGATGTACCCACCACTGCTGGAGGTGAACTGGTAGTTCGCCCCGGCGGTGATGCCGGTCACCAACGAGTATTCGATCTCGAAGCTGCACGAACTGATGGTGGTCAGCGCCCCGAAGGGGTCGGGCGTGGCGGAGCCGTATTGGCTGCCGTTCTGGCAGTTCCCTTGAGCCGATGCGGCTCCCCAGGAAAGCAGGGCCGCAGCGAGAATGAAGGCTTTGTGGATGGGTCGGAATGCACTCATGCGTGGGGCGGTTGACCGGTTGATGGATGCCGAAGGTAGGGCTTGTTCCCGGCTTCGCCCAAAATGCGGGCCGGTACGTTCGCCATCCCGTTGTTGGGATCCTGTGGCCGGCTTCACGGCCAGACCTCCACGGCTGGTCCGGCGGGCGGTGCGCCCACGACCCTCACCCGCCGCCCCGGTCCCGGGGTGAGCGGGAAGTAGTTGTCACTGAACTCCGCCCCCGGGGCATGCAGCCGCACCACGGCCACCGGCTTGTCGGTCGTCACCAGGAGATCCCCCGCCGCCTGCGGGTCGGGTGTGAGGGTCACGTGGGCCGGTCGCCATTCCGTCTCCCCCATCCGCCGCATCGGTCGGACGCGCTCGGCCAGCACCGCCCCCCCGGTGGTCGTCAGTGCCGCACGCACCACCAGCCGCGCCTGCTCGGTGGGCGACACCTCCACACGCTGTGCGAACAACCGTTGGTGGCCCCTGGCCAGGTCCACCGCGAGGGTGTCGCTGCGGGCCAGGGTGCCGTCGGTGCGGTGCCACTGCACCACCAGCCGGGCCGGGCCCGGGTCCACACCCTCGTTCCACGCGGCCACCGCGACGGTGTCGCCGTCCGTGCGCAGGTCCATCACCAAAGGCCGGTAGCTGCGTGCCACCTCGTACATGGCCGCCTTCCAGGTGCCCGTGTGGTCCACGGTGCTCCAGCTGGGGCCCGCCCACACGTCGTTCAACTGCCAGAAGAGGGTGCCCATGCAGTGCGGACCGCCGGTGATGTGGGCCCAGATGGCCTGCCGGTAGGCTTCCGCCTGGGCCAGCTGGCTGAAGAGGATGAAGTCCCCGAGCGTGACGGGTCGCACACCGAATTCCCTTGCGATGGCCTCCTGGATGGGACGATCGCTCTTGTAACTGCGCTGCCGGGCGGCAAGCACGGGGTCGCCCAGGCGCAGGTGGGCCGGATCGAGCTGGGTGGCCAGCGTGGCGCTGTCCGGATAGCTCTGGAACCCGTATTCGCTCACGAAGCGGCCCACATTGCGGGCGAAGGAGGCGAAGCTGCTGTCCCCGTGCCAGACGCCCCAGTAATGCAGATCGCCGTGGCGCAGCCCGTGGGCGTTGCCCCAGTTGCTCACCGGTGAGGTGGGGACATAGCGTTCGCGGTCGCCGGGCGGCAGGGCGTTGGGCAGGGTGCTGTGGAAGAGCTTCGTCATGCCTTGGCGCACGCGCGCCGAATCCGCACCGTGCAGCCGGTAGCGGTCCTGCCAGCCCCAGTTGCCCCAGGCCACATCCAGTTCGTTGTTGCCGCACCAAAGCACCAGGCCGGGCCAGCGGGCCAGGCGCGCGGCCTGGTCGGCCACCTCCGCACGCACGTTGTCCAGGAAGGCACTGTCGGCCGGAGGGATGTAGGCGAACATGAGGTCGAGCCACACCAGGATGCCGGCGGTGTCGCAGGCGGCGAAGAAGGCATCGGGCGGATACACGCCCCCGGCCCAGACGCGCACCATGTTCATGCCGGCACGTTGCATGTCGCGCACCCGGGCCACCCACAGGCTGTCCGTGCCGGGGTACATGGACGGCGGCACCATGTTGCATCCTTTCACGAAGAAGGGACGTCCGTCGCGCACGAAGCGGAAGGCCGTGCCGATGCTGTCCGGCCGCTGGTCCAGGGCCGCCGCGCGCATGGATCCGGCGGGCGCCGCGGCGGGTAGTTCCAGGGCCACCTCCTTCCAGATGCCGAGGGTGACCAGCCGCGGCGCGAAGTCCCAGCCGAACTGGTAGGCGGCCTTGCGCACGTACGGGGCCACGCCGGTGGGGTCGCTGTCGTGGGGAAGCTGCACCCCGTGTTCGGCCCGCTCATGGGCCCCCTCGCGCACCGGGCTGCGCAGCACCACCTGCAGCTCGTTGCCGTGTTCGCGCAAAAGGCCGTGCACGGGCCAGCGCCAGGTGCGGAACATGTTGTCGCTCCCACCGATCCGCACGCCGTTGAGCCGGACATCGGCGAAGGTGTCGATGCCCTTGAAGACCAGCAGGGCGTCCGGATGCGTCGTCCAGACGGTGTCCGCGTCGAAGCGCAGGACATACTCCCAATCGCGCAGTTCCACCCATTGCACGCTGTCGCTGCACGCATTGCGCAGGGGGTCGGGGATGCGGCCGTGGCGGAGCAGGTCCTGCTGCACGGTGCCCGGCACCTGGGCGGGCCACCACGGGCCGGAGCCCAGCTCGCGGAAACGCCAGCCCGGGCCCAGCACCTGCCGTACGGGCTGGGCCGTGGCCTGAAGCGCCCCGGCCACGAATGCGATCGGCAGCAGCCACCTCATCGCAGGCGGGCCTTCACCAAGGCGTTGAGCACCCCTTCCATCTTGGCCTCATCGGGCACGCTGTCGAAGCTGATGCCGCGGTGCCCCGAGCTCATGCTCACCTCGTGGGGTTCGGGAGGCAGCTTGCGGCGCGCGGCGAAGTGCACCTCGGTGACGCCGGTGCGTTCCACCAGCTCCACCACGTTCTGCGGGGTGATGCCGCCGGCCGCCGCCACTTGCAGACGCCCTTGGGCGCCCTCCACCATGGCTTTGATGGTGAGCGCGCCGTCGATCGCCAGGGTGCGGCCGCCGCTGGTGAGCACGCGCTGCACCCCTTCGGCCATGCAGGTGGCGAAGGCGGCCGCAGGATCGGTGCTGCGGTCGATGGCCCGGTGGAAGGTGACCTCGGCTTCGGGGGCGGCCATGCGCACGGCCCGGATGAAGGTGCTGTCCGGGGCACCGTCCTCATCCAGGGCGCCGATCACCAGGCCGGGCACGCTCATGCCGATGAGCAACGCATCGCGCAGCATGGCCTGCCGTTCGCCCATGGTATTGTGGAAGCCTCCCGGGGTGGCCCGGATCAGCACCCGCAGCGGAATGCCCAGGTCCTCCTTGACGGCGTTCACGAGCCCGTAGCTGGGCGTCACCCCGCCGCAGTCGGGCCAGGTGCAGAGCTCCACGCTGTCCACCCCGGCCCGCGCTGCCGCCATGGCCTCGGCCAGGCTCGTGGCGCACACCTCCACGCGGACCTTCATGGGCCAAACGTAGCAAGGGCGGGTGCAACCGGTGTTGACGCCGGTGCGTACAAGGGCCGATGCGCATCGCGCTCTTGGTCCTTTTGGCGCTCACCGCCCCCTTCGGTGGGCTGCGGGCCTCGCGCCTGGAACATGGCCATGCCGAGCGGGCCAGCGGGATGGCCGACGCGCACGACCGTGCCCTGGTGCTGCTGGAACTGGCCCGCACCATGGACGCCGAGCGGCCGGTGGAGGCCCTGGCCCAACGCCGCACCGCCCTGCACTTCGCCGAACAGTCCAAGGACCTGGAACTGATGCACCGGGTGCTCGTGGAGCTGCGGCGCAACGAGCTCGATGCGGGCGGCCTCGACGGCGTGCTGAAGGCTTCGATCCGCGCCCTGGAGGTGTCCGAGATGCTGGGCCGACCGGCCGTGGTGGCCAACGACCTGGCCTGGCTGAGCCGCACCTACAGCGAGCTGGGCCAGCCCGTGCGCGCCATGGAGACCAGCCAGCGGGCCCTCCTGGCCATCCAAGGCTCGGGCGACACCCTGCGCATGGCGCAGGCCCATCTGGACGTGATGGAGCGCATGATCGCCGCCGGGCGCCACCGCGAGGCCCAGGAGCACGGCCACCAGGCCGAGGTCCTGTTCGCCGACCGTCCGTGCGCAGAGGGCCGGGCGCGGCGCTGGTTGTTGAGCGCCACCGCACTGCTGGACCAGGGCAAGCCGGCCGACGCGCTCCCCTGCCTGGGCAAGGCGGC
>JABWBQ010000075.1 GCA_013360395.1 Flavobacteriales bacterium
CACGAGATCCTGGCGGGCGGTGCGAGCCCTCCCGCGGCGGCGCGCAAGTCCCTCTCCCGGATCTTCCGGGCCGACCCGGGATTGGGGTTCGGGGTCAGCCGGGCGCTGGGGTTCCTGCTCGGGGAACGACTCTACCAGGCATTGATGGAGGGCCATCTGACCAAGCTCGAGATCGCGGCCCTGTTCCGGGACCCGCTGGCGAAGCGGGGTTCACCGGCCCGGCTCTACCGGCAGCTCCGCCGCCGCACGGGGGCCGTGGCCCCCCATTTCCGCTCGAAGGACGAATTCTTCTGAGCCCGGACGAGCCCCGCCCCGTCGAGCGGGGTTGAACCGGGGGTCCCGGGTCGGTACTCTTGCCCGCAGCCGATATGCGCGAGCACGAACGATTGCAGCTGTTCCGGGATCACCTCGAAGCCCTGCTGGTCTCGGCCAGCGAGAACCGGTCGCTCTTCTGCCGGAACGACACCAGCGATTCCGGGATGCGCCGGGTCTGGTGCACCGGCTCCGAGGGCGAGGAGCTCGTGCTCTCGCTCGAGCACAAGCACATGACCCCCGCCGAGAAGGAGCGCATGCACAGCTTCCCCGAGTTCTCGGGGGCGCAGATCGGCGAAGAGTCCTACCGGCTCTCGCTGGGGAAGGACCCCGGTCGGGCCGCGGGCCTCGTGGATGCGGTCTTCCTCCGCGTCCTGGGCGCACCGGCCGACTACGCGGTCGAGATCCGCGCCGACCGGGACAAGGCCGAGGGGGAGGACGAGGCCTAGGCGGATCCTCTCCCCGCCAGGGCCCCGTCCGAGCCATGACGACCAGGCCCTCCGAGCTCGGTAGCCTAAGGGTCTTCTCCCAGATCGGCCAGGGCGGCATGGGCGCGGTCTACTCGGGGTTCTCCCTCGAGGCCCAGGAGTTCGTGGCCATCAAGACCCTCTTCCGGGAGCTCCGGTCCGACGAGGGAGCGGTCTCCCGCTTCCAGCACGAATGTGCGGTCTCGTCCCGCCTCGAGCACACCAACGTGGTCCGCCACTTCGGCTCGGGCGAGGTGGGCGACGTACGCTACCTGGCCCTCGAGTACGTGCGCGGCTCCAACATGAGGGACCTCATCGAGACCCAGGGCCGGATCCATCCCGCCCGGGTCGTCGAGTTCATGGAGGACGCCGCCCAGGCGCTCGCCCACGTCCATGAGAAGGGCCTGATCCACCGGGACGTGAAGCCCGAGAACGTGATCATCAACCAGGACGGGATCCTCAAGCTGATCGACTTCGGCGTCGCGCTCGACTGGCTCGAGGACGACGACCTCCTGATGGATGAGAACGCGGTGGTCGGGACCTGCGGCTACGCCCCCCCCGAGCAGAACCAGGGCCAGGAGGTGGGTCCCCCGGCAGATCTCTACTCGCTGGGCGCCCTGGCCTGGAACGCGCACGACGGCCTGATGGCCGGCATCGCCCTGCACAACGCCACCTACCCCATGCAGCGCCTCGAATGGGCGGTGGCCCCGCTCTACGGGTTCCGCAGCGAACGCCCGGGCGGCGGCGCACGGCTGATGTGGCACCACGACCGCCTCACGCGCGGGCCCATCGGCAACATCCATGCGGGCATCGCGGTGCGCAGCGCCGCCCTCTCCGCCCCGTCCCCGCTGCAGCGCAGCCACCTGCGCCTGGCCCCCGAGCTCACCGTGGACCTGCGCAGCGACCCCGCACGCCGCAAAGCCGCCCATGCCCTCCGCCTCCGAAGCGTGGTATTGCGCCGTCGCCTGCAGGGGATGCAGGGGGACACCCTGGCCATCGACCGCACGGACGAGGACATCTTCCACGGGCTCGCCTACCGCATGACCGGGCGCAAGCCCCTGGCCCCGCGCACCCTGGAGGTCGACCTGACGCACCACGCCGCCTTCACCCGGCTCTCCGTCGAGCTCCGCCAGGCCTTCGTGTACGACCCGCGGGGGCACCGCGTGGCGCTGCGCCTCTTCGCCGGGCACTTCCTGCGCAAGGAGGTCGCCCGGATGGACCGCAGCATGGGCTGGCGCCTCCACTGGGGATCGAGCGACATGCTGTTCGACCACCTCTTCCTGGACCGCCAGGACGTGGGCCGCAACACCGCCCAGCAGATGGCCAAGGAACAGGGGGCCTTCCGCGTGCCCACCGCGCAGGGCACCTCCGACAGCTGGATCGCGGCGCTCAACCTGGAGGCCGACATGCCCTTCGTGATCCCCCTGAGCCTCTACGCCAGTGCCGGCGCCGCACCCTACACCCTGGTGTCCTCCGGCATCAGGTCCCAACAGTGGCGCATGCACGCCGAGGCCGGCATCGGCATCCGCATCGTGCGCGACGTGGCCGAACTGTGGGTGCCCCTGCTCTTCACCCGCGACATCGCCGATGAACTGGCGCTGCGCGACGTGGACTTCGCCGAGCGCATCCGCTTCGTGCTGGCCCTGGAGGAGCTGAACCCCGCGAAGTTGCTGCGCGGATCGCCGCATTGACGGCCCTCCCGGGGATGTCCACGGCCCGGTCGAGGCGGCATCATCACCACGATCCCGAGCATTGCATATTTTATGCAGTGTATTTTATGCAGCGTATTTTACGTACCTTCGGGACATGGACGAGGGGTTCAACCCCTTCCTGCTGCAGGGCTACGAGGGCCCCGACACCTTCTGCGACCGCGCCACCGAGCTGGCGTTCCTGAAGGAGGCCATGGCCAACCAGCGGAACGTGAGCCTCATCTCCCTGCGCCGCCTGGGCAAGACCGCATTGATCCGGCACTTCTTCGCCGGCCAACGCAAGTTCACCCCCGTTTTCGTGGACCTGTACCGCACGGTGGACCAGCAGGACATGGTGCTGCGCATCGTGCGGGAGACGGTGGCCCGAACGGGAAAGCCCACCGGCGCCTGGCTGCGGGAAGTGGGCCAGGCCATCCGTTCCATGGAGTTCAACCTGCAGTTCGACCCGATCACCGGCCTGCCCGAGTTCGGGGTGTCCATACGGCCGGGTAAGGCGGAAGCCCCGGTCTTGGACGAGCTGTTCCGCTTCCTGGAGGCCCGGAAAAAGCGGGTGGTGATCGCCCTGGATGAATTCCAGCAGGTGGTGGACTATCCGGAAAAGAACACCGAGGCCCTGCTCCGTGAACAGGTGCAGAAGCTCCGGAACGTGCAGTTCATCTTCTCGGGCAGCGACCACCGGATGATGCAGGCCATCTTCGCCCACGGCAAGCGGCCGTTCTACCAGGCCACCGAACCCCTGTACCTGGGCCCCATCCCCACCGATGCGTACACCGAATTCATCATCCGGCATTTCTCCAAAGGCAGACGCCGCATCAGCGAAGCACTGGTGCGCCAAGGACTGGACTGGTGCCGGGGCCACACCTACTACGTGCAGTACCTCTTCAACCGGCTGTACGGCCTGGCCTTGCGCCGGTACGAGCCGAAGGACCTGGCGGCCGTGCAGGCCGGCCTGTTGAAGGAACGCGCGCCGGAATACATGACGCTGAGGCGCCTGCTCAGCCCGAACCAGGCGGCCTTGCTGGAGGCGATCGCCAAGGAAGGCACCGTGGAGCAACCCTTGGCCATGGGGTTCATCCGGGAACACGGGCTCAGTGCGCTGAGCACCGTGCGCCAGAGCTTGGGCGTCCTGCTTGAGAAGGAGCTGCTGCACCAAGCCGAAGAAGGCTACCGCCTCACGGACGTCTTCCTGGGCCATTGGCTGTCCGGCGCGTACGAGTAGCGCCACGCGGTCCTTCCCCACACGGCGCCGCTTCGCCATCTTTGATCCCGATGCAGCCCGGCCGGAAGATCTATTTCCTGAGCGACTTCCACCTCGGCGTGCCCGATGCGGCCAGCAGTCTGGCGCGGGAGAAACGCATCTGTGCCTTCCTGGACGAGGCCGCCAGGGATGCGGCGGAGATCCACCTGCTCGGCGACCTCTTCGACTTCTGGTTCGAGTGGAAGAAAGCCGTTCCCCGCGGGCATGTACGCCTCCTGGGCAAGATGGCCGGGCTCACGGACCGCGGCATTCCCGTGCACCTCCACATCGGGAACCACGACATGTGGATCTTCGATTACGTGCCTTCCGAGACGGGTGTGCTGATCCACCGCGAACCCATCGTGCGGGAGCTCGCCGGCAAGCGGTTCTACATCGGCCACGGCGATGGCCTGGGCCCCGGCGACCACGGCTACAAGTTCATGAAGAGCATCTTCCGGAACCCCGTGTGCCAGTGGCTGTTCGCGCGGCTGCACCCCAACTTCGCGCTGTGGCTCGGCGATTTCTGGAGCGGCCGTAGCCGGAAGAAGAGCTACGAGAACGACCGTAAATGGCTGGGCGAGGACAAGGAGTGGCTGGTGCAGTACTGCCGCGAACGCCTCAGGACCGAGCATTTCGACCACTTGGTCTTCGGCCACCGCCACCTGCCCATCGACATGGAAGTGGCACCCGGTGCGCGCTACGTGAACCTCGGCGACTGGATCACGTACTTCACCTACGGCGTGTTCGACGGCACGGAGATGAAGTTGATGAAACGCGTGGGCGACGGGCCGTTGAACGCGGATGTGCGGATTGCGGGGGGACCGGCGGTGTAGTAACAACGGACCGAACACGGCCATATCCCCAAAGCAATGCGCCGATCATGACTAAGAAGGCCACGAAGAAAGCCCCTACCAAGCCGAAGCGGGCCACGGCCAAGCGCACGCCCACCGTTGCCAAGAAGCCGTTGCTGCACGACATCCGTGGCCTGATCGAATCCGCGCGCCAGCATGTGGCGCAAACGGCCAATGCCACCCTGACGATGCTGTACTGGCACGTTGGCGAGCGCATCGGTCGCGAGGTGCTGAAGGACAGGCGTGCGGAGTATGGGGAGCGAATTGTCGTATCACTGTCACGACAATTGGTGCAGGAATATGGCAAGGGCTTCGGCGTATCGGCACTGACACGCATGGTCAAGTTCTCCGAGGCTTTCCCTGACCAGCGAATTGTTGCGACGCTGTCGCAACAATTGACGTGGAGCCACTTCGTCGAGATCCTTCCGCTCAAGCAGCCCTTGGAGCGCGAGTTCTACGCCGAAATGTGCCGCATCGAGCGCTGGAGCGTACGCACCCTACGCGAGCGCATCGGCAGTCAGATGTACCTGCGCACGGCCATCGCGAAGAAGCCCGAGAACGTGGTGAAGGCCGAGTTGGGCCAGTTGCGCGAAGATGGACGGATGACGCCCGATCTCGTGTTCCGCGATCCGTACATGCTGGACTTCCTTGGCCTTCCACAGGACCATAGCGAACGTGACTTGGAACTCGCCATTCTCCGTGAGATGGAACGCATGCTGCTTGAGTTGGGCACCGGGTTCGCATTCGTGGCACGGCAGAAGCGCATCCCCGTGGACGACGAGGACTTCCACCTCGACCTGCTCTTCTACCACCGGCACCTGAAACGGCTGGTGGCCGTGGACCTGAAGCTGGAGAAGTTCAAGCCTTCGCACAAGGGGCAGATGGAACTGTACCTGAACTGGCTGGACCGCCACGAGCGTGCAGCGGGCGAAGAAGCACCCATTGGCCTGATCCTATGCGCTAGCGCCGGTGCCGAACAGGTGGAACTACTGGACCTGAACGCGTCCAACATCCGCGTGGCGGAATACAGGGCGCACATCCCCGACACCAAGCTGTTGCAGAAGCAGTTGCACCGCGCCGTACTGCTGGCACGTAAAAGCGCGGAACAGAGGAAGAGGAAGTATAGATCCGGCGAGATTTCGTTTGGATCCTGAGTGGCGAATTGGTTGGTTCGCGGCATGAAGAGACACGATGCGCGCAAAGACACCCTGGAGGTGAAGCACGAACGCCGCAAACAAGTGGTGCGCTTGCACAAGAAGGGCAAGGGACCCATGAAGATCGCCGAGCTCACTGGCCTGACCTGGCCCACCGTGCGCAAGGCCATCGACCTGTACGAGGCTGGTGGCAGTGTGGCCTTGAAGTACAAGAAGGTGGGTCGGCGCAAGGGTCAGGGGCGCAGCTTGGGGCCTGCCCAAGAGGCTCATGTGCGGGGCCTGATCAACGAGAAACGCCCCGAACAATTGAAGCTGGACTTCGCTTTGTGGGGCCGGGCAGCGGTGGGCGAGTTGATCGAGCGCGAGTTCGGTGTGAAGCTCAGTGTGCGCACGGTGGGCGATTATCTGAGACGCTGGGGCTACACACCACAAAAGCCGATCAAGCGGGCCTATGAGCGCAACGACAAGGCGATCCGCCAATGGAAGGAGCAGGAGTACCCCGCCATCGCGCAGCAGGCACAGCGGGAGAAGGCCGTGATCCATTGGTTGGACGAGGCGGCCATCGTGAACACCGATGTTCGTGGGCGCAGCTACTCCAAGCGCGGCAAGACGCCTGTGGTGTACGCGCCGGGATCACGCGCCAAGCTCTCGATGATCTCCACGGTCACCAACAAAGGCGAGTCGTGCTGGGAGATCATCGATGGCAACTTCAACGTGGACCGACTGCTCTCCTTCCTGAAAGCTTTGATCAAGGGGAAGCGCAAGAAGCTCTACGTGATCATGGACAACCTGCGCGCCCATCACAGCAAGCGCGTCAAGCAATGGGTGGCCGACCATGCCCATCGCATCGCGGTGTTCTACCTGCCCAGCTACGCCCCGGAACTCAATCCTGATGAACGGCTCAACGGGCAACTCAAGCAAGGTATCCGGGCCAAAGCCCCCAGCCGCAGCAAGTCAGTCCTGTACCAAGTGGCGCACGAACACATGGAGGCGATCTCAGCAGACACGCATCTCATCAAGTCCTTCTTCCAAGATCCCCATGTCAGCTACGCCGCATGAAAACCAAATCCCGCCGACTCAATACTCTTTAGAGCATTATTGGATCAAACGCATGTATGTCCATCAGTCCCGAGTCCTTTAGAAATGGCCTGATCGGGAGGATGGAGTGTATACGAATAAACCAAAGATGCTCTAGCGTAGCCCTGCCCCTACACCCCCAACCTCCCAACCAGGTCCACCAAGCGCGAGCTGTAGCCGTACTCGTTGTCGTACCAACCCATGATCTTCACCATGTTGCCCACCACGCTGGTGAGCTTGGCATCGAAGATGCAGCTGGCGGGATCGCCCACGATGTCCGCGCCCACGATGGGGTCCTCGGTGTAGCGCAGGATGCCCTTCAGGCGGCCTTCGGAGAGGGCCTTGAAGTGGGCATTGATCTCCTCCTCGCTCTTGAGGTTGCGCACGCGGCAGGCGATGTCGGTGATGGATCCGTCCGGCACGGGCACACGGATGCCGCAGCCACCGAGCTTGCCATCCAGCCCGGGCAGCACCCGGGTGACGGCCTTGGCCGCGCCGGTGGTGGTGGGGATGATGCTGACGGCGGCGGCGCGTGCGCGGCGCAGGTCGCGGTGCGGGGCGTCGTGCAGGCGCTGGTCGCCCGTGTAGCTGTGCACGGTGCTGATGAAACCATCCTCGATGCCGCACAGCTCGTCGAGCCCGAGGATCATGGGCGCCGCGCAGTTGGTGGTGCAGCTGGCGTTGCTGACGATGGCCTCGTCGCCGGTGAGGATCCCATCGTTCACCCCGAGCACCACGGTCTTGATGTCGGGGTCCTTGGCCGGTGCGGAGAGGATCACGCGCCTGGCGCCGGCCCGCAGATGCGCCGATGCCAGCTCACCGGTGAGGAAACGCCCCGTGCATTCGAGCACCACGTCGATGCCGAGCTTCTTCCACGGCAGCTTCGCGGGGTCGGCCTCGGCGATCGCGAGCACTTCGCGGCCGTCGAGCACGAGCTTCCCGGCCTCGTGCTGCACCGCGCCGGGGTAGGGACCGTGCACCGAGTCGTACTTCAAGAGGTGGGCCAGGGTGCGCTCGTCGGTCAGGTCGTTCACCGCGACGAGGTCGATGTCCTTGGTGGCGAGGATCACGCGGGTGGTGACCCGGCCGATCCTGCCGAAACCGTTGATGGCTACGCGTATGCCGCCCATGTGCGTTCCCGGGATGTGGAGGGTGTGAAAAAGCGGACCCCGGACAGCGTTGTCCGGGGTCCACGAAGACGGTCCATAGCCTGTCAGTGGGCCACCACGAGGCGTCCCGAGCGCGACAGGCTGCCCGAGCGCAGTTCCACCACGTAGGTGCCGTTGGCGAGGTCGTTCACCCCCAGCAGCACCTGGTTGCCGCCTTTGGCGTAGGCTGCGGCGCGATGGGCCCGCACCACCCGTCCGTGGAGGTCGTAGATGGTGATGGCCACCTCCCGCCGTTCGGCGAGGTCGAACACCACGGTGGTCTGCGCCTGCGCCGGGTTGGGGAGGAACCGCACATCACCGATGACCTGGGTGGTCGCCGCGGCACCGGGCCGATCGGCCACCGCCAGGTAGGTCTCGCTGCGGAAGGCCCCACGCCCGTGGGTGCCGGCGTAGATCACGCCCTGGTTGGTGAGGTAGTCCGGTCCGTAGGGGTTGGTGTTCCACTTCCAGCGCTGCTGGCGCACCTGGAAGGTGGGCACCTTGTCCATGCCGGTGTTCTCGAAGCTCCAGGTGGTGCCACCGTCGTCGGTGGCCATCACGCCGAACTCGGTGCCGATCACGAAGATGTCGGGGTTCTCGTAGTGGATCAGCCCGTCGTACACCGGCATGCCGGTGAGCTCGGCGGGTACGTTCCACTTGTTGGCCACCGAGGGCGTTCCGCTGATGCCGGTGATGAGGCGCACCTTCTGCGAGCCACCGTAGCCGCCCTGGGTCACCAGCAACCGGTCCGGGTCGTTGGGATCGGAGCTCAGGCCGGTGACGGGCGCACCGCTGGACATCAGCGTCACGGGCGTGGAGAGCTGCACGTTGGTGCCCAGCTCCACATCGGCCTGGTCCAGCGTGTAGGCGTTGTTGAAGCCTTCCACCATGAACACTTCACCCTCGAGCGTGCCCCAGAACAGGCGGTCGCCGTCCGCGGACCATTCCAGCACGTTGACGCTGCCGCCGGCGTTGTTCGCCACCCGCCACCACTCGGGGTTCTCCACGAACTGGCAGGCGTCGCGGGTCACCCACACCCCCTGGGCGGCGGAGAAGCCCACGGCGAAGAGGGTCTGCACACGGTCCTGCAGGCGGAGCTCCTCGTCCGGGAGCACCATGGCCTGGGTAATGGTGTGGTACTGGTCGATCTGGGGCATGCGGCCCTTGTAGGTGATCACCTCGCCGAAGAAGAGCGTGTCCTCGGTGTTGTTCTGCCAGGTGATGCTGTCCTGGCTGTTCACGTCGTTCCAGTTCTCGTGGAGCCGGATGTTGGTGTAGAAGTCGCCCAGGCCAGCGCCACCCAGTTCACCCGGCGTGCCCAGGGCCAGGACGCGCGCGTCGTAGAAATCGCCGAAGTTGACACCGTTGTCGGCCGAGCGCGCCAGCGAGCCGAAGTACACCGTGGAGAACAGGATGTTGGGGTCGATCTGCGAGATCTCGCAGTCGAAGCCGTCGCCACCGCTCACCTCCACGGCCTCCTGGGGGGTGTTGCCGCCGGTGAGCCGGATGTACTGGGTGCCGTTGTCCTGGGTGCCGCCCATGACCTTGCCCTTGGGCGAATAGGCCAGCGAGTAGAACTGGGTGATGTTGAGGAAACGGTTGCCGGCGTAGAACACCCCGCCGAGGTCGGGGCTCACGTAGATGCCGCCGTCGCAGGCCACGTACACCGTGTGCCCGTCGGGCGAGAAGGTGATGTCGTGGATGTCGGCATGCACACAGTTGAAGCAGCCCGGGAAATCGAAGGCCAGCGCCAGCTGCACCGGCTGGGCGTTGAGGCTGGTGGTCCACAGGGAGACCCCGCCGAGCCAGATGCGGTCGGGTTCGCCGGGGACCACGGCGAGCACGTTGTCCCACCAGCCCTGGCTGTTGTCGCCGAAGATGTCGAGCTCGGGCACGCCGTTGTTGCCGAAGCCGGCCGGCCAGATGCGGAACCAGTTGAAGCCCTTGTCGGTGGTGGCCCACACGCCGTTCATCTGCCCCCCGCCGGTGGCGATCATGCAGTACATGTAGTTGTCGTCATCCGGGGAGATGGCGAACTCCATGCGCCCGATCTGGCTGTTGGGGAAGTTGTTGTCGTTGAGGGTCATGTTGTCGAAGCTCGCACCGCCGTCCCGGCTCACGTAGCACGTGCTGCCGATGTTGCAGATCAGGGTCGAGCCGTCGGCATCGATCTCCAGGGCCCTGCACAACGAGGTGGGGAGCCCGGGGGCCGGGGTGAGGCTGTTGTTGCTCTCGTCGTACAGGGCCAGGCCGTTCACATGGGCCACCCACAGTTTGGTGGGCTCGGTGGGGTGGGCCACGATCTTGTCCACGATGGCCCAGTCGTCGCTGGTGGTCCAGTTGGTGGTGGTGCCGAACACCTGGGTGAAGGTCGCGCCCCCGTCGGCGGTCATGAACAGGCCGTTGCCGATGAAGCCGCTGCCTCCCGTGCCGGACTGCCCTTCGGAGGTGGAGCCGGTGGCCACGTACACATGGCCGTTGCCCAGGATGGCGATGCTGCTGATGCAGAGGTTCTCATTGAAGGTCGGGATCTTCTCCCAAGTGTTGGCCCCGTTGGTCGAGCGGTAGAGGCCACCGGAGACCCCGCCGCACCACAGGACCTGGGTGTTGGCCGGATCCACCACGATGGTGCGGATGCGGCCGCCCACGTTGTCGGGACCCATCTCCTGCCATTCGAGGCCCACGCTCTTGGGGCCTCCGAAAGCGTTGACGGCGGCCTCCATGGCGAGGCGGTCGCCGGGCTCGATGCGGCCGGTGGCCAGATTGCCCCGCACCTTGGTCATGTATTCCATGGCACCGCGCGCGCTGCCGGCCGGGGGGCCGTCCGTGCGCGGGGTGTAGCGGAGACCTTGTTCGCCGGACCAGATGGCGGCGATGGCGAGGGCGACGGTGGTGGTGGCCAGAAGGCCGTTGCGTACTGCTCGGGTCATGGTCGGTTTCGGGGTGGCCGGTGGTGATTCGTGGACGAAGGAACACAAAGATAGTCGGGCGCGGCTTCCTTCCGGTCTGCCGCCGACCACAAAACACCCGTTCCGCACAGGTCCGGTCAGTGCACGTGGCGTTCGGCGTGGTAGCTGGAACGCACCAGCGGGCTGCTTTCCACGAAGCGGAAACCCCGCGCCAGGCCCTCTTCCCGGAAGCGCGCGAAGCGGTCGGGGTGGACGAACTCCTGCACTTCCAGGTGCGCCTTGGTGGGCTGCAGGTACTGGCCGATGGTCATCACCTGGGTGCCCACCGCCCGCAGGTCGTCCATGGTCTCCAGCACCTCGCGGTCGGTCTCGCCCAGGCCGAGCATGATGCCGCTCTTGGTGCGCAGGCCGGCCTTCCCGGCCCGCATGAGCACCTCCAGGCTGCGGTCGTAGCGCGCCTGCACACGCACCTGGCGCGAGAGGCGGCGCACGGTCTCCAGGTTGTGGGAGAGCACTTCGGGGGCCTCCGCGAGCACCGTCGCCAGGTGCTGCCACTGCCCCTTGAAGTCGGGGATCAGCGTTTCCATGGTGGTGCCCGGGCAGCGCCGCCGCACGGCACGGATGGTGCGGGCCCAGGTGTCGGCGCCGCAGTCCTCCAGGTCGTCGCGGTCCACGCTGGTGATCACGCAGTGCTTCACCCCCATGAGCTCCACGCTGCGGGCCACGCGGGCCGGCTCGAAGGGGTCCACCGGTTCAGGCCTGCCGGTGGAAACGGCGCAGAAGCCGCAGCTGCGCGTGCACACGTTGCCCAGGATCATGAAGGTGGCGGTGCCCTCGCCCCAGCACTCGCCCATGTTGGGGCAGTTGCCGCTCTGGCAGATGGTGTGCAGCTTGTGCTCGTTGACGATGGAACGCACCTTGCGGTAGTTCTCGCCCGTGGGCAGCTTCACCCGCAGCCATTCGGGCCGCCGGGCCGGGCGTGCCGCCTGTACGTTCTCCTCCATGCTCATCGTACGTACTTCTTTCCGAACTGGACGCTCAGGTACAGTTCCGGAAAGAACTGCTTGTTCTCCACCCCGTCCAGCTCGGCCATGATGGGCAGGCGCTCGGGGAAGACGTCGATGCTGGCGCCCACCTCCAGGGCCTTGATGCCGGCGGCGGCGCCGGAGTGCTCGAAGTTGAGCCCGAAGCGGGCGAAGCCCCCGAAGCGGAAGGTGGACCCTTCGATCCCCTTGAACCAGGAGGCCCGCCCGAAGATGTCGTCCGGGTAATGCTGCTGCGGGTCGTAGCGCTCCACGGCGATCGTCTCGTAGGGCAGGCTGGGCTTGCCGATCTGCAGGTACACCGGCTTGAGCATCGCGATGGACGGGCCGATGCCCCAGACGTAGTTCACCTCCACCCCGCTCTTGCGCAGCTTGTCGGTGATCAGCTCCTTGCGCCCCCAGGTGGGCCGGAACAGCAGCACGCTGTTGAGCTTGCCGTAGAAATACCCCCGGGCGTCCTCGTAGTACGGGTTGAAGCTCTTGATCTCCTTGGGGTGCTTCATGCACACGATCTCGATACCGATCATGCGGCGCGAGCGTGCGGTGCGGTGCTTGCCGTGGAAGAGGTTGGCGCCCCAGCCGTCCCCGTGGGCGATGAGCCCCCCGTGGAGCTCCTTCTTGTAGAGGATCCGCGTTTCGTCGTACACCGTCTGCTGCGCCAACAGCCAGGCCGGCAGCACAAGCAGCAGTAGAAGGATCGGGGCCCGCATGGAGGAGGTCAAAGTTATGCAGACCACGTTACCTTGCCGACCAACGACCATGAGCACCTCCACCGTCCATTACCTGGGCGACCTGCGCACCGAGGCGCGGCACACCCGCAGCGGAAGCACCCTGTTGACCGATGCGCCGCCGGACAACCGCGGGCTGGGCGAGGCCTTTTCGCCGACCGACCTGATGAGCACCGCCCTGGCCTGCTGCCTGATGACGGTGGTGGGGATCCGGGCGCGTGACAAGGGTTACCCGTTGCACGGCTTCTCGGCCCAGGTCACCAAGCACATGGCCGCGAACCCCCGGCGGGTGTCGCGGATCGAGGTGGACATCACCGTGGATGGTGCGGGGCTGGATGCGGCCATGCGCGCCGAGCTCGAGGAGGTGGCACGCACCTGCCCGGTGGCCCTGAGCCTGCGCGACGACCTGGTCCAGGAGCTGCGTTTCACCTACCGCTGAACCGGGAACACGAAAGCCCGGTCCTTCGGGCCGGGCTTGAAGCGTGTCGTGTGGGGGATCAGGCGGGGCGTTCGGCCTTCACCTGATGCGTCTTGGAGTAGGCCGGGCAGCTGTGGGAGGAACTGCAGGAGCTGAAGAGCACAGCGCCCACCGCCACCACCGCCAGTACCAGAAGCACCTTTTTCATCGTTCTGCGTTCGTTTGCTACGTTCCTTGGACGTAGTTGTAACGTTCCGTTCCGTCCAAAGTTATCGCGTGGAACGACCGGGCCAACGAAAATGTTTCAACGATCCGTTGGCGATCTTTCGGGACACGACGACCATGACCACCACCACCGCCCCCCCCGCCGAGCTCGGTCCAGGCTGGTCGCGCGTGCTCGGTGCCGAGTTCACCAAGCCCTACTTCCGGGCCCTGAAGACCTTCCTGGAGGAGGAGCGGTCCCGGCACCGCGTGTTCCCGGCCGGGCGGGACATCCTGCGCGCCTTCGCCCGCACCCCGCTGGAGGCCGTGCGGGTGGTGATCCTCGGACAGGACCCCTACCACGGCGAAGGGCAGGCGCACGGGCTCTGCTTCAGCGTGCCCGCCGGGGTGCCGCCGCCCCCGTCGCTCGCCAACATCTTCGCCGAGCTGCAGCGCGACCTGGGCCTGCCCCGACCCGCCCATGGCGACCTGGGCCGCTGGGCCGACCAGGGCGTGCTGCTGCTCAACGCCACGCTCACCGTGCGCGCGGACCAGGCCGGATCGCACCAGGGCAGGGGCTGGGAGACCTTCACCGACGCCGCCATCCAGGCCCTGGCCACCGAGCGGAGCGGCCTGGTGTTCCTGCTCTGGGGCCGCCACGCCCAGCGCAAGGAGGCGCTGGTGCCGCCGGACCGCCACTACGTGCTGAAGGCCCCCCACCCCAGCCCGCTCTCGGCCCACCGCGGCTTCATCGGCTGCGGCCACTTCTCGGCCACCAACGAGATCCTCCAGGCCCAGGGCCTGCCCCCCATCGACTGGCGCCCGTGAAAGCCACCTCCCCGCACCGGGCCGCCCGTGCGGTCGCCATGGCCGTGCTGCTGCACGGTGTGCTTGCCGCACCCGCCCAGCGCACCGTCCTGGTGCTGGATGCCGACGGCCCGCTGCCCAAGCGGGCCCGGCGCCCCGAG